>DAISWS010000001.1:0-22124 GCA_036826275.1 Vulcanimicrobiaceae bacterium
CGCCACGAACATGTACATCCGCATGCCGTTCATCTGTGAAGGCGTCATCGACGGCGCACTCGGCGCATTGCTCGCCATCGTGGTGTTGGCGGTCGCGCGCGCTGCATTGGTGCCAAAACTCGCAACCGCATTGCCGTGGCTGCAGATCGGCGCGACCCAGGTCGATCTCTCGACGCTGGTGCTGCAGCTGGTGGGTGTGGGAGCAGCGGTCGGAGTGGTTGCCTCGTGGATAGCAGTCGGACGCTACCTGCGGACGTAAACCGCGAACTTCTCGACGAACTGCTCGCCGTCAAAGCTCTCTTTGCCGCGGTGACACAGGTCGCTTCCGAAGGCATCCTGCATATCGACGAAGAGGAACGGATCGTCCGTTTCTCGCCCGCCGCCCAATCGCTGCTCGGCCTTTCCGCCGAGAGCGTCGTCGGCGCGCATATCGGAACCATTCTGCACGAGAAGAACGCGTCCGCAATCTGCACGCATGCACAAGAGGCGCAAACGCACGCGCTCGTCCTGCGCGACTCTGCCGGCGAACCGGTACGCGTGCGGGCGCGCTCCGTCGCGCTGCGTCGCGGAAGCGATATCGACGGCTGGATCGTCGCGTTTTCCCCCAAGCAGCGCGTCGAAGAAATCGAACAGCTCAAGAACGAGCTAGTCAGCACCGTGTCGCACGAGCTGAAGACGCCGCTTGCGGCAATCAAAGCGTACACGGCGACGCTGCGGAGCAATCCGGCGCTGTACGAATCGCACCGTGACGAATTCTTAGCCGTGGTGGAACAGCAAGCCGACCGCCTCTCGCGCTTGATCGACGATATGCTGCTCGTGACGCGCGTCGATTCGGGGCAAATGCTGCGGCGGCGCATCGCCGTGACGCTGGATTCGGTCATCGACGCAGCGCTTCACGAGTTACTTCACGATCCGGTCGCGCACCCAATCGAGCGCAAGTACGGGCAAGTATCGATTTCGGGCGACCCGGATCGTCTGCGTGACATTTTTCGCAATCTGCTTGAAAACGCGTTCAAGTACTCGCCGGGCGGCGGTGCCATCGACATCAGCGCGGAAGCAGCGCCGGATCAAACGGTCGTCACGCTGCGCGACCGCGGCGTCGGCATCTCAGAGGCGGACGTGCCGTATATTTTCGACCGCTTCTATCGCGTTGACAGCCCGCAAACGCAGGGCATCGGCGGAAGCGGTTTGGGTCTGTACATCGTGCACGCGCTCGTACGCGCGCACGGCGGCACCATCGACGTGCGCAGCGAACCCGGCGCGGGCACCACGTTTACCTTGAGGCTGCCGGTGCGATGAAGCAATTCGAGGAAACGTCCGGCAAACACATTCTCGTGGTCGACGACGACCGCAACCTGCGCAAGATCATTCAAACGAACTTGGAGCTGGCCGGTTACGACGTCACAACCGCGGCCAACGGCGAGGATGCGCTGCGGCTGCTGGATTCCATGCAGCCCGATCTCATCGTGCTGGACGTGATGATGCCGGTCATGGACGGCTACGAGGTAGCGCGCCGCATCCGGCGCCATCCGTCCAACACGCACGTGCCGATCATCATGCTGACGGCCAAATCGGAAGTGGAAGACAAGCTCGCCGGTTTCGAAGCCGGCGCCGACGACTACATCACCAAGCCCTT
The DNA here is from genome assembly GCA_036826275.1 of Vulcanimicrobiaceae bacterium. GTDB lineage: Bacteria > Vulcanimicrobiota > Vulcanimicrobiia > Vulcanimicrobiales > Vulcanimicrobiaceae > DATGJX01. The sequence goes on from DAISWS010000001.1 coordinate 1,637, forward strand.
CGGTCCGCAAGAGCTCCTGGCGCGCGTCAAAGCGAAGATCCGCCGCGTCGAAGTCGATTCATCGCTCTCGCCCCTCACGCGCCTGCCGGGCAATCTCGCCATCGAAGCGGAGCTGCGGCGGCGCATCGAGACCGCGTCGCCTTTTGCAGTCCTGTATTTGGATCTGGACAATTTCAAAGCGTTCAACGACGTCTACGGATTCACGCACGGCGACGAAGCGATCCAGCTCGTTGCCTCCAGCGCCGTCGACGTTATCCGCAGACGCGGCACGGCGCAGGATTTCGTCGGCCATATCGGTGGCGACGACTTTCTCATCGTGACGCTTCCCGAACGTGCCGAAGAAATCGCGCGCGAGATCATCGACATGTTCGATCGCGACATCCGCAAACTGTACAACGCGCAAGACTTGCGCCAAGGCTACATCGAGACGCGCGACCGCCGCGGCACGCTCAACCGCTTTCCGATTATGTCGCTCTCCATCGCCATCATTTCCAACGAACAGCGTCCGCTCGAGAACTACGCGCAGATCGGCGAAGCCGCTGCCGAACTCAAACGGTACGCCAAATCGATCGGCGGATCGGTCTACGTGAAGGACAAGAGAAAAAAATGAAGAGTGTTCTGCGCTGCGCTGCTGCCGCATTGTTGCTTGCGACGATGCTTCCACCGTCCGCGATGCCTTCGACGCTCAGCCAGCGCATTGAAGCGCAGCGGCGCAAAGCCCAGGCTGTTCACCGGCAGCTCGATCAAAAGCGCGGCGAGTTGCACGAAGCGACGGTGCGCGTCAATAATTTGCAGGCGCAGCTCGACCAAACCAACAACGCCATCGCCGGCGTCAACGCGCACCTGGACGACCTTGCCGCGCAAGAACGCAGCATGCAGCGCAAACTGTGGTGGAACGGCATTCAGCTCCAAGCGGCGCAGAAAACGCTCAAACTGCACGACGACATGCTCAAACACCGGCTGGTCGACGTGTACGAGCATGGCGATTTGGGCTATGTGAGCGTGCTGCTCGCCTCCAAATCGTTCACGGATTTTGTCGAGCGCTGGGAAGATCTGCGGCTCTTGATCGCCGCGAATGCGCGCGCGGTCGCGCAGCGCAAAGCCGCCGAAGCGAAGGTCTCGTCGGCACAGCGCAGTCTCGAGTCCACGCAAGCCGAGCTCACGGCGCAGGAGCAAGCGCAGCAGCGCGCGCGCAACCAACTCGACATTCTCGGTCAGGAGCGTTCGAATCTCGTCGCCGTCGCCGACGCGCAGCGGCGCCACGTGGCGAGCGAAGTCGCGCAGATGGAAGACCTCTCGGCAAGCCAAGAGGCGCAACTCGAGGCCCTCATCGTGGAACGCCAGCGCGAACTGGAAGCCCAACGGGAGGCCGCGCGGCGCGCGGCCGGCATCGTCGGGACGACCAGCGCGCCCGGCGCATTGGCGTGGCCGGTCTCGGGCACCATCACCTCGCCGTTCGGCTACCGCCGCAACCCGTTCGGGGGCGGCATGGAGTTCCATCAGGGCTTGGACATCGCCGCACCGATGGGCACGACGATCACCGCCGCAGCCTCGGGCACGGTGATATCGGCCGGGTGGTACGGCGGCTACGGCAACTATATCCTCATCGACCACGGCGGCGGCATGGCGACCGGGTATGGCCACTGCTCGCAAATCTTCGTCTCGGTGGGCCAGCAGGTGCAGAAGGGCCAAGCGATTGGCGCCGTCGGTTCCACAGGCGCCTCTACGGGTCCGCACTTACATTTTGAGGTGCGCATCAACGGCAAAGCGGTCGACCCCGCCGCTTACCTGCACTAGGCTCGAAACTGCCAAGGCGCAATGTGGGTACTAAGCGGGTACGTAGCTCGACTTAAAACCTCCGTATTGTAGAAGGAACGCTCGCTCAACGTGTCTCGCGCAATCAGCTGGCTGCTCGCCGCTCTCGTTCTCGTCGCGCTCGTCGCCGCGGGCACGTTTTACATTGGCGGCTTCCGCCTTCAACGCTCGACGTCCGTGGCGGCGTCCCCGAACCAAAATGACGGCGACGAAACCGGCCAGATAGCATCCGTCAATATCGGCACGGTCCTGGGGCCCGAGGTTGTCGATCAGCAACTCGTCGGTCTGGCATACCGCCAAGTCGAGCGTTCGTATTATAAGCCCGTCGATTCCCGCACGCTGGTGACCGGCGAACACGACGGATTGCAAGCGTACCTGCGCGGCGCACTCAAAGCCAAACACGTCAGCGTGGCGCCCGCATTGCCGAAGCCGCAAGCCAACGGCGACGCCGCAAGCGATTTGCACGCCCTCGACGGTCAGCTCGCGTACGCGGAAGATCACTATGCCGCGTATCTCGGCAGCGGCGGACGCGATCAACTCACGCAAGCTGCGCTCAGCGGCATGCTCGGATCGCTGCGCGATCCGTACACCGTCTATCTTTCGCCGGATCAAATCCGCGCGCTCAACGAAGAACTGAACGGCGGCGATTTCGGCGGCATCGGCGTGTTCATCTATCAACTGCAAGGACAAGTGGTCGTGCAGCCGATCGAAGGCCTTCCCGCCGCGCGCGCCGGCATGCAGGGCAACGAAGTCGTGCAATCGATCAACGGGCAACCGGTACGCGGCATGGCGCTCGATCGCGTCGAGCGGCTGATTCGCGGGCCCGAGGGGACGGTCGTGACCATCACCACGCACCCCTATAAGAAAACGACGCCGCACGAGTACCGCATCACGCGCGAGATCATTCACGTGCCGACCGTGCATGCGGAGTATCTCAAGAAGGACAAGATCGAATACATTCGCCTGACGGACTTCGGCGAAACCTCGGCAAGCGAGGTTCGCAAAGCGCTGCTGCAGGGCAAAGCGCACGGCGCAAAGGCCACCATCCTCGATCTGCGCGATAACGGCGGTGGATTGCTCAATGCCGCGGTCGATATTTCGAGCCTCTTCATTCCGAAAGGCTACGGCGAATACCACGGCACGATCGTCACGGAGATCGATCGCGACGGCGACAAAGATTCGCAGTATGCGAACGGCAACGTTATTTCCGGCATCACGCCCGTCGTCGTGCTCGTCAACGCGTACACCGCAAGCGCATCGGAGATCACCTCGGGCGCGCTGCAGGACTACAAAATTGCTACGCTGCTCGGAACCAAGACGTTCGGTAAGGGCGTCGTGCAAGGCATCTTCTCGCTCCCCAACGGCGGAGCGCTCAAAATTACGACGCAGCGCTATGTGACGCCGAGCGGGCGCGACATCCAGCACAAGGGCATCGAGCCGGACATCACCGTGCCGCAGAACCCCGACCTTTCGTACATCGACACCCCGAAAGACAAGCAACTTGCTGCCGCAAAGGCATTTTTGAAACGTCTCATACGTTAGTAGGAATCATGAAGCGATTAACCGTTCTCGCGGCTGCCGCCGCTCTGCTGCTTTCGGCCGTTCAAGTGCCCGCGAGCGGATCCGCCGCCGCATCGACGGCCCTCTCGCCGCTGGATGCGACCGAGATTCAGTTCAGCTACGATAAGCTGCGCTCGGATTTCTATCAAAAGACCGATGCACAGTCAATCGTCGACGGGGCGCGGTCGGAAATCGCCGCGGACTTGAAAGCGGCCCGCGTGAAGGGCTCGCTGCCGCCGATCTTTGCGGGCGAGAGCGTCTCGAGCACCGCGCGTGCGGTGGGACACGAGGTCGACGTAGCCGCGCGCCTGGCGCACGGCAAAATCAGTCCGCACCTGCTTGCGTATGCGGCGATCAGCGGCATGCTCAAGTCCGTGCACGATAAATACACCGTCTTTCTTTCGCCCAAAGAGTACGCGGCGTTGAACCAAGGACTGGACGGAACGACCTTCGCCGGCACGGGCATCGTTATCCAACAGGATCCCGACACGAAGTACATCGACGTGAGCAACGTCGTGCCGGATGGCCCCGCCGATAAAGCGGGCGTGCAGCAAGACGACGTCATTACGGCTATCGACGGCTCCTCCACCAAAGGCCTGACGCTCGACCAAGCCTCATCGAGGCTTCGCGGTAAGGCCGGCACGCAGGTGCAGCTGACGATCGAACGCGACGGCAAGACGCTCGCGCAACCGATAGCGATCACGCGCGCCGAAATCCACCAGCTCTCCGTTTACGAAAAAATGCTGCCCGGCAAAATCGGCTACGTCGAATTGACGGTGTTCGGCCGCGATACCGGCTCCGAATTGACGCAGGCTCTGGATCGCCTGCAGCAGGACGGGGCGCGCGCCATCGTCATGGACCTGCGTGACAACGGCGGCGGATATTTGGAAGCGGCGCTCGACGTGAGTTCGAAGTTCATTGCATCCGGTCCAATCGTTTCCGTGGAATCGCGCGCCTCGAACGTGACGACGTACGAAGCGGAAAATACCGCGATTGCACCGTTGCCGCTTGCCGTGCTCGTAAACGGGCACACGGCGTCCGCCTCGGAGATTACCTCCGGCGCTATTCAAGACAGCGGCGTGGGCACCATCATCGGCACGCGCACGTTCGGTAAGGGCGTCGTGCAAGAGATTCTCCCGTTGCCCGACGGAAGCGCGATCAAAATCACCGATGCGCGCTATCTGACTCCGCACAACCGCGACATCAACCACTTGGGCATCGCCCCGGACATCATCGTCGATGAGAACAAGGGACCACGCTACGGCGATCCGACGCACGACGCGCAGTTGCAGCGGGCTCTGCAGTTCCTCAATGACAAAATCGCGCACAGCGATGGCGCCGGATCGTCCGGCGGCGGACAGTAAGCCCGAAAGATAGGCCAAAAGACGCAGAAGTGCCGCAGCCGCCCCCTCCGAATAGTGATGAAACTATGGAACGGACGGCCGGCCGGCGCGACAGCGAACTGGTCCGGCAAACCGCCGAGCTCCTATCGCTAGGAGGGCCGCTTTCGGATCTCTTCGAGCGGTTTTGCGTCCTGCTGGCGCAATTCGTCGATGCCTCCGTAGTTTTTATCGCGCTCGAATCCGACCGCGGCGTTCACATCGAGTTCGCCTACGATCACGGCGTTACGATCCGCGAAGCGGGCGTGCCGATCCGGCCCGAATCGCAAACCTTCCGCGTGATGCACACGGGCGAATCGCTGCTCATGCGTGGTCCCGGCGATCTGCCGCAGGTGCAAGTGCCGCTCCAAATACCCGGCGCAAATGAGGAAGACACGGCAAGCGCGATCTTCGTCCCGCTGCGGTTCGGATCGCGTCCGATCGGCGTGCTATCGGTACAAAGCGATCGGCCCGGCGCCTACGACGAACACGACTTGCAGCTTTTGGAGACGTGCGCGCTCTACGTAGCAGTCGGCGTTCAGGCAGAATTCATGCGCTCGCAAAAAGAGCGTGCCGAGGCGGTCGCCACGATCGACCCCGTAACCGGTACGGCGACGCGGCGCCTATTCGACGAGCGTTTGCATCTGGAATGGAATCGCGCGCGTCGCATGGGCGGCACGGTCGGCGTCATCCTGATGGATATCGACCGGTTCAAAACATTCAACGATACGTACGGCCACGTTGCGGGCGATTCGTGCCTGGCGCAAGTCGCTCAGGCCGCGCGCAGCTGCGTTTCACGCAGCACCGATCTTTTCGCACGCTACGGCGGTGAAGAATTCGTCGCCGTGCTCTCCGACGTTCCGCCGACCGCGGCGCTCGGCATTGCCGAACGCATGCGCAAGGCCGTCCACGCGTTGCAGATTCCGCACGCGCAAAACCCTGAAGGAATCGTAACCGCAAGCTTCGGCGTTGCGTGCTCCGAAGCCGTCGCAGAAGATCCGCGCCCGCTGCTGCGGCGCGCCGATCGTGCGCTGTACGCGGCAAAGACGTGCGGGCGCAACCGCTCGGTACTCGAGACGCCGCAGCAAATAGACGAGGACCCGCAGGTAAGCGGCAACTTGCCCGCCTTCGCCACGACGACCGTCGGCCGCACGATCGAGCTTGACGCGCTGGCTCGCAGTTTGGCGATCTCGCGGCTTACGACGGTTGTCGGACCGGGCGGCGTCGGCAAGACGCACTGCGCGCTGCAAGTGGCTCAGCAGCTGATGCAGGCCTACGTCCACGGCGCGTGGTTTTTCGATTTGAGCCTCGCGCGCGATCGCGCGGACCTTGATGCCGCGCTGACCGGCGTCCTTGGGCGCCGCCACAGTACCCACCGTAATCCGCGCGATGCGGTGGTGCAATATTTCGCACACAAACACTGCTTGGTCGTGCTCGACAATTGCGAGCAGATCGCGCCGGATGTTGCAGCGCTCTGCGAAGAGCTCCTGGTGCACGCGCCGCGCGCAACCATTTTGACGACGAGCCGCGAGGCGCTCAAGCTTTCACAAGAACGCGTCTTCCACTTGAGTCCGCTCACGCGCGAGGACGCCGAGGCGCTGTTTTGCGCGCGCGCTGCCGCCGCGTTCCCCGGCATCATCTTCGACGCGCAGGAACGCGAACAGATCCGCGAGGTGTGCGACCGTCTCGACGATCTGCCGCTCGCCATCGAATTGGCCGCGCCGCGCGTGAAGACGCTCTCTCCCGCGCAGCTTGCCGCTGCACTCCGTGACCGCTTCAACGTGCTGGTCAGCTCGCAGCGCACGCTTCCCGGCCGCCACCGGACGCTTGAAGCGACGATCGCGTGGAGCTACGAATTGCTCGACGAACGCGCGCAGCGGCTGTTCGAGCGCTTGAGCGTGTTCGCGCGGACGTTTGACGCCGACGCGGCGCGCGACATTTGCGGTTTTGCGCCGCTGCGGCCGGGCGAAGCCGCCGCTGCGTTCGACGAAATCGTCGAGAAGTATTTGGCGGCGGGCGTACATTTCGACGGTGAAGAGCGCTTCGTGCTGCTGGAATCGACGCGCGCATTCGCCGGGCAGCGCCTCCGGGAACGCGGCGAAGAGCGCGTCATGCACGCACGCCATGCGGAATACTACCTCGCGTTTGCGCAGCGGCTCAGCGCGCAGCTCGAACGCGAAGGAGCCGAACGCGCGCTGCTCACCGCTTCGCGTGAATGGCCGGAGTTCCGCATCGCGCTCGAGCGCAGCTTTGCCGACGACGCGCAACGCGGTACCGCCTTCGGGCTGGTGTTGGCGCTTCGAAACTGGTGGGCCGACTCCGGACGCACGCGCGAAGCGCGAGGGTGGATCGAGCGCGCGCTCGGCAATGCGCCGCCGGGCGACGATCGACGCGACGAGCTGCTTTATGCGGCGGCGCTCGCGGCGCATAGCGACGGCGACTTCACCGCACTGCGCGACTACGCGCTCGAAATGCTGGCCATCGCGCAGACCGGAGAAGATCGCGTGAAGATGGGGCGCGCGTCTAATGCGCTCGGTAATGCGGAGAAGCACTTAGGTAATGCGGAAGCGGCCGGCCAGTGGTATGCCGCCGCCCTCGAACATCATCGTGCGGCGGGCGACCGCCGCGGTGTCGGCGTCGTGCTGATGAACGAAGGCGCGGCGGCGGCCGATCTGCATCTCGACTTCGATACCGCGCGCGCCAATTTTTTGGAAGCGCTGGACATTTTCCGGGAACTCGGCCTGTCCGTGAACATCGGTATCGTCCTCGCGAACCTCGGCGAGATCGCGGGGCAACTGGGCGATTACGAAACGGCGCTCACGTACGCGCAGGAATCGCTCGCGGTATTCGAGCGTCTCAACAACGCCGCCGCACAAGCGTGGCAACTCACGAGCATCGCGCACTACCGCACCGAGCGTCAGGAGTGGGAGCGCGCTGCGGCCGCGCTTCGCAACGCGCAAGCGATCTTGCAAGAACATCCGCACCGTGAATACGCGGCGCTGCTTCTGGAAGTCGGGCTCTATCTCGCTGCTGATTTACACCGCGACGAGCTGGCTGCGCGCATTGCCGGCTATTTAAACGTTTATCGGGAGCGCGAAGCGGTCCCGCGATTGCCGAGCGCCGCGCGTCATTACGAACGGCGCATGGAACGCGTTCGCGACCGGCTCGGCCTAACGGTTTTCGAAGCAGCATGCGCATCCGGCGCCGGATATGCGCCGGATGCTCTCATCGCTGAAGTCGTGCGGACCTAAGACTCCGTCGTCTTTTTCTTACGCGTCGTCGTCTTGGCGGCGCTCGTCTTACGCGTTGCGCGGGTCTTTTTTACCGCGGGCGCCGCGGCAGTTTGTTCGTCCGCGCTTTTGCGCGAACGCGTGGTTCGTTTGACCGGCGCCTCTATCTCCGATGCGTCGGCTTTCTTGCGGCCCTTCGGCACGCTCCGCTTCGCGGGCTGGCTCGCAGCTTCGGCTGCACCTGCGGCGTCGGCGGCTTTTTTGCGCGAACGCTTCGGCGTCTCGGGTTGCGGCGCGGGTAACGCTGCGGTCCGTGACGATGCGAGCTCGCCGCCCGTAGCCGCGGCGGGTTCGGCTGTAACCGTTCCGCGACGGCGGCGCGCCGGTTTGGTCGGCTTCGCGTGCTCTTCAGGCGCACGTAAGTGCGGCGGCGGAGCCTCGACGGCCGGGGGTTGCGGTTTGCGATTCCATGGCGCTATGGCGCGCACGGGCTCGCGCGGAGCGGTCTGACCGGTGGGCTCGGCGCTGCCGTCGGCGCCCACGCGGAAGATATGCCGGTCCGGTACCGCGCCCGGTGTCTGCGGCTGCACGCCTTCGAACGCACCGCCATGTCCACGTCGACGGCGGCGACGACGGCGGCGGCGGCGTCCGCCGCCCTCGCCTTCATGTCCTTGAGGCGCGGTTTGCACGTCTTCGGCCTCGGTCTCCGCCTCGCCGTCGGTGTCCATTTGCGCTTGCGCGCTCTCGGGCGAAATGCCGGCCTGAGCGGCCTGCACGAATTCGTGGCCTCCGCGTCCGCCGCGGCCGCGGCGCCGGCGGCGCCGGCGATGACGGCCGTCGCCGTCGCGGATCTCGCCCTCAGCAATGACGATCGCCTCCGGCGTACGCTCGGCCTTCTCTTCGGCAACGACCGCCTTGTCTTCGCGTTCCTCTTCTTCGGTGATCGTCGTGATGCCGATCGGCGGGCGCGACGTACCGAACTTGGCCGCTTCTTCGGCCAGTTCGCGCAGCTGCTGCGCCTGCTCTGCGGGCGTAAGATCGCCTTTGCCGCGTCCGCGACGGCGGCGTTTCTTTTTTTCGCCGGGCGCGGCGGCCGCAAGCTCGGCGAGCGCCGAATCTTGCTCGACGTCGATCAGTTTGATGCGGGCCGTCTGGCCCGACATGTTCGCCGCGTTTTCAACTTCGATGATGCGGCCTTGAATGACGGCGGCCGCCGACGTCGCGTTCGGTAAACGTCCCGACAAGAGTTCGACTTCATGCTCGTCGCCGACGCGCAGCGCGCCGTCCAGCTTGAGCTCCGGAACGTCGCGCACGCGTACTTTTTCCGGATGCAGCATCGGATCGACGCGCACGTGGATCGGTGCGCGCAGATGTTCGCTCAGTTCCTTGCATTCGTCTTCGTACCAGAACTCGAGCTGCGCCGCGACGGTGGGCGCCGATTCGACGAGCACCACGTGGCCATTGCCATGCTGGTGCGAGCGAATTTTGCGCAACGCATCGATTGCGACCGATTGAGACGAGAGCACGGTGCCTAGACCCGCGCAGGTAGGACAGCTTCCGCGCAGCTGCGAGCCGAGATCCTTGCCGACGCGCTTGCGCGTGAATTCGAGCAGCCCCAGATTGCTGAACGATTGGATCGTCGAGCGCGTGCGGTCTTTGCGCAGTCCCGCTTCCAGGGTCGTAATGACTTTGTTGCGCGACGTTTCCGTGTTCATGTCGATGAAATCGCACACGATGATGCCGCCGATGTCGCGCAAACGCACCTGACGCGCAATTTCGGCGGCGGCCTCGACGTTCGTTTTCACGATCGTATCCTCGAGATTCTTTCCGCCCGTAAATTTGCCCGAGTTGACGTCGATGACCGTCAGCGCTTCGGTGGTTTCAATGACGATCGATCCGCCCGACGGCAGATTGATCTTCGGCTTCATCAGTTTCTGCAGCTCGTCGTCGATCTTGTAATCGCGGAAGAGCGAACGTCCGGAATTGTAGTGCTCGACGCGATCGAGATACTGCGGCCCGAGCAGCTGCAGGAAGGAGCAGACTTTTTTGTACTCGTCCTCGTTGTCGATGAACACCTTGTCGACGTCCGCCGTGATGAAATCACGCGCTGCCTTGTAGACCAGGTTCATATCCTTGTGGAGCAGCGAGGGGGACGGCGCGCGTTTGTACGACTCGAGGATTCCGTGCCACATGCGGATGAGCACGCCCAGATCCGCGATGAGTTCCGCTTCGCTCACGCCCGCGGCGGCGGTGCGCACCACCGTTGCCATGCCTTCCGGGCGGATGCGCTTCATTACCGCTTTGAGGCGGTTGCGCTCGTCTGCGGAATCGATTTTGCGCGAGACGCCGCTGTACTTGCCGGTGGGCATCAGGATGAGGTACCGGCCGGGCAAGGAGATGTTGGTACTGATGCGCGCGCCTTTGAGGCCCCGGGGCTCCTTGACGATCTGCACGAGCACGTCGTCGCCGCGGTTGACCTTCTCGCTGATGGTCCAGCCGCTGCGGCCTTGCGTGATCTCGACGTCGCCGATGTTCAGCGGCGTCTTGTTGATGTCGTCGACGTACAGGAATGCATTGCGGCCGAGGCCGATGTCGACGAAACTTGCGCCCATGCCGGGCAGCACGTTTTGGACTTTTCCCTTGTAGATCGAGCCGATGACTTTTTCTTCGCGCTCGATGTAAATTTCGGAGAGGACGTTGTCCTCAAGTATGGCGACCCGATTCTCCCACGGGTCGCTCGAGATCAAGATCTCGGTTGACAATAGGTACCTAGCCTTTTCAGCCCAGGCGCCATAATCGCTGCGTCTCTCACCGTGTCATGGTGAGCCTGTCGAACCACGAACCACGCGAGGGCGTCGCACGCATCCAATCTTCCGATTTCCTGCGGCGGCCGCGCTCGAGCGGGTACGCTAGCGAGCTCTGGCGCTCTGAAAATTCTTTTTTCGTATCCCTCGCCACGGTCCATAGCTACGGGGCCGCGTCCGGGTCCAGGCCTTCGGTTCCCGGCGTTCGGGCGCTGGACCTTCCCTCTTATCAGTTCCTTACCTTACTACGCCGGCGGCAGCACAGACCCACGATCGAAGAGACGGTAGATCTCCCGCTCCTTACGCCGGCTGCCGACCTCCACGTGCAGATCGTGCAAACCGGCGCACGCTTGCAAGGGTGCGAAGTGCTCCACGTTCAGATGCGGCATGGCGCTAAGGCGCAATTCCCGCAACGCGGGCGCCTGCACAATCGGCGTGAGGTCGACAAGGTTACGAAGCGCATGGAGATGCAGCCGCTCCAGTTTCGGCAACCCCGCAAAACCCGGTAACGCGGCGGCATCCAGCGCATGCAATGCCAGTGTCTGCACGTTGGGCAGCGCCTGCACGCCGGTCAAATCGTAATCGGCATGCGCCAGCACCAATTCGCGCAGCGACTCTGCGGACGCGAGCGCTCCAAAATCGACCGGCGCCGTGTTTTCCAAACGCAGAGCGTGCAGCGACCGCAGCCGCAGCACGGGATCGAGCAGCGCGCGCGTGCCGCGCAGCTCCAAGCGTTCCAGCATCTGCAGTGCATCGAGGAACGTCAGATCGACGCGCATCGCGCCCAGTCGCAGCGTGCGCAGGCCGTTCAAACCACGCAGCGCCTCCGCGTGCTGCAGCCGGTGTACGTCCAGCCGAAGCGATTGCAGCCGCGCGCATGCGGCGAGCGACGCGGTATCGAATCCGTGGCGAAACCCATGGACGCGCAGCTCGATGCCGGGACGTTCATCGATCAACTTGGCGAGCACCGCAAGGTCGGCGGGCGTCAGCGCGGTACTGAATTGCACGCGCGCCGTGTTCTCGATTGCGCGCACGGCGTTCGCATGCAGTGGTGAGCGGAGCTCGTAAACGCTGACGGCTCGCGGCAGGTCCGCACCGGCGATGCGGCGGCGCAGCAGCGCTTCCACTTCGTGCGCATCGGCAAAGCGCGCGTCGGCAAGCATGCCCGACGCATGTGCATCTATCGCGGTGCGCTCCACGATCTGCAACGTGTGAGCATCGTACCGGATGCGCTGCCAGCTCTGCGCGAACGCGCCGCGCGAGGCGAAGGCGGGAAACGGCCACGCGTCGGCATCGAAGGGCAGCGACGTGGCGATTACGGACCAGCGCGCACGTTCGATCGGCCTCCCGCCGAAAAGCACCGCCGCGAGCGCATCGCCGGCGCGCAAACGGGTAAGTTCCTCGGGCGAGGGCACATGCGCCGCGGGAACGGCAAAAAAGTAGCCGAACAGGCGCGAGCGGCACGCCCGCGCAATGATGCCGACGGCCGCGTGTTCCGCGCCGAGCGGAACCCAGATCCAATCGCCTGCTTTATACCGCCGCTTCACGATGAACGACGCCTTTCGACGCACGACCTCCGGACGCCGCAGCGGGCAACGCTTCGACGCGCAGCACGGCGTGGTCACGGAGGCGCTGCTGTTTTTGGGCGAGCTCGATCCGGATGCCATCGGCGATGCGATCGAGGATGCCACGCATTACGAGCCGACGCCGGTCGCGGAGTGCGCCGCACTGCTCGAAACGCTTCCCGGACCGATGAGCACGTTCGCCTTCGTGGACATCGGCGCGGGAATGGGACGCGTGCTCATGCTCGCCGCGATGCGGCCGTTCCGGCAAGTCATCGGCGTGGAAGTGTCCGCGGCGCTGTGTGAAACCGCGCGCGATAATGTAGTGCGCAGACGCCGGTCGCAGCCGCAGCTCGTGTGCAAGGACGTGCGCATCGTATGCAAGGACGCGGCGGCATTTCGTTTTCCGGCGGGCGATCTCGCGGTGTACTTGTATAATCCGTTCGGGGAGCGCACGCTGGCGCAGATTATCGATACGTTGGCTTCGCACGAGACCGGCGCGTGCTACGTGCTGTATCACACGCCCGTTCATCGCAGCGTGCTGGATGCGCACGCGCATTTCGAACCGGTTGCTGACGTGAATTTCGGAGTCGTCTACCGGCGCGTTTAGGCGTTGCCCAGCATGCCGCGGTCTTTCTGCGCGTAAATGTTGAGCAGCATGCCGACAGCGGCGAAGTTCGTGATGATCGCAGAACCGCCGTACGACATGAACGGAAGCGGAATTCCGGTGATGGGCATGATCCCGATGGTCATACCGACGTTCACGATGATGTGAAAGGCGAACATGCCGACGATGCCTGCCGCCAGTAGAAATCCAAACTTGTCGCGCGCCGCCAGCATCGATTGGACGCCGCCGTACAGCAAGCCGGCGTAGAGCGCGATGAGCGTGAGTGCTCCGATAAAGCCGAGCTCTTCCGCAACGACCGTGAAGATGAAGTCGCGCGAGTGCTCCGGCACGAAGTTGAGCTGCGTTTGCGTGCCGTGGTGCAAGCCGCGGCCGAACCATTCCCCGCTGCCGACGGCGATCTTGGATTGATTGAGGTTATAGCCGGCGCCCTGCGGATCGGCTTTGGGATTCAGAAAGACCAGCAGCCGTGCTTTCTGAAACGGTTTGAGAATGAAGTTCGTGCCGACCGTGAATACCGCCGTTCCAACGACGCCGACCGCATACAGCACGAAGTATTGGATTTTTTCCAAGCCGAAGAAGAGTTGCGTTGAGAGAATCGACAAGAGCACGAGCGTCGTGCCCAGGTCCGGCTGCTTTACGATCAAGAGCGCCGGAATGCCCACCGCGACAAGCGGACGCGCGAGATCTTCAATGCGGTGAAACGGCCACTTGCACAATCCCCAGGCGACGAAGATTGCAAGAATCAGTTTTGCCGGTTCCGACGGCTGAAATTCGAGCGGGCCGATGGGAATCCAGCGCTGCGCGCCCAGCGCGTGATGACCGCCTTTGAGCACGATTGCGAGCAGCACGAGATTGATGCCGTAGAGCCACGGCGCCCACTGCTGATAGTTGCGGTAGTCGATGCGCGAGAACACGTACATCACGGCAATGCCGACGAGCGAGAAGATCATTTGCTTCTTGTACTCGCCCTGCGCGCCGCCGGAGTGCAGGTCGGCCGACTGAATCGCGACAAAGCCGAACAGCGAGAGCGCAAACGCTGCCGCGATCAGGTACCAGTTGACGTTGCGCAGATAGCGCCGCGTCTCGTAGGGAAGCGCGATACTGGCCATTCCACTGCAGTTATCGGCCGAATGGGCCTTTTGCCCCTTTCAAGCGAGCACGCGCTTTGGGGGAGGACTCGCTTGTACCGAGCCAGTAGACGCACATATGCATGAGGAGCGAGTTGCAGAAGACGCGCTTCAGCGCGAGCGCACGTTCAACGGCTTAACCGCCCGCGAGTGGACGCTCCTGAGCCGCAACGTCTGGAACGACGTTTCCTCGCCGCGGCACGCGCGGCACCTGGCCCACGGCGCTGTGTTTCCCGTCAAGCTGGCCGAGCGGCTTATTCGCATTTACTCCAAACGGGGCAGCCTCGTTCTGGACCCGTTTGCCGGCGTTGGGTCGACCTGCATCGCGGCCATGCAGCTGGAGCGGCATTCCATCGGCATCGAGCTGAATCCCGACTTCCACCGCTTGGCCCGGGATTGGCTTGCCGACGAGGACCCGGCGGGCAGCGCTGAGTGGTACCCCACGCTTATTAACGGTGACGCTCGCGATCTCGCCGGGTGGATTGCCCCGGACAGCGTGCAAGCGACGATCACGTCTCCGCCGTACGCGGACTTTATCGCGCGCTCGGTTCGCGACCGCCAGCGAACCCACAAGAAAAGCACCATCGTGCTCGCCAACAATTCGCGCGCCAAGGTGTACTCCGACGATGCGCGCGATTTCGGGAATTTGCCGTACGATAAATTCCTGCAGCAGTGCAAAGGACTGCTGACCTCACTGCTGCGCGTGACCGCTCGCGACGGCTACGCGATCTGGATCGTCAAAGATTACCGACTGCCGCCGCACGCGCCGTACGTTCCGATGCATTCCGACCTCGCAATGGCGGCACAATCCGTGGGGTGGAAATGGCACGATCTCGTCGTGTGGGATCAGAACGAGCAGCGCTCTCTCGTGCTTCTTGGGTATCCCTCGCGCTTCTATAGTAACCAGAATTGCAGCTTTATCGTCGTCCTTCGCAAGCCGTAGATCTTCCGGCTCCGCATCCGTATCCGTGCTCGTTCCGCGAGCGCGATATCGCCCAGCTCATCGATCCGGCCGCGAAGACGTTTCTCGATCCGTTTTGCGGAAGCGGCACGTCGCTTCTTGCGGCAGCGCGAGACGAACGAACCGTCTACGGCTTCGACTGCAATCCGATTGCCGTGCTGATCGCACAGTTCCGCACGCTCAAGACGTCATCCCGATTTTTCCCCGCCACCGAGTCGATCGTCAGCCACGCGGCACTCGCGTTACGCGCACTAATGCTGGAATCGAACCGCAAGCTGCACGCGTTCGAGGGTCGCGACCACTGGTTTTCGCCGGGAGTGCAGAGCGCGGTGTCGGCAATACTGCGGTTCGAACAAACGTTACCGGCAAGTGACGAGATACGGATTTGGTACCGGCTTGCGCTCTCACGCATCGTCAACCGCGTTTCCCGCCAAGACAGCGAAACGCGTTACGTCGCGCGCGAGAAGGGACTGCGGCGCGTCGATGTGATCGACATCTTTCTCGAGAGTTTGCATTTTTGCAGACAGTATCTGCTCGACCGCGGGAACTTGCGCGGTGCCGTACGCACACAGTGCGCGGACTCGGGCCGTCGCATTCCGCTCGAGGATGCGAGCATCGACTGCATCGTAACCTCGCCGCCGTACGCAAACACGATGGACTACTATCTCTACCATAAGCAGCGCATGAACGTGCTGGGCTACGATTTCAAATCAGCGCAAAACACGGAGATCGGGTCGCGTTGGGAGTACTCGTCGCTCAAGCGTCCGCTGGCCGAATGGGAAGCACAATACCGCCATAGCCTGCGCGAAATGCGGCGTGTTCTTCGTAAGGGCGCTCTCTGCGTGCTCGTCATGGGCGACAGTCAAGTCGCGGGCAAACTCGTCGACGCGGCCGCAATGACGCGCGAATTTGCGCAGGACGCCGGTTTCGATGTTGAAGGCGTGGAGTCGGTCGACATGCGCGATCGCAGCCGCTCGTTCTCGCGCGGTTTTCAACGCCCGCACAAAAAAGAACACACGATTACGCTTCGCGCGGTGTGAGGATCATGCGCTCGATCTCTCCAGCGCTTCTACCACTAGTCCTTTGGCGTGGCAGATGTGCCGGTTTGGTCCCAAAATACCAAGAGCGACGTGCCGGCAAAGGCGGCTTTTTGCCGCTGGCTCGTGAGCGACCAAGGTTACTCGCAGGCGCGTGTTGCGAATGCTCCAGCCGATGTCGTCGCGGTAAAAGATGGCGAAACGTGGTTGTTTGAAGTGAAGTTCACCAAAGGGGAGCGAACCACGTGTTTCGGCGCCGCCGTTCAAGGTGTACTTCAAGGTCCCGCTCGACGGGAGACCGTCGCGCGCTCGCGGCGAACTTGTGCGACTGGTGCACCTTACCAAAGCACGCTTGCGCCTCATGCGAGAGCAACTCAATGAGCTGCGGAAGCTCGAAGACTAGGCGCCTTTTACGTTGCCGGCGCCGCGGAACCGGTTTGCGGCGCGTTTCCGCCGTGGTGTTGACCGCCTTTGCGGCGCTTGCGGCGACGTTGTGGCAACGGCGTGGCCTCGACGATGCTCGGCCGTGCTTCGACAGGCTCAGCATGACGAATTGCGGTTGGCGCTTCCATTTCGTTCGCGTGGCGTGCTGTTTCGGGCGTTTCGATTTCTTCGCCGTGAAAGGTTGCGGCTGATGCTTCCATGGCAGGGGATGCGTCCGTGGAAACGGTTGAATCGTGCTGCTCGTCGCCGTTGCCGCCGTTGCCGCCGTTGCGGCTTACGCCCGTGATCGGAATGTTCGCGAGCATGGCCAGCGCTTTGTCTTGGTGCTCGAAGTGCACGTCGATCTTTTCACGATCGACTTCCACGTACTTCGAGATGACGTCGACCAGATCGCGCTTCATTGCGTCGATCATGTCCGGCGCGAGCGAGAGATGGTCGGACATCAGCACGAGACGCAAGCGCTCTTTTGCGGTCGCGCCCGACGCTTGCCGCCCGAAGAGTTTGTTGAAAAACTCGATCATCGTTATCGGCGTCCTCCGAAGATCGATCCCAGTTTGGTCATGAAGGTTTCTTTATACTCGACGGTCGGCGCGGGTACGTCCTCACCGGCAACGCGCGCCGCAATCGCGTGGTAGGCGGCCGCGGTCGGTGAGTCGTAGCGCAGCGCGAGCGGCTCCCCTTTGTTCGTGGAAACGATGACATCCGGTTCGTCCGCAATGACGCCTAGCAGCGGCAGGCGCAGGATCGAGTTGACGTCGTCGACCGAAAGCATCTTGCCTTTTTTGACGAGTTGCGGGCGCACGCGATTGATGATCAGCTGCGGCGAAAACGCATTGCCGAGCAAGCCGACGACACGGTCGACGTCGCGCACGGCGGAAACCTCCGGCGTGCACACGACGATCGCTTCCTGCGCACCGACGACCGCGTTCTTAAAGCCCATCTCGATGCCCGCGGGGCAATCGATGAGCACGTATTCGAAGCGCTCGCGCAGCGTTTCGACGAGCGCGCGCATCTTCTCCGTGTCGACGTCGTCCTTTTCGCGCGTTTGCGCGGCTGCAAGCAAATGGAGCGACGAAGAATGTTTGTCGCGCACGAGGGCCTGATCCAGCGTCGCCTTCTCTTCGAGCACGTCAAGCACGTGATACTTCACGCGGCTTTCCAACCCCATAACGATGTCCAGATTGCGCAGACCCACGTCCGCATCGACGAGGACGACGCTCGCGCCGCGAATGGCAAGCGCCGTACCCAGGTTCGCGGTCGTCGTCGTTTTGCCGACGCCGCCTTTACCGGACGTAATGACGATCGCGCGTCCCAACGCGACGGGCGCGGACGCATTTTCCACATCTGGTTTGAGCTCGTGCATGTCAGCCTGCTTTCAACGCGCCCAAAAGACGCCCGAAGAATCCGGTGTTGTCGAGATTGGTGAACGGCACGAGCTCGCCTTCCAAGCGGCGTGCAATTTTATCGTAGATCACGCGCAAACGGTTGGTCTCGCCGAGAACGACCGGCTCGCCTTTGTTGGTCGTGTCGATGACCTCTTCGTCATCGGGAACGACGCCGAGCAGTTCCGCGGACAAGATTTCACAGACGTCATCGACCGAGAGCATGTCGCCGGTGCGCACCATCTCGGGCCGAATGCGATTGACGATCAGGCGTACGGGCAAACGGCGCTCACCGATCTTGCCGATGACGCGGTCCGCATCGCGGATTGCGCTCACTTCCGGCGTTGTCACGATGACGGCTTCGCTCGCGCCCGCAACGGCGTTGCGGAATCCCGCTTCGATGCCCGCCGGACAATCGATCAGCACGTAGTCCGCCATGCCGGCGAGTTCGTCCATAACGCGCGCCATTTGCTCTTCGGTGACTGCGTCTTTGTCGCGCGTCTGCGCGGCGGGCAACATGGAGAGCGACTCGAAGCGCTTGTCTTTGATGAGCGCTTGACGCAGCTGACAGCGGCCTTCGACGACCTCGACGAGATCGAAAACGATGCGCTTTTCCAGCCCGAGAACGAGATCGAGATTGCGCAATCCGATGTCGGCGTCGACCAGAATGACGCGATGGCCGCGCTTGGCCAGCGCCGCGCCGACGTTCACCGTCGTCGTCGTTTTGCCGACGCCGCCCTTTCCGGACGTAAACACGATCTTGCGAGCGCTCACGGAGCTTTCTCCCTTGGAAAGATGACGATGCGATCGTTTTGCACGCACGCCGTTTCTGCTTGTATCGGCGTCTGCGAGCGATCTCCCGCATCGGCCGCAATGAACGTCGCGATGCGCAACTGCGTGGGAGCGAGCTCGAGCGCGTGCACGCGTGCGGACGCATCGCCCTGCGCGCCCGCATGCGCAACGCCGCGAAGCGCGCCGAACACCAGAATGTCACCGCTGGCGACCAGTTCAGCGCCGGGATTCACGTCGCCGATCACGACGATGTTGCCGACGTGCTGCAACGCTTGTCCGCCGCGCAGCGTGCCGGTGTGATATAAGGTGCTCGGCGCGTCGGGTTCTTCCACTTGCGCGGCTGCCGTGCTGGCGGGTTGCTGCTGCAGCACGGCACGGCGAACGCTCGCTTCGCCGCGTCTGCGCCGCTCCGCAATGTCGGCGCGTGCGCCGGCGAAGTCGGCCACCAGCGAGCGCGCCGCGTCCGAAAGGTGTACTTCGCGTTTCGGACGCAGCGCGCGGCGCCGCGCAAGCTCTTCACCACCGTCGTCCAGCACCAGGAATCGCAACCCCGCTGCCGCCGCGAGCGGTTCAAGGTCAATACCGCCGGACAGTGCTTCCAGTGCGATGCCATGGCCGTGCAAGACGCCGCGCAAACGCCCGAGATCCTCGTTCGAAAGGCCCGAGCGTCCGAGCGCGGCGGTAGCCGGCGTCCCCGCGTAAAAACCGGGACGCTCGCTGAGCTTGCTTTGCAGCTCGGCAAGGGCTTCCTCGAAATCGCGCCCTCCCAGCGCAATTTCCAGGCCGAGTCCTTTGCCGCGCAACACCGCCATCACCGCGCCTGCTTCTGACGGGGGAGCACAGGCCCTCCGGCCTCCACAGCGGGTTCACAAGTTCTTTTGTTTATCCACATATAGTGCACATAATGGTTACACCGCAGCTGAGCCCGCTTGGTAACGCAGGAGCTGCTTGCGGCGTTCTTGGAGTGCCAGGTCCTGTAACATCCGCCCCCGCCCAGGGGTAGAGGAAAACGTTCGTTATGCTTCGTCGCATCATTCCGCTCGCCGTCATCGTCTCATTGCTCGGTGCCATGTGCCCGTCACCCGCGCTTGCGCTTTCGACGCAAGGCGAGATCGAGATGGGGCGCGCGTACGACCAGCAGATCGTCGAAAGCAACGTGGTCGTCAGCGACCCGCTGCTCAATCAGTGGGTGCAAAGCGTCTCGCAAAAGCTGTGGGCCGAGACGGCGCGTAAAGACGTCCCGTACAACATCAAGATTTTGAAGGACACGGACATCAACGCGTTCTCGACGCTCGGCGGCTACGTGTACGTTAACTCCGGATTGCTCGACTTCGTACAATCCGACGATGAACTCGCCGGCGTCATCGGCCACGAAACGGGACACATCGAACGCCGCCATGCCGTCACGATGCAAACCAAAGCGAACATCCTGAGTTTGCTGCTGGGCATCGCCTCGATGTTCTCGCCGTTCATCTACAATTTCGGCAACCTGCTGCAGGCGGGCGCGCTCGCGAAGATGTCGCGCACGGACGAACTGCAAGCCGACCGCTACGGTCTGCTGCTCATGTCGCGCGCCGGATACGATCCGGAAGCGATGGTCAGCATGCAGCAGCACCTCATGGCGCTTGACGGCGAACATAACGACATCGTCACCAAATATTTCGAAGACCATCCCGGCGGCTCGCAGCGCATCGCGCATTTAGTCGGCTATCCCGAGCTCGATCCGACGAAGAAGGCGCGAGCGTATTCCAAGGGCAATCGGCAGAA
>DAISWS010000001.1:22134-59623 GCA_036826275.1 Vulcanimicrobiaceae bacterium
GATCCGACGAAGACGACCGAGCAAGAAAAACTCGTTTGGGCGCTGCACGACCTGGACGAGTCCCGCTACAACGTTGCAAGCATCGAACTGGGCGACATCCTCAAAAAAGATCCCGCCAATCAGCAAGCGCTGCTCGCGCTCGGCCAGACGCAACTAGCGCTCGGCTTGACGAGCAAGAGCGAACAAACGCTGGGCGAGCTCGCGCAGAGTTCATCGCCGCAGGTCAAAGCCGCCGCACAAGCGCGCATCCAAGCGCTGCGCGCCATGCAAGTGCGGCGGGTCGATCTCACGCATCCGAACATCACCTCGCTGCAGGATCAACTCAAGGACGCGCAGCGCGTGCAGTCGCAGGCCGCAGCGCAAATCGGCGCGCGCCACGACGAGGGGCACAGCCAGCTGAAATCGCTGGAGAACCGCCTCCAAACGATCGAGTACGAGCTGCCGGATTTCAGCCGCGTCGACGTCAAACACGGCTCGCGCCTGGAAGCCGTCGAACGCAGCTTGAGCGGCATGGCGCGTTCGGTGAACAGCGCGCTGCAAGATTCTTCGCAGGCCATCGACGAGGTCGGATCGACCGACCCGAAGACGAACAAGCCCTACGGCCTGCTCAAAGAAAACGCCGATATCCTCTCGCAGATGGATTCGCCGCTGCAGATGCGGCCGATGCCGTCCGATTCGATTGCGATGTTCCCGTCGTATCCGCAGATGCTCTCGGAGCTGACCGCGGCGGATGGCGATATGGAACGCGCGGTCGACGCGGGCCGCGCTTCGGCGATGCAACTCGATGACGGGCTGGGCGACTTGGATGCATTCATCAAACGGCTGCAGCAAGTCAGCCTGAACTACTTCGGCGACATCTCCCAGATCGATTACGAAGGCCTGGTGCCGTCGATGCAAAAAGCGCAGCAATCGCTCGGCCAAGCGGCGACCTCCGCCTCGCAAGCGGCGCAGCTGTACGATATGGCGCGCGCGCGGCAACTCGCCGCCCGCATCACGCTGCTTGGCGTGGGAACCTCGCCGCAGCGCTACTCGACCCTGCAAAAGGCGATCGACACGCGCTGGGATGTGGACGATCTCAGCTACATCGACATGCTGCACGATAACGTCACGCCCGGCGAGCTTACGGCGGCCTCGATTATTGCGGCAGACACGAAGACGACACCGCAAGCGATCATCCGCGAGGCGCATGAAAGGCACAAGAACATCATCGACGTGGCAAACGCCCACGGTATGAACGCACTCTCGCTGGAGATCTTCATGGGCCTCATCTATCTCGATTACACCGACGATCCGGCGAGCGAAGCGCATCCCGACGGTCAAGTGCATCCGCAAGCGCAAGGATCGGACGCGTAAGCACCATGGCAGCGGCAACCGGCGACATCCTGCGGCTCGTTCGCAAAGGCATCGACGTCAAGATGGTGCACGCGAACGTGCGCAAGCCGTTCCGTTTTTACTTGTGCGGCGATCCCGCGCTCGTAGCGGAGCTGCGCAGCTTGCTGCTCTCGGGCCACACCGACGAATCCGTTCCGTTCGAAGCGGCGGCATGTTTGGAAACGCTCGTTCCGGGCGCGACGCAGGCGACGCTCGCGAGCGAGGGCCGCGTCGTGCTGTTCCTGGGGCGCGGCGGCGATGTTTCCGGTGCGACGATCGCACCGCTGCGAACGCTCAATCTGCCCGTCTTCGCGATTACGGTCGACGAACAAGCGCAGCCGTCGGGCCCGTCGACGCCGCCGCCGCGAGGCCAGTTTGCCGAATACACGGTACCGGCACTCACGCGTGACGCGCTGCGCGGGCGGCTGTTTCCTCACGTCGTCGAGTGCTGCAAAGGCGTCGAGATCGCGGTCGGCCGCGCTCTTCCGCCGATGCGCGAAACGGTCGCCGCGAAACTCACGCGCGACGCGGCGAACAATGCGCTCAAAATCGCGCTTGCCAGTGCGGTCGTCGATCACATTCCGGTCGTCGGACTGGTCATGGGCGTCTTTGCCTCCGCCGGCGACATGATGGCCATCACCGGAATTCAGATGATGCTGATGCTGCACATCGAGGCGACGTATGGAAAAGATCCGGACGTGCAGCGCATGTGGCAGCTGTTGCCGGTCATCGGCGGCGGCTTCGGGTGGCGTTCGCTCGCGCGCGAACTCTCCGGCTTCATTCCGCTTGCCGGCATCGCGATCAAAGGCGCCATTGCGTACGCCGGCACGATCGTCGTCGGTGAAGGCGTCACGTTCTATTACGAGCACGGGCGCCAAATGAGCAGCGGCCAGGCGCGATCGATCTACGAGAGCACGAAGAACGAAGCGATGACGTTCGCGCGCGATCTGCTCTCGCGCATCACGAAGAAGCGTTAGCCGCTAGCTGTTTAGCCGCTCCAGCAGCTCCTCGTCGTCCAGCCGTTGCAGATCGCTCGAGACGCGCGGTCGCACGCGCTGCGCGATTTGCGAGGCCATGCTGCGGCGGTGATGCGGATCCATGCCCGCGCGGCGCGCGATAAAGCGCCCGATGAGCGCGTGCTCTTCGTCGCTGACCATCGCGATGACGTGCGGCGGGTTCTCAGCGCCGGCGCGTATGTCGGTCAACCGTTGCGCGGGCGCGTCACGCACGACGATGGTGCCGGCGGCCATATCCCCGAGGCGCTTGTTTTCCGGTGAGATCAGCGATGCGATCGCGCTTACGGCGTAAAAGCCGAGCGCGAGCTCGCCGATGCGGATCAGATTGCGAATGAACGCCGCGCCGAGATCGAGCGCATACCCGCCGTCGCGAGCCACCCGTATGCCGAGCAATTTTTTGCCCGGCGTCTGACCGTTCCAAAAGGCCTCAAAGGCGATGAAGTAGCCGAAGAACACGATGAAGAGGATGGCGATCACGATCGCGTAGCCTATGGACTGCGCAGTGCGGTCGCCTATCGCCGGATGCTTCGTAACCGACACCATGTGCGCGCCGGCATACGCGAGGCCCCACATGATTCCAACCAGCACCACAAGTTGAACGAACATGTCGAAGGCAAGCGCGAGAAAGCGGCTCCCGAGGCCCGCCAGCTCATACGAAAACGCAATGCTTTCCGGCGTACGAACGCTGATTGTGCGATCCATTTTAAAAGGCGCTTCGGCCTAGCCTCCGCGCCCCCCGCTCCGCGGGGCCCCCAAACCTCATGGCGCCTTTATGTGCTTGCTAACATGATCGCTCCCCGAGGGCGCCGCAATAGTGCGTAGAAGTGCCCCTTTTACGATGGACGAGCGTTCTTTTATTCGCAGGCGTGGTGCGGCGTGGGAGCGGCTCGAGCAGTTGCTTGCGCGGGCCGGACGCCGCGGCTTGCGGCAATTGCAGCCACCGGAGCTGTTTGAACTTGGGCGCTTGTACCGCTGGGCGACGTCAGATTTGGCGTACGCGCAAGGGCACGCATTCGATCCGCACATCGTCCATTATCTCAACCGGCTGACGGCACGCGCGCACGCGTACGTGTACGGATCGACGGCGGAGACCGGCCGCGCGCGCTTCTCGCGTTTTTTTACGCACACGTTTCCGCGCGAATTCCGCCGTTCGTGGATGTACGTCGGCCTGTGCATCGCACTCACGGTCCTGTGGACCGCGGTCGCGTACGTCGTCGTCGCGCATGATCCGTCACATGCCTATGCGCTGCTGCCCGAGCGCATCGTGCCCGCACACATCACGAGGAGCCTGCACGATTCGAATTTCGCGTTCACGCCCGATCAATCGGCTCAAACCTCGTCGTTCATTATCACCAACAACATCAAGGTCGCGTACGTCGCATTCGCGGGCGGCATCGTCACGCTCGGCGTCGGCACGCTCTACATCATCATTTTCAACGCGCTCATGCTGGGCGGGCTCGGCGCGCTCTTTGCGCACGCCGGGTTCGGTGCCGATTTTTGGGCGACGATTGCGCCGCACGGCGTCATCGAACTGACGGCCATCCAAATCGCGGGCGGCGCGGGACTGCTTATCGCGGCAGGAGTACTTCTGCCAGGCCGCATGCGCCGGCGCGATGCAATCGCGGACAACAGCCGGCGCGCTGGCGTGCTGATCGCGGGGGTCACGGCGATGCTGTGCGTTGCCGGCATCATCGAGGGCTTCTTTTCACCGCTGCGTTTTCCGGCGGGCGTGCGCGCGAGCGTCGGCGTCGCAACCGCAATCGCGCTGATTGCCTACTTCAGCTCGTGCGGACGCGGGTATAACGCCGCACATGAACACGCAAACGGAAGTTTCGAGCGAGGAGCGCCTCGCGGACCTTAGTCAAGCGTACGGGCGCTTACGCGACGAGGTGAACGGCGGAGTAACGGTCGACGCGCAAAAGGCAACGGCTCTCGCGCATCTGAGCATCGCGATCAGCTTGCTCGAACGCGACGCGTACGCTGAAGACGAGTATGCGGAAGACGACGAGGACGAGGACGACGACGAGGAAGAGCTATAGCAAGCCGCGCTGTTTGACTTGCAGATAGCGGTCGATGAGCGCCGTCGTCAGCTGCTTGGCCGGGACGTCGATCACCTGTACGCCCATGCGCGCCAGCACGGCCGCGGCGGTTCGGCGTTCGTCCTGCAGTTCGAGCGCGACCGCTGTCGCGTACACGTCGGCGGAGCCGCCCGGGGACGTGTCGAGCCGTTTGTCGATCGCCGCGTCGTTCATGAACGCGCAGACGACCAAATGGCGCCGTGCGAGGATACCGACCTGCGCGAGGACCGCGCTCTGGGCGACGGCGTCGACCATATCCGTAAAAACGATCACGAGGCTTCGCTTCTTGACGTGCGAGCGCACGTAACTAAAGGCCCGATCGTAATCCGCCTCTTCGAAGCGCGGCTCCACATCGTGCAGCGCGGCGGCGATCCGGCTGCTGGACCGGCCGCTCGGACGCGGTGCCATGGCGCGCAGAATATCTCCGGCAAATGCGACCACTCCAACCTTGTCGTTGGCGAGCGCCGCTACCGCCGCCACGGATAGCCCCGCGGTAATCGCATAGTCGAACTTGCGCTGCTCGTCGACGCGCGCGGTCATCAGCCGCCCCGCATCGAGTACGATCATGACGTTCTGCGTGCGTTCCACTTCGTATTGTGACACCATGACGCGTCCGCGCCGTGCCGTGGCCTTCCAATTGATCGCGCGGAACGGATCGCC
The DNA here is from genome assembly GCA_036826275.1 of Vulcanimicrobiaceae bacterium. GTDB lineage: Bacteria > Vulcanimicrobiota > Vulcanimicrobiia > Vulcanimicrobiales > Vulcanimicrobiaceae > DATGJX01. Next base: position 27,260 of record DAISWS010000001.1, read on the forward strand.
TGACGCCCAATCGCGCACGCTTTCCGGCTCAGTGCCCATGCCGCGCAGTTTCATGCGCCGCAGGCCCGCTTCGATAATGCGGTTGCGCATGTGCAGATTGCCGTACCGTTCGACCGCGGAAAGGTCCGGATACACGCGGACCGCATCGGTGTGCGGCACGCGCACGCGCCGTCGCAGCATGCCGATCGGGTTCTCATACCAGCAATACAGCGCGTGCAGCGCAGCCGTACCGCGCGCAACGGGCGTCACCGGGCGGGTGAGCTGCACCTGGCTGCGCGGCGGCACCGTGCCGCTCACTTCGTCTGCGTCATAGCGAACCAGGGAGAGCGGCGCTTCGATCACGCCAAGCCGAACCGCAAGCGCGGCGCGATTACGAAGCGTATACGAAAGCGCGCCCTGCCGGCGTAACGAGAGCGGCGGCGGCGCATCGCGCAGGATCTCGATCTGCGAACGGCCCGGACCGAGGAACGCGTCGACGGCATACGCGCATACGGTGACGATCGACGCGGCCACGGCGATCCATATAAGCGGCGCATACGCCGCGGCGCAGGCAAAGAGCGCCGCTACGAGCGCGAGCGCCCAATAGCCGCGCGGCGCAATCCAACGTGGAAGCCAGAAGCGTTCACGCAGTCGCTTCACGCGGCACCGCAATGACGTTCAGCACCTCGTCGAGTACCGCGGCGGCGCGAACGCCGTCGATCTCCGCCTGCGGCTGCACGATGAGCCGGTGCGGCACGACGAGCGGCGCGACGTCTTTCACGTCGTCCGGCGTTGCATAGGCGCGTCCGTCGATCGCTGCCGCAGCCTGCGCCGCCAGCAGCAATGAAACACCGGCCCGCGGACTGGCTCCGAGCGAAAGCTGCCGGTGCGCGCGCGTTGCGGCGACGATCTCGTACACGTACTGCTGCACGCCGCCGGAAACGTGCACGGCCCGAACCTCTTGCTGCGCCTGAAGAATCTGCGCAGGCTGCGCCAACGGCGCCGTTTTGTCGGGCTCGATGCTGCGCGCGTCAAAACCTTGCGCAACGCGCGAGAGCAGTTGCAACTCCTGATCTTTACGCGGGTAGCCGGCCTCGATCTTCACGAGAAACCGGTCGAGCTGCGCCTCTGGCAACGGATACGTGCCCTCATACTCGATCGGATTTTGCGTCGCGCAGACGAAAAACGGCTGGGGCAGCTGCAGCGGCGTTCCATCGATCGTGACGCGCGCTTCCTCCATTGCCTCGAGCAGTGCGGATTGCGTCTTCGGCGGCGTGCGGTTGATTTCGTCGGCGAGCAGAACGTTGGTGAAGATCGGGCCGGAACGCGTGCTGAACTCTGCGGTTTGCGGATTGAATACCGTCGTTCCGACGACGTCCGCCGGCATCAAGTCCGGCGTGAATTGGATGCGCCGGTACTGCGCGCCGGCGAGCGAGGCGAGTGCGCGCACGGCAAGCGTTTTGCCCGTTCCGGGAACGCCTTCAATGAGCGCGTGTCCGCGCGCGAAGAGCGCGACGAGGAGCGCGAACGCCGTGCGATCGCCGCCGGCGATGATCTCGGTCATGCCGTCCGTCATGCGCCCGGCCAGATCGTGCGCGGTGGTGATCAACATCCGTATTCCTTTCGGACCCCTGCGAAGATGCGTCCGGCTTGCAGCACGTCGTGCGCGCCCGGACGTGGCGCCGCTTCGAGTATTCGCAGTTCGCGCAGCAACATCCGCGCGCGCTCGTCAGCGCCGGCTCGCGGCGCCAACACCTGCTCGCAGCGCGCCGAAATGCGCGTGACGGCCTCACGCGATGCGCCGCCACGCTCGAGCATGCGGGCGACCGAATCGATGTAGGCGCCGGAATCGCGCTCGTCCGGCGGCTGCAGCGCGTACGGCGGCGCGAACGGCAGATTCGCACCGGCCACCGCCAACAATGCCGCGATGACGGCGATGACGATCGCAATACGCATCGGCGCCGGCAAGACGTCCCAGAACGATTCGCCGGCGTCATGCCCATACACGCGCTCGTTGAATTGCACGCGCCCGCCGCCCAACAGCACATACGCGAGCTGCGCATTCCCCCGTTGCGAAATGTGCAGATTATCGAAGATGGTAGGCGTTGAGAAGAGCGCAATCAGGCCGCGCCCGCGCACATACGCGATACCCGCAGCTCTGGAGCCGTCTGAAAGCAGCGTCGCGCGCCGCGAGCTGCACGCCGCCGGGTACGTGTTTTCGAACGTTCCCGCTACGACGGCGCCGCGCAGCGCGCGTGTGAGCGCGCATCCGCCATAGGCTGTTCGCTGCCGCCTGCCGGCGGCCGGCTGTGGTAAGCCCAGCGTTCGCCGGACCGTGCGGCTGATGGACGCATCGAGCACGACCAGCGTCCCGCCGGCGCGTATCCAGCGGTCGAGCGTGGCGGCACCGTCCTTGGCGGGCAGGGCCGCGTCGAGTGCGCTGTCACCGGCAATCACAAGGGTGCCGCCGCGCCGCAGTTCACCGATGGGCAACTCAAAGCGATCGACCGGTGTTCCTTCGCGCGCGAGCAGATCGTACAGTGCGGCATACCCGTTCGCGCCTGTGTCATACGTAGACGGGACGCTCACTTCCGAGCTTTCGCCCGCCCGAAATGCCGCAAGCGCGACCAGCAGCGCGAGAGCGGCTGCTACGATGACCAGTTCGGCGACGCGTCTACGCGGCATCATGCGGCACGGTGAAAGCAGCACTGTACGCGCGTTCGACGTCATTCCAATCATCGGCGCCGGCGCCGCGTTCGGCGTAGACGGCTGCCGTGAACGCGCGTGCGATGCGATCGAACGCCGCATCGAAGCGCGGCGCGCGCGACCGCACGTCGCGCCGGCATTCGTTTACGGTTCGAGCCGGATCGTCGCGCAGCGCACCACGCGCATCGAGCGACGCGAGCGTCGCACGGAATGCGAGTGCGATGGCCGCGGCATACGCGCAGGCCGCCGCCGCATGCTGCGCCGCTTCAAACAGCTCGGCGGCGTTTGCGTGCTCGGGCAAAGCCGAAGCGGTTAGCGCCGGCGCGGATGCGCCGTCGTGTGCCGCGCTCAGCAGCAAACGGACGCTCACGATCACGACGAGCAATACCAGCCCGGCAATGAGCACGTCGCCGATCGCGATGCCGGTGCCGTTCCCGAGTTTCACATGATGCGCGAACGCATCCATCAGCGCGTTCCAGCGATCGGCGATCCAGCCCCGCAGCACGTCCCACCACGTGTGCGAGCGCACGGCTTGAGCTTGCAGACGAAAACGCGGCTGCGCCAGGATGCCGCGCACCAGCGCGACGGGATCGCGCGCAGGCTGGTGCGCGCCCGCGAGCGGAAAGGCGCTCACGGCGTGCCGGCGGCGGCCTGCAGGCGCTCCATCTGCATCTGCACGTCGAGGCCTTCGCGCCGGACGCGGACGTCGAAATAATACACCACGAGCAGAATGCCCAGAAATGAGTACGTCAAGAGCGAGATGACGGCGTTGACGGCGACGTTTGCAAGGTGCAGGTGCATCATCTCCAACGTACCGGCAACCGCGAAGTCGACGACGATCAGCCCGGCATACATCGCCATGAACGCGAGCGCGACGAGCGCTGCGCGCAGCATCTCGCTGCGGTTGAAAACGCGGGAAAAGCCGCTGCCCATTGCCGCGCCCACGCTTACGCGCTCGACGCCGAGCGCCATGTAGCCAAAAGCGAACGCAAAGTAGCACAAGACGAACAAGAGCAGCCACGCCAGGATGACGATGGCGCCGGCAATGAACGCGAGTACGCCGAACACGGCCGATTTCACGACGATGAGCGCGGCCGCGACAAACACGAGTCCCATCGCCATGCCGCCCGCGAATATCACCACGATCAGCAGCACGATTTCGATGAGCAGCAAGAGTAAAATCGATCCGGCCCGGGAGACGGCGCGCGCGTAGCATGCGCCCCATTCGATGCGCTCGGCGCCGTATACTCGCGCCGTGGCAACGGCAATGGCGACGGCCGCGAACGCACCGAGCAGGATGTTTACGGCGAGCGACGCCAGCGCAAAGAGACTATCGCTGCCGGCCGCGGCGGGTATACCCGTGCTCTTCGGATTCTGGATTTGCTGCAAGAGCTGGGTGAACGTCGCGCTTGCATGCAGCCCGGCAAAATACTGCATGACGGCGCTTGGAACGACGACGACCAGCACGATGAGCGAGAAAGGGACGAAGTTGCGCACGTACAGCGTGATGGCGCGATCGAAGATCTCGCCCATCGTCAAAGGGCGAAGCAGCGCCGCCCGATCACTCGCAGCGTTCATCCGGCGCGCTTTCTTGAGGATTTCCGGCGTATCCTATGGTAGATGGCGCTCATGCAGAACCTCGGAGAACTCGCCGCCATCTGGCGGTATCCCGTCAAAAGTTTAGCCGCGCAGCCGCTTGCGTCCACGCTGCTGGAAACGGGCGGGATTCCGGGGGACCGCGCCGGCGCGCTCTTCGTGCAGAGCGGACACGCGCGCGCCGGCAAAACGTTCCGCGGGAAAGAGCACCAGCTGCTGCACACGGTCACGCAACCGCAAGCAGCTGCGCGCATTGCCGCGCAGGCGGGCGTGCGCGTGGAAATGCGGGCCGAGCCCGGCGTGCACTACTTCGACGATGCGCCGGTTTCGCTGATCTTCGACCGCTGGATCGCCGAGGTAGAGAAGGCGCTCGACATGCCGCTCGATCCGCGGCGCTGGCGTCCGAATTTTTACGCGCGCGGCGCAGCGGAGTTCGATTCGAAGGAGCTGCAGCTGCTCGGGCGCGTCATCGAAATGGGCGAGGCCGTTCTGCGCGTGCGCGATACGATCGGCCGCTGCGTCACCACGACGTACGACATCGAAACCGGAGAGCGGGACGATGACGTGCTGCTCTACGTCGCGCAAAAGCGCGACAACGTGATGGGCGTTTACTGCGACGTGGAATTAGCCGGCACGGTGCGCGTCGGCGATGCTTTGCGTTTGCGCGATCGCTGAACTTCGCGAACGACCGATTCCAGCGCGTCGATGTAGTCCAAAAAGCGCTCGCGCCCTTCGCGCGTGATGCGCACCATCGTTTGCGGGCGCCCTTTGCCGGTAATGCGGCGCGTCTCGACGATGCCCAATTCCGCGAGCGCGTGTAAATGCCGGTTCAGGTTGCCGTCGGTCAGATTGCAGGCATCCTGCAACTGCGTGAACGACAACGCGTCGGCGTTGGCAACCAGCGCGCTGCAGATCGCCAGACGGCCGCGTTCGTGAAAAACGCGATCGAGCGCATCGAGGGCGTACGGCGCGTCGCTCACGTATGCCGCTCCCGCATGATGATGAATCCGATCGAAAGCTGGCCCATGCCGAAGCCTGCGGGCAGCACCCACCATTGCAGCGCGATCGCGGGCGGAACGAACAGCAATCCCATTCCGGCGATCATGAACGCGGCCGCAATAGGGACGACCGCTCGCGGCACCATGGTGCGAGAGGCAAATAAACCGACGCCGTAGCAGCCGTACCACACGCCCGGTAAAAACGCGAAGAGATCCGCGCGCAAGAGCGCAAACGAGAGCACAGCGCCCAGAATGAGCGCGGGAAGCATCGAAAGACCGACCGTGGTGGTTTGCCAGCGATCGCGCGCGGTTGCGTCGTTGACGTACCAGTGCGCGATTGCGCCGTAGTTGACGAGCACCGACGCGGCGCAGCATACAAACCAGAGCGCGAAATACAGATGTCCGGCATGCGCCGTGATGACGGGCGGAACGGCGAGCAGCTGCACGGCGCCCGCGGCAAGCGCGAACGCTCCCGATGCAATGGCGGCAAGTGCGGAGTAACCGCGAAAACGCTGGACATGCCCGAGCCGCTCGCGCACTTCCGCGATGTCGGCCAGAGCCCGCTCGAGGTCGGTCATCTATGCACTTTGTACCACAAAGCGAAGTAAAAATCTACAGCGCGCGGCGCCCTTCGATCGCTTTGGCAAGCGTTACCTCGTCGGCATAATCGAGATCGCCCCCAATCGGTAAGCCGTACGCGAGGCGCGTAACGGTCACGCCGACCGGTGCAATCAGGCGCGAAAGATACAGCGCCGTCGCTTCGCCCTCCGCGTTGGGATTGGTGGCGATGATGATCTCCGCGGGCCGCTCCGCGCCGATGCGGTCCACGAGTTCTTTCACGCGCAGCTGCGCCGGACCGATACCGTCCATTGGCGAGATGAGGCCGCCGAGCACGTGATACCGGCCTTTGTACGCCATGGTGCGCTCGAGCGCAAAGATATCTTTGGCTTCGGCAACCACGCAAATCGTCGTGCCGTCGCGCCGTTCGTCCCGGCAGATCTCGCACGGATCTTCTTCGGTGATCGAAAAGCAGATCGAGCACAAGCGTACGCGGTCTTTGACCGCAAGGATCGCTTCCGCAAGCGCTTGCGCTTCGTGACGGGGACGGTTCAACAAATAAAAGACGAGCCGCGCGGCGGTTTTCGGACCGACCGTCGGCAGCTTGCTGAACTCGTTGATCAGGGCCTGAACCGGACCCGCAATCGAACCGGGACTTGGCAATCAGATCACATGAGGCCGGGGATGCGCAGGCCCCCCGTAAGCCGGCCCATGCGCGTTTGCGAGGTCTCTTCGACTTGTTTGAGCGCGTCGTTGAACGCGACGGTCAGCAGATCTTCGAGCGTCTCGACGTCCTGCGGATCGACCGCGTCGTTCGCCAGTTTCACCGATTTCACGCGGTGATCGCACGTCATTTCGACTTTCACGCTCTCGCCTGCAGCGGTGCCGGTGACCACGGTGTTCGCAAGCTCGTCCTGCGCCTTGGTCATCTCTTGCTGCATTTTTTTCATCTGCTGCATCAATTGCGCCTGGTTCATTTTGACAGATGCTCCGTCCGAGACTCCGCACCCCCCAACTGCGTCGGGGCCCCCAGGGGGTCCGGTAGGTGGTAAACAAACCGCTCCGTTACGCCGGAGCGGTTTGCTCCTTGCAACGGATATTCGCGGAACAACATTTACTTGATCCGTTCGTTAAGATAGGAGAAAAGTTCGTCGGGATCTTCGGCGATACCGCCGTGTTCCGGCTGCGCTGCTTGAACGCTTGCCGCAGAATGCGCGGCCGGACCGCCCTTCGCGCGCGGCGGTGCGCTGCTGCCGTCGACTTTCAGCGTCACGCGCAGCTTGGCGGCCAGCACGTCGCCGATCGCGTTTTCGACAAGTCCGGCGTGATCGCGCAGAATGTCCGCCATGACCGCATCCGGCATATGAATCACCACGGCATTGCCTTCGATCGCCGCAAGCGTTGCGCGGCTGAGCGGGGCGCGCAGCGACGGGCGTTCGCTCTCGACCTTCGCGCGCACGGAGTTCCATGCCGCGCGCACCTTCTGAATCGTGACCGGGCCGCTATCGCTTTTAGCCGGCTCCGGCGCGCGAGCTTCGGTTTTGGGCGGTTCCGCTTTGACCGGCTCGGGCGGCTTCGGTGCGGCCGCGAAGGGTGCCGTGACGCCTTTGCCTTCTTCGAGTGCGCTTACGCGCGCGTTGATCGCATCGAGCGTCTGATCTTCGGCTGCAAGTGTGTAGCGCAGCAGTGCGGTTTCCAGCTCCAAGCGCGGATTGCCCGACGAACGAGCCGTGGCGAGCGCTTCGGCGAGCAGCCGCAGGGCGCGCACGATCTGCACCTGCGTGAGCTGCTTGCCGCGCTCGGCGGCGCGCTGCGCGTCTTCCGGCGCGAGATCGCGCGCGAGCAGCTGCGGATCGATACGCCCCACCAGCAGATTGCGAAACTCCGCGATGAGGCTGCGCAGGAGCACGTGCATGTCCGTGCCCGCATCGCTCGCTTCGTCGATCGTTTGCAACACGCCGGCGGCATCTTTGGCAATGAGCCGGTCGAGCAGCGTACTGGCATACTTGCGGCCGGTGGCGCCGAACGCAAGATCGATCGTTTGCGTCGTAATCGTGCCGTCGGCGAATGCTGCGGCCTGTTCGAGCATCGTGAGCGCGTCGCGCAAGCCGCCATCGGCGCGATAGGCAATGGCCGAAAGCGCCGCCTCGTCGATCGCAATCCCTTCGGCGGCGGCGATCTCGCGCATCCGCTCGATCATCACGGGAATGGCGATGCGGCGGAACGCGTAACGCTGACAGCGCGAAAGGATCGTAACCGGGAGTTTCTCCGGTTCGGTGGTCGCGAGGATGAAGACGGCATGCGGCGGCGGTTCTTCCAGGGTTTTCAGAAACGCGTTGGCGCCTTCTTTGGTCAGCATGTGCGCCTCGTCGATGATGTACACTTTCATGCGCATCGTCGACGGCGCGAACTTCACGGCATCGCGCAGCGCGCGTATCTCGTCGATGCCGCGGTTGCTCGCGGCGTCGATTTCGAGTACGTCCAGCGCCGTGCCGGCCAAAATGGCGGTGCAATTTTCACAGCTATTGTCCGGCATGGCCGTCGGTCCGTTGACGCAGTCGATGCAGCGGGCCAAGATTTTGGCCGCGGACGTCTTGCCCGAACCGCGCGGGCCGGAGAACAAATACGCGTGAGCGAGTTTGCCGCTCTCCAGCGCGCTCGAGAGCGTGCGGACGACGGCGTCTTGGCCGACGAGATCGGCAAAACTCTTGGGGCGCCAGGTACGGTAGAGGGACACTCTGGGTAGTACTTTTCAACGTTTCGGGGCGCCTGCCGAGGGGTATACTGTTCGCGGAGCTTCTTTAGTTGATTTACTAAAGAGGCAGGCATACGTGTCTAACGAGGCACTCCGAAGAGGTAAAGACGTGGAACTGCGGGCTGCGCTTCGTGAGAAGTTCGGTTTCGAATCATTTCAACCCGGTCAGGAAGAAGTCGTCGGGCGCATCGTGTCCGGACAGGACACGCTGGCCATTTTGGCAACCGGCGCCGGGAAGAGCTTAACCTACCAACTGTCTGCCTTACTTCTCGATGGTACGACGGTCGTCGTCAGCCCGCTCATCGCGCTGATGAAAGATCAGATCGACATGCTGCGCGAGCTCGGCATCACCGACGTCGTTGCGCTCAACTCCACGCTTTCCGAAGATCAAGAAGCCGCCGCGCTGGAACGCATCCGCACGCGCCACATCAAAATCGTCTTCGTCACCCCGGAAAAATTGGAAGACGATTCGTTCATGCAGCTCCTGCAGTCGATTACCGTCCCGCTGTTCGTGGTCGATGAAGCGCACTGCATCAGCCAATGGGGCCACGATTTCCGCCCGGCATACCTAGCGCTCGGACACGTCATCGAACGCCTCGGCCATCCGACGGTGCTGGCGCTCACCGCAACCGCAACGCCCGCAGTGCGCGAAGATATCCTTCATCAGCTGGGCATTCCGCAGGTCAAACCGATCGTCAAAGGATTCGACCGGCCCAATTTGATCTACGACGTCCGCCGCGCCGAAAAAGAAGCCGATAAGTTCAAGATTCTGAAGGCGCTTTTCGCGCACGAACTCGAGGGCACCGGCATCATCTACACCGCCACGATCAAGAACGCGCTCGAAGTGCAGCGATATCTGCAAGAATCGCTCGACATTCCGGCGGCCGTGTATCACTCGAAACTGCAAAAGCAGGATCGCACGGCGGTGCACGAGCTGTTTATGGACGAACATATTCGCGCGGTCGTCGCGACCAACGCGTTCGGCCTGGGAATCGACAAGCCGAACATTCGGTTCGTCGTGCATTACGATCTGCCGGGCTCGGTCGAAGCGTACACGCAGGAGGCGGGCCGCGCCGGGCGCGACGGATTACCATCGCGGTGCGTGCTGATTTACCGCATGAGCGATACGCGCGTGCAAAACTACTTCTTGACCGGCAAGTATCCGGACATCGAAGAAGTGCAGAAAGTCTTCGGGACGCTCGAGATTTTCGGCGCGCAAGAGGGCGGCGTCTCGATGACCGACCTGCGCAAGATTCTGCAGCTGCCGCTCACCAAACTCAAAGTGATTTTGGCGCTGCTCAAGAAGGGCGGCTTCATCCAGACGATCAGCCGCTCGAAATACGCGCTCACCGACGACGCGCGCAAAAACCGCGACATGGTGCTGAATCTGGCGAGCTACGAGACCAAGAAATCGTACGACCAGAGCAAGCTCGCGATGATGCTGCAGTACGCCGAGACGACCTCGTGCCGGCGCAAGTTCATCCTGAACTACTTCGGCGAAGATTACGATTACGTGGGCTGCGGCGCGTGCGATAACTGCTTGCGCGCGCGGCCGGCAACCGTGACCCGCGGCGAAGCACCGGAACCGCAGACGCTCTCCGGCTACCGCATCGCGGATATCGTCTTTCATCCGAAGTTCGGACAGGGCACCGTGGAGCGGGCCGAAAAAGACCTCGTTACCGTGCTATTTCCGAGTGTCGGCTACAAGACGCTGCTTGCGTCCGCCGTGAGCCGGGACGAAGCGAAAATCGCTTAGCGCTTGACGCTGCGCGCCAGGATCTTCGCCGCGATCGCCGCCGCCGGATGCGTTTTCGCATCCGCGGGCATTGCGCGCACGCAAGTCAATCCGCCCGCGCCCGTGGCGACCAATGCGCCGATCACGCCGCAGCCTTCGCCGAGCGGATCCGCGGTGCCGGGTGCGACGCCGGCTGCGCCCACGCCCACGCCTATTCCTACCGCAACGCCGACGCCGCCGCCCATCACGGTTGCGCCGGCCGCCGCGTCCGTTCCGGTCGGCCAGACGCAAGTGCTGCGCGTGTCGTCCGTCTACGGCCAGATGACGGTGAACGTGCTCAATCCCGCGATCGTCGATGCCGTCGTCGATCAGACCGCGCAAACCGTCACGCTGACCGGCAAAGCGCCAGGCGCAACGGCGGTCGGCATCACCGATCAACGGGGCGTCGCGGCCGTCGTGCCCGTGCGCGTTGCCTACAGCGCTGGAACGATTGCCGATAGCAGCACGATCCGCATCACCGGCGATACCGCAAGTCCGGCGTTCGTAAAGGCGCAAGCCGTTGCGGCCGCAGTTGCGGCTGCGCAAGCGCGTCCGGGCGCGCAAATCGTCGCAACGCCGGACGGCGTGCAGTTTTCAGAGCCGCTCGGCCAAGACGATGTCGCCACCCTAAGCGTGCCCGTGCTGATTCAAGGCGATCAGTATTTTACCGCCGAGGGCACGACGCGCGTGCGCGTGGAGAATATCGCCGCGCCGAAGATCACGCCGGCCTCGCTCACGGTCAGCGATTATCCCGAACGCCTCACGGAAAACGGCGTGCTGTTTGCGAGCGATCTGAAACGCGAGCAGCCGACGCGCTTTCTGTACTTTCATTACAATCCGCCGGGCGAGCCGGATCGTCGCGTCGTGCTTCGCGCGCAGAATCTTTCGCTCGAGCCGGCGATCGTGCAATTCATCAGCGGCGAAGGCGGCCCCGATCCGAACGAGATGTCCGCCGGGCACGCCGCCACGTATGAATTTCTCAAGCACCTCGTGCAAAACGAAGGCCGGGTTATCGTCATCCCCGGCAACGGAACGCTCAATTTGGTGGAGCAGCCGCTTCCCGCCAAAGACGTCGTCTGCAACCTCTTGCAACTGCGCGTGCTCAACGGGAGCGCCGTACACCTCACGCTTTTCGCGCAAAACGCGTCCAGCGCACCGGATGAAGCCCTTTCCAGCACCGAATTGCTGGGCGGCGGCCACCCGCACGCGCGCGGCATCTACAAGATTCCCGAGTTCCACTACAGCACGCTATGGAACACGACCGATCAGTATCTCGAATTGCAAATCGGACATATCCCGCTGCCCAATCTCATGGAAGGCCAAGCGCTGGCGGGTGACTACGGCGTTCTGCAGTCATTTGTGATCAAGGTACAAAATCCGACGGCGCATCCCCAGCCGATCGCGATCTACGAGAACCCGCGCGGCGGACGCGCCACCGGCACGTACCTCATCGACGGCGTGCTCATCCAATCGCATCAAACGCCGCCATTTTCACGGTACAAGATCCGTCAATACGTCGTGCCCGCGCGCGGCTTCGTCCGTGTGACGATCGAAACGATCCCGGATAGCGGATCGAGCTATCCGCTTCGCCTGATCTTCGCGCCGGACGACGGAAGCGTCGCGCCGGGTGCTCCGGGCTCGCCGGTCTACTAGTCGTCGAGCGACACGGTAAACTTTGGCGCTTCCTGCAGCGTGCCGTCGCCGCTGTATCCCGGGCGTTTCACGATCGACGTGCCGATGGCCATGAATTCGATCACATGCGGCTGCCAGATCCAGCTCTGTTCGGTAATGCGCATGCCGATGATGCCCTCGGCGCCGTGCGCTTCCGCCTCGGCTTGCATCCGGCTCATCGCCAGTTCCCGCGCGTCGTAGATCGCTTCGGTATAGTTCGTGAGTTCGACGTTCACGCCGACCGTGCGCAGCTGCTGCAAAAAGCCCTGATGCGCGACGTGATAGACGCAGTTGCCGAGCACGAGTTCGGCCGGAATGTAGCCCGACTGAAAGAGCTTGTAAAAATCTTGCGCGCTCAAGTCGCTCGTGAACGGCTTGCCGTGCATCGTGCGATAACGCTCCCCCTCGCGCGCTTTGATTGCCGTGCCGATAGCCGTGAATTCCAGCGCCGCTTCGGCCCACGAGTAGGCGTTGACGTTTAACCGCACGCCCACGATGCCGTCGGCGCCGAGCACGATCGCTTCCTCTTCCATGCGCGACATCGCGAGCTCGCGCGCATGGTACATCGCTTGGCTCAGGTAGTCGAGCTCCTGGTTCTGATACCAGTTGCCGTACTGAATGCCGACGTGATAGATCGAACTGCCCAGCACCATGCCCAGCGGTTTGACGCCGAGCTGTTCGAGCAGCACGAACTCGCTCACGGAAAGATCGCTGGTGAAGAGCGGCTTGCCGCCTTCTCCCGACATGCGGCGCAAGCGCGCGATGGCGTCTTGCGGCACGCCGCCCTGGGTCATCGCGGGCGGCACGCCCGGTGCGCCGGGTGCGCCCGGCGGCGACTGGGGGGGACGCGGTCCGGAACCAAATCCAAAGAATGACATGAGTGCCTCGTTTTCCTCGTTAGCGGATCAGCTGTTCGAGCAGCTCCCGGGTTTGCGTGCTGCTCTGCGCGTACGCATGTAAATCTTCATAGAGTGCGCGCGCCCATTCCTCGAACGGTACGTGCTCCGTGCGTATCGTCACGCCGCGCACGATCTTCGCGCACGTCGCTTCCAGCTCGCCATTGCGCCCGAGCGCGAGCGCATAGCGTAAGCGGTCGTTGCCGAGCGGCACGGTAATCGCCACGCGTTTGGCCGGCCCGCTGCCGAAGATCCCGCGGTCGACTTCCGTGAGCAGCGGAAAGGCATCGTACAATTTGCCGGCGACGCTGGTCAGCAGATCGCGCGTGCGCCGCGCGCCGGCGCTCAGCGTTTGCGCGAAGCGGCTTGCCGTCACCGGACGCGCATGCACGTCGATCGCCGGCGCTTCCGGCAGCGATTCGAGCGGTCCGAGCCGGTCGACCAAAAACCGGCCGTTGGCGGAGAGCGTCGAGCACTCGCGCCCGGCAAGGCGCATCAGCCGCTGCGCGGTCGCGCGCTCCAAAATCGCGAGCTGCTCGAGCAGTTGATCGTCCGGCGTGCGCGCGCTTTGCGGATCGGGCACGGAGCGCAGCGCCGGCGGAATCCGCGCGTACGCATCGAGCGTTTCCGGCAGATAGCGCTCGCGCGTCGTACGCAGCGCATACGCATCGTCGCCCGCGAGCCGGTCGAGTTCCAGAGCCTGCGCTTCATCGAGAAGCGCAAGTATACGATCGACGCATGCCTGCGCCTGCGGGGGTAACGCCATCGTTACGGCTGTAGCTGTCCTGCAGCCGAACGCGTGAGATAGGTTTTGGCCTTTTCGACTTCGGTTTCGAGCGCCGAAGCCGTTTGCGCGAGACTGTCGGACGCTTTGAGCTTGTACTCCTCGACCGCATCCATCGCCGCGTAGACGTTCTCGAAGGCACGGTGCAATTGCTCGAGCTGGATGGTCGGCTCGGCCGCCTGTTTGTAAATGGCCACGCCTTGCTCGTTCAACATCTGCGAGGTCGATCCGATGAGATTCGACGTGGTCGACGAGAGCGCGGAGATCTGCCGGAGCACGAGCCGCTGACTGGTCAACGCTTGCGCGACCGCGACGGCGGTGCGCAGCGCACTCACGGTCGTGGTCGTGGCACGATCCACGCCTTTGACGAGCTCGGTATTGTTGCGCTTGATCAAATCGAGCGCCTGATAGCCCTGCAGGTTGACTGCCATCTGCGTAAGGAGATCGACGCCCTTCTGCCGCACCGGAAAGAGCGCCGATTCTTTGACGGTTTTTGCGCGCTCCGGATCCGTCGTTTCGAGCACGGTTATTTTTGCGGAAAGTTCGTCGTCGATCTTCTTGCACAGATAGATCATCGCTTGCGTTTTTTGCATGAGCGACCACATCTGCGTTTTCTGCTCTTCGATCGCCGCATTGTCGCGCAGCAGCTCGTCCTTGCCGCGGTAAAGCGTTTCGATGATCGCGTTCAGGTGGCTCTGCGCGGACTGATACTGATCGAAATACTGCCGAAGGCGGTTACCGAAGGGAATGATGCCGAGCAAGCGGCGCGGCGAAAGCAGATCGCGTTTGGATGGATCGAGCGATTCGATCGTCGCGCGCAGGTCGCTCAACCCGCGCGAAACGTCCGGCGCCTGGCCGCCGGGATCGCGCATCGCGCGCAGCGGCCGGTCCAGCAGGCGGTTCGACACGCCGGCGGATTGCGAAATCTCCGCGTTGCCCAGCGTTTCGAGTGCAGCGATGCGCTGCTTGAATTCATCGCCGTGAATATCCAGCGCGGCGAGGCCGCCGACATACTCCTGCACTTGCGCGTCGAGTTTGGACTGCTCATCGGCACTCAGCGGTACGCCGCCCTCCGCCTGCACCGGCACGGGTGATTCCGACATATTCTCTCCTACCGCGTGTTTTCGAGGGCAGTTTCATATACCCGGCGCATCGAGCGGGCACTTGCCGCCCAGGCAAAGCGCACCGCCGCAGCTTCGCGGTGCGCATCAGCGCGCGCCTGCGCACCGGCCGGATCCGCGAAAACCGCCTCGATCTCGCGTTGCCATTCTTGCTCGTCGTCCGCGCTCGCGATCGGCGCGCATCCGGCGACGACCTCCGGCAGCGATGCGGCGTCCGAAACGATCAGCGGAGTCCCCGCGCAGAGCGCTTGCGCGGCGGCGTAGCCGAAGCCTTCGTAATGCGAGGGTACGGCGACGAGCGAACACGTCGCGTAGAGATCCAGCAGCTGCTCGCGCGGTACGTAACCCAAGAACTCGATGCAGGTTCCTACGCCGAGCTCGCGTGCCAGCCGTTCGCATTCCTCGCGGTATGGCGTCGGCGGCCCGACGCAGATCACGCGCGTATCGCCGGGCAGCGACGGTAACGTGCGAATCAGCACCTCGAGATTCTTGCGCCGTTCGACCGTGCCCGGAACCAGAATCGTGCGTTCGCCGTGCGCACGGCGCGGCAGGTGGATAAAATCGGATGCGACCCCGGGATAGACGACGTGCACGCGCTCGTGCGGTAACTGCGTCGCCGACAACAACTCTTCGCGCGAGAACTGCGAGTCCACCACGATCGCTGCGGCATGCGGGTAGCGCTGCAGCGCGAATGTTCCAAAATAATACCGCGCGTACGGGCGCGTGTGATGCTGCACCTTGAGCCACGCGACGTCGTGCACCGTCACGACCATCGGCGTCGAAACACGCAGCGGCATCGTACCGGACGCGCAGTGCAGCAGATCGGCGCCGCTCGCGCGCGCGCGCTGCGGGAGCAGCACCTGATCCCACGCGACACGGCGGTCGAACCGCCATGGATCGAGCTTTTCTTCGAAGAGCTCGACGACCTCGACGCCGCTAGCGCGCAGCGAGGCTGCCAGTCCGAGCACGTACTCGCCGATGCCGGTCGCGTTTCCCACCGCGAGCTGCATGTCCAGTGCGACGATCATGGGTCTACTCGCTGAGTTGTCTGTCGAGCGTATGCAGTGCGTGCGAGCGTGGATTTGCAGAACGCGCGCGCTGCTCGTACCGCACGGCTCCGGCACGATCGCCCTGCGCAAGCAGCGCCATTCCCGCACCGGCGTCCGCATCCGCGCTCGCCGGATCGACGCTCAGTGCGCGCGCGAAATAGCGCAGCGCCGCATCGTCGTCATGCAAATCGTACGCGGCAAAACCGCCCGAGATCAGATACTTCTCCGAAAGTGGCGAAAGCGCAATCGCCTGCATGTACTGCTGCATCCCGAGTTCGCGCTTCGATTCCTGCCAAGCGATGCGCCCGAGGCGCCAGTAGGCTTCCGCCACGGCGTCGGGGTGGGTGCCGCTCTGCGCGAGCCGGTCTTTGAGCGCCGATTCCAACCCGTACGCTTTCTGCGGATCGTGCATCCGCAGTGCGCTAACCGCGCGATCGATGGCTTCGATGTCGCCCGCTCGCACGAAATAGTGCTGCGCAGCGGCATCGTCACCACGCGCCTGAGCGATCTCGGCAAGCAGATCGTCGCGCTTCGCGGAGGCGGGCAAGCGCTGCGCATAACGCTGCGCGTGTGCCAGATCCCCGCGATCGAGCGCCGCGCGCGCAAGCATGCCGTCGACGAACGGCGGCTGCGCAACGCGCGCGGCCGCACGGTAGACGGCGATCCCCAGCTGTGCCGGCACATGCGCGGGAAGCGAGACCGGTTCCCCCGCGCGCGCAAAAATGCCATCGGAACCCAGCTGCAACGCGCCAAGAACGAGTGCGACGACGACGATGAGCGCTCGAAGAACGGCGCGTATGCGATTGCGCCGGGAAGCGTCGGTCAGAATTTCACCGTGAAGCTGAGGTCGGCGCGCGTTTCGGTGAGATTGAAATTCGGCGCAAACGAATCCTGATAGCGGTACTGCCGCGCCGAAAGCGTGACGAAGCTCGACGAACCCGGCAATTTATACGTCAGGTTGCCCAGGTACGTATCTTTGGTTGCGTCGATCCCCGGCGCGAGCACCGTGGCGTAGTTGCCTTGGTAGTGCGAACGGTTGTATTGCAAACCGATGCTCAGCACCGGCGAGACCGGAACGGCGAGCCGCGCATCGACGCCGTGCCGCACCATCTGCGCCAGACCCGGATAATACAGCAGCGTGCTGTCTTGGGGCGATCCGGCGCGCGTATCGAACTGCGGGTCGGGATCGAGCGGAGCATATTGGTAGAGTGCGCCGTCGCGTTCGTTCACGCGTCCGACGCTTCCGGAGAGCTGCAGATTGACCTTCGTGTTTCCGGCGCGCACGTCGAACGTGGTGCCGGCCGCCAAGAGTTGCGTCGTCTGATCGCGCAGATAGGGACACGCGGCTGCTTCGTCCGTCGTCCCGCAGAGCTGCATGGCGCGCATGGCGTCGGTATGCTCGGTTTGAGACTGCGAGCCGCTCACCACTCCGGTGAAATGCACGGCTCCCACGCGCACGGGAATTTGCACGCTTTCGTTCATTGCCTGCACCGGCGGCCGGTACGGAGCGTAGCTGCCGAAATGTACTTGCACCGGAGGCGTACCGGGCGATGCGCCGGTGCCCTGTGCGAAATGCGGTTGCAGCGGCGCCGCCGTGACCGGCGCCACGGATGGTTCGCCGATCCGCCGATCATCGAGCTGCACCGGCGTGCTGTATGCGCGCAGGTTGACGCTCGCAACAACAGCGCTGCCGCGCGCGGCTGCCGACGCGGGCGGCGGCAAGGCAATCGCAACGGCGCCGGGCGCATGAAAGAGCGCGAGCGCGAGCGGTGAGAAATCTTTTGTAGGTGCAAACAGTGCGGCGAGCAGTGATTCCGCTTCGGGATTAAAAACGCGGCCCGGATCCAGCTGTGCGGTTGCGACCGGCGCGGCACCGGCCGGCACGGGCAAAGATGGCGCTGCCACAAGCGCTATCAACGCAACGACACAAGCGAACCTCATTTGTTCCTCTGTTCCCGCCGAGTGGGCAATATCTACTATCGGCTATTTCGCCTTCGGGTTTCATACCCGCTCTGCCGCTATGCCCCTCGGGCAATATAGCGGCGGGCGATGAGCATTGCGGCATAGTCGTCGATAGCCGCGGGAGGGAGCTGCAGGCCCAAAGGAAGCAAGCGGCGCCAACCCCTCGGCGGGTGATCCGCGAAATAGAGCGCGCGCGCCCGGTAGGTCGTGTTGTGCTCGTCGATCACGTGCACGGGCACGTCGAGTTCCGCGAGCATCTTTGCCAGGCGATTGGCATTGGTTCCGCTGCCAAGCGCGACCGCGCCGACGGGGTGCACGGCCAGCAGGGCGCGCACGCGCTCGAGCAGGGTCTCCAGGGGTTCGATGCCCCGGGCGATGGCCGGCGAATCGGCATCCGCGACGATCGCAAACCCGACTTTGCGCGTTCCCGGATCGATGCCCAGGACCGCGCCGCTCACGGCTTCTTCTGCAGCGTCACGAGCACCGGGACGCCGCCGGTGTGCGGGTACACGTTCGTAGCCGCGAACGCCGTCATGATGTACGTTCCGGAACCGCTCGAGAGCATGCTCTGCATTTTTGCCGTGCTCGGAAGCGTGTTTGCAACGTCGACGCGCAAGAAGTACGGCGGCATGCCGCGCTGCGCCATTTGCTGCGGCACCGCATTGCTGAGCAGCTGATTGAGCGCGAGGTTCGCGCTGACGTTTTTGCCCGCGGGAATTTGGAGAAACGCGATTGGTTCGCCTTCGGCCGCCATGAGCCGATCGGGGGTCGCCGTGATGCCGAAGTGAATTTGATCGTGTTCGTAGAGATTCTGCGGCGCTTGCGCGACGAGCAACACCGGCCAGCGCGCGACCCATGCGTCCATGCGCGAGGCTTTCGCGATCGCATCGAGCTCGCGATCCAAATCCGCCGGCGGCGTGTACGGTTTGAGGTTGAACGGCGGGCGCGTGTACACCGCATTGACGTACCGCACGACCTGATCGTAGAACTCACCGATGAGCACGCGGCGCGTCCCCACCGGCGAATTTTGGGGAATCGTCAGCGCGCCGGGCGTCATGATCGTATCCAATCCGACCACGACGTGCGACTCGTTGACTTTTTTCTCGAGTTCTTTTTCGGTCGCTTGCGCTTTGTCGATCTCCGCGTAAATCGCGCCCAATTTGAAGAATGCCGTCTTCACTTGGTTTGACGCAAAAATCGCGCCGAGCGTGACGATCAGCGCGATGATCATGCCGGTTGCGACGGCGATGATCGTCGACGTGTAGCGCGGGCGGATGTTGAAGAGCGTGAGGCGCTTGCGTCCGACCTGATGCCCGACGCGATCGCCCAGATACGCGATGATGCCGGCCAGAATGACGATGAAGACCACGATGCCGGTGCCGCGCAAAATATCGAGAATGTTCATGCGCTACACCATCGCCGCGCGGTAGAGCCGGCGCGCACCGTAAATCGTGAAGATGATGTTGGGCATCCAGGCGGCGAGCGCCGCGAGCGGCAAATACGCCTCGCCGATGTACGAGAAGATCGTCTGCACGATGTAATAGATGAACACGATCAGCACCGCAAGGCCGAAACCCAGACTCGTGCTACCGCCGCCGCGCACCGCCCGGATGCCGTACGGCACCGCGAGCAGCGTAAAGACGAAGCAGGCGAACGGCATCGCGAGCTTCTGCTGATAGGCCATCGTATATTTCTTCAGCTCGCTCGCCGAGAGCTGTCGGGTGCGGATGATCTGCGCGATCTGCGCGCGGTTCATATCGTCGGGATTATTGTTCACGGCACGCTTGACCATCTCGGTTGGATTCTCGCCCAGTTCGACCTGCAAGGATGGCGTCGTCTGGGTAACCTCTTCGCCGTTGGATCCGAATTGATAGATCCGGGCGTTATCCAGCGTCCAGCGCTGCGCCGCAAAAACGGCACGATCCGCGAAGACGATGCGCGTCGGATTGCCGTCGCGATCGTACTGTACGAGCGTAACGCCGAGCAGCGCTTCGCAGTTCTGCGCGCACGCGCGTGCAAAGGTCATTTGAGAACCGCCGCCCGGAAGAGGCGCGGAAACGTTCAAGCTGCTTGCAAACGCGCTCACGCGGTTGATGATCGTGTTTTGGACGATATTGGCCTCTTCACGCGCGAACGGCACGACCTGTTCTTGCAGCACGAGCGTCACGAGCGACATGAGCAGCCCCGCTATGAGCAGCGGCGCAACGATACGCAGAAACGTGATGCCGCCCGCCTTCATCGCCGTGATCTCGCTCTCGCCGGAGAGGCGTTGAATCGCGAGCAGCGTGCCGAGCAGGAGCGCCATGGGGATCGCAAGCACGAAGATGCCCGGAAGCTGCCACAAAAAGACCTCGATCGCCGCCCAAAGCGGTGCGTGCGTCTCCGAGACGATGCGCCCGATCGCAATAATCTGCGTTGCTGCAAAGATCAGCGTGAAGGCAGAAAGGCCGAACACAAACGGACCGGCCAGCTCGCCGAGCATGTACCGGTCCAGAATCGTGATGGGCAGCGCCTTCACAATCGAAAGCCTTCGCCCAAATAGAACTGCCGCGCGATGGGACTTTCCAGCACGTCGTGGGCCGTGCCCGACACCTCGATGCGGCCATCGTTCATGATGTAGGCGCGGTCGACGATGGCGAGCGTCTCGCGCACTTGGTGGTCGGTAATCAGCACGCCCAGTCCGCGATCGCGCAGCTGCCGGATCATGGCCTGAATATCCGCAACCGCGATCGGATCGATGCCGGTGAACGGCTCGTCCAGCAGAAGGAACGCCGGCTCCGTAGCGATGGCGCGCGCGATTTCGACGCGCCGGCGCTCGCCGCCGGACAGGCTGTCGCCGCGCGCATCGATGAATTTGGCGAGTCCGAATTCTTCGAGCAGCGGTTTGAGCCGCTGCTCCTGTTCCTCGCGCGGCACGCCGTGCATCTCCCAGATCAGGCGCACGTTGTCGCCGACCGAAAGTTTGCGGAAGATCGAATTTTCTTGCGCCAAATACCCGATCCCGCGACGCGATCGCATGTACATTGGCGCGCTCGACAAATCGATTTCGCCCGCGCCCGTATCCAGCAGCACGGTGCCGCCGTCGGGTTTGACAAGGCCGACAGCCATATAGAACGTCGTGGTTTTGCCCGCGCCGTTCGGCCCGAGCAGACCGACGATTTCGCCGGTGTGCACGTCGGCACTCACGCCGCTTACGACCGCGCGTTCTCCATAGCGCTTGACCAGGTCGCGCAGTTTGATCTGGTGCGGTCTGTCCATTACCTCATCGTCATCCGCGTCAGTTTCACATCGGACGTGAACGAATTGCCGGTCAACACTTGCTGCTGTCCGCCCTGCATGCCCGTGATGCGTACGCCGCCGGTGCCGTGCAAGAGCCCGGTCGCATCGTCGTATACGAGCTGATCGCACACCAGTGTGAGTCCGGTGCTGGTTCGGGCATGCACTCCGCCGGAGAGAATCACCTGCTTGCGGCGATCGTCGACCTGTGCTTGCGGCGCACGCGCTTGCAGCGTCGTGCCGTCCTTGTCGTAAAACGTCACCTGCGTTTGCGCAAACGTCGCCTGCGTTGCGTTTTGCATCGAGTGGCTCCGCACCGAGCGCGCCTCGAGTTCCCACATTTTTCCTCCGCCGGGCCGCTGGGCGACGACGCGTACGGGCTGATGCGCGGTACCGCGGCCGGTGATCGTGATCGGCGGCAGACCGGTCGGCGTTGCCGACGGCACGGCATTCTGCGCGGGCCGGTGCGCCGGCTGCGGATTGCATCCCGCCAGGACGATCGCGGCCGCACCCAACGCAAACAGGCGTCTCACTCCAGTCCTTCTCCCAATCCGTGCTCTGCAAGCACCAGCGCAAGCGCCATCGACGGCAGCCAGAGGCCGAAGAGTACGACGCTCACCGTATCGATGAGGCCTTGCACCCAGGTTCCCACAAGTCCCGCTGCAACCGCGAGCGCCAAGGTCGCGTGCGCGGGGCGCGCGCGCCGCAGCTGCTCGCGCAAGATCACCGCGAAGCGGATCCATGCCCACAGTACCGCAACGATGCCGGCGATGCCGGTTTCGGCAAAAATGGTCAGTAAAAAACTGTGCGCGTGGAACGCCGTGAGATCGCCGTCGGGCAAACGCACGAGCGGATAGATGCGCGCGAAATCAAACGGTCCCACGCCGGTAAGCGGAAAACGCCGCACGATCTCCAAGCCCGCCTGCCAGATCGACAGGCGCGTATAATTTTCCGCGGGGTTGTGATGCGCGTTGAAGACGACCAGCACCGCTGCCAGCCCGGCGAGCACGATGAGCGGCGCGTAGCGGCGCCGCACGATGCCGGTTGCGAACGCGTAGAACGCGACGGCAGCTGCAAACCCCATCCAGCCGGCGCGTGAAAACGTCAGTGCAAAGGCCGCCGTGCCCATAACGAGCGCGCACAGCGCGAGCACGCGAAGCGCCGTGCTGGCCGTTACGCGTGCCACGGCAAACGCGATCGGCAGAAAGATGATGAGGTAGCCCGCCAGTTCGCCCGGCAAAATGAACGTGCCGATCGCGCGTCCATGCCCGATGGTGTACTGATCCGCCGGAATGCGCGCGATCACCATCACGATTGCGGCGAGCGATGCGAGCGCGCCCGAGAGCAAATAACTCCAGAAGATCGCATGATTCACGCCGGGATACGTGTAGTATCGCAGCACCGCGAGATGCCAGATCACGCCCAAGCCGAAGATGCCGATGAACAGCATGCCGCCGAGCGGATTGAATCCGAGCACTGCGGCGATGAATGCGGCCGCAACCCAGCCGAGCAGCGGCGCGAGCGTCGGCGGACGCTCGATGGGACGCCGCATGAGCAGCGCCGTTCCATACACCGCGATGCAGGTCATGACGGCGAGCAATACGATGGCAAACGATGGCGGCAGCAGCGAAACGCCCGGAATCGTTACAGCCGTCAACGTGATGAACGGCGGGAAAAGCGGCACGACGAAGTTCGTAATCGCGAATGCGGCGGGCAAAAAGCGCGGTGCGTTCACGATCCGTGCACCAGTGCAGCCAACGCCGCGGCGATCGTTGCCGCCGCCCCGGGGGCCCCCATCCGTTCGCGACCGGCGCGCCCCATGCGTTCGCGCCGCGACGCATCGTGCAGCAGCGAGAGGACTTCTGCTGCGGCAGCGTCCGTTTCGCGCGGCGCGACAATCATCGCCTCGCCGAGCAGACCGATTTGCCGCATGCGATACCACGGCGCGCGCCGCTCGCCCGACCGCGCAAAGGCAACGACCGGAATGCCCCTGGCCGCCGCAGCTTCATTTGCGGTGCCTGCCTGTCCCAGTACGATCGTGGCGCGGGCCAGCATGGCGCCGAGCGGTCCGCGCCACGCGCGCACGACCTCGCGTCCGTCGCGCCGCAACGTAAACGGTTCGTTCTCACCCGCACCGCGCACGATCTCCCAACCGCGTTCTTCGAACAGCGCGCTCATGCGCCGCGCATCGATGCCCGGTGCGATCGAGAGGACCGCGCCCGCCTGCGGCTCGCGGCGCGCAACCGCAGCCGCCACCTCGCACAAAAACGGCGCTTCGTCGTACGCGCTCTCGCGGCTGCCGGGAAAAATGGCCAGCAGCGGTTCGAACGGCACGTCCAGCGCACTTGCATCCGCGGCGTAGAGATCGACGATCGCATTGGCCGCGCGCGCGGCGATCCCGTGCGCAGACAACTGACCGGCGGTCGCCTCGTCGCGCACGAACACCGCGTCGGCCTTGTGCACGACACGCCTTTCCAGCACGCCGTATTTTGCGACGTACGCGCTTTTCGCGGTACCGACGAACGCCGTTTTGTGCGCGCGCGCGCGCAACGCCATCAGCAGCGCGAAGACGTCGCCGACGCCGACCGCGAGTGCGTACGTGCCGCGAACCGAACGCAGAAAACGCCATTGCGCCAGCGTATGCGCGAGCAGACCGGCGCGTACGTCGCGGGCGATGTTCCGGACGTTGCCCATGGCGATGACGCCGCCGCTCGGCATCGCGCGGCGCGGACCGACTTCACGCATCATCGACGGATAGCGGAAATCGCCGACGAGCGCCAGATGATCGCACGCGACCGGCCTTAGCGACTGCAATTCCATCGCCAAGCGCGCCGCGATCGCTACCTCGCCATGGCCGTTCGAAACGAAGAGCACCCGGTTCACCGCAGCGGCACCAGATCGAACGAGTGCACGCGCCAGCGCTCCCCCGTTTGTTCCAGGCGCGTGCGCGAAACGAATTTGGCGTACGGGCCGGCATGCACGATGGGAACGTTGCCCGCATACGCCGGCTGCGCTAGCGTATCGTGACTATGACCGCCGAGCAGAAGATCGATGCGCGGCACCGCTGCGGCCAGCTTCCGATCGAGCGAAAGCCCCAGATGCGAGAGTACGATGAGCGGCTCGTGCGCGGGAATCGACTGGCTGAACTCACGTATCACGCTGACCGGATCGAGGAAGCGCCACCCAAAGACGCGTTCCCACGGACTGTCCACCGGATACTGCATGATCAGTAAGCCGAGCAGGTGCACGCGCACGCCGTCCGCCTCGATCGTGTGCGAACGCGCGAACGGCAGCGCGCGGCCTTTGGTGTCGATTAAATTCGTGCAAATCAAAGGATGGCGCATCTGCGCGGCGCGGGCTCGCAAACATCCGAACAGGTAGTGAAATTCACGGTTGCCGATCGCTTGCGCATCGTAGCCGGCCTCGTCGATCTCGGCGATGATCGGTTCGCTCCGGTGGAAGATCGTTTGACTGCCGCGCAACGAATCGCCGCAATCCAGCAGCAGTCCCGGTTCGCGTTCGCGCAGCGCGCGCAGCGGCGCGGCGATGCCGCGGTGATCGTGCAGATCGGAAGTGTGGTAAATTCGCACCATCACGCGGTTCCCCGCGCTAGGCCGACCGCAAATGCGGCGCATTGCTCGAGCGCATCCGGCGGCCCGAGCGCCTCGCGCAGTTCCTCGAACGCGTGATACTGCGTCTGCGGATCGCGCAAAACGGCATCCATCTCGGCCGCCAGAGCGTGCGGCGTTGCATCGTCCTGCAACAGTTCCGGCACCACCGCGCGATCGAGCACCAAGTTCGGCAACGTGATAAAGCGCCCCGAATATACGCGGCGCGCATGCTTGACGAGCAGCGGAGATATCACGTAGAGCGCGACCGCCGGTACGCCCGAGAGCGCACATTCGAGCACGGCCGTTCCCGAGGCAACCCATGCGGCATCGGCATCCGCAATCGCCTCGTGCGTTCCGCGCACGAACGAAAGATCGCGCAGCCCTTCACGTTCTGCGAGCTCTCGCAGCGCACGTTCGGCGCGATCGTCCGCCGCGCCGACGATGCCGCGCAGATGCGTACGGTTCATGCGCAGCTCGCGCAGCGCGGCATACAAGCGCGGCGCGTGATAGCGCAGCTCGCCGCTGCGGCTGCCCGGCAAAAGTGCAACCGTGCCGCCGTCGGCGGGCGGCGCACCGCGCGCCACGCGCATCTGATACTGTCCCGCAAGCGGATGGCCGAAATACGCGATGCGCAGTCCGAGCGAGGCATAGAAATCGCGTTGATGCGCAAACGCCGTCAGCGGCATCGCAACGGCGGCGACATCACGCGCGGTGTTTTCACGATCGAGCCATGTCGCCGGCGGGAAGACGTCCAAAACCGGCCCGCGATAGCCGATCGCGCGCAGCCGCTTCGCCAGACGCACGTTGAAGGCGCCGAAGTCGACGAGAACGACGAGGTCGGGTTTGCTCGCTGCGATGTGCCGTGCGGTGCGCAGCATCGTGAGCAGCAACTTCGGAATGCGCGGGATTGCGGCGAGCGGACCCATGCTGGCCCAGCCGCGGTGATCCCGCCAGAGCTGAATGCCGGCCTCGCGCATGCGTGCGGCGCCGATGCCTTCGAACCGGGCCTGCGGATCGATGCGCCGGATCGCCTGCGCGAGCAGCGTTGCCGCGAGTTCGCCGGACGCTTCACCGCTCGAGAGGAAATAGCGCATCGGCTATTTCAGCAAAATTCCGCGTTGCGATTCGGCTTCGAGAAATTGCAACATGTGGCGGCCGGATTCGGTGGTCACGTCGGCCTTCATCGTGTCGATTGCCTCGGAGAGTTTGAGCTTGGAGCCGTAGAGCAGCTTGTAAAATTTCTTGATCTCGGCGCGCTCTTCGTCGCTGAAATTCGCGCGCCGCAGTCCCACGCTGTTCAAGCCGTACGGCGCGGCGGGATTGCCTTCGACTAGGAAGAACGGCGGCACGTCGCGCGTGACTTTGCTGTCGCCGCCGACGAACGCGTAGCGTCCGACGCGTACGAACTGGTGCAAACCGGCCATGCCCGCAATCACGACGTTGTCCTCGATGATACAGTGCCCGGCGAGCTGGGCCAGGTTGCTCATGGTGACGCCATTGCCCAGAACGCAGTTGTGCGCGACGTGCGTGTAGGCGAGCAGCAGGCAATCATTTCCGATCGCGGTGACCTGATCTTCGCCGGTCGCGCGCTGCACGCTGACGTATTCGCGAATGATCGTACGGCTGCCGATACGCGTGTAGGCGCGTTCGCCCGTGTACTTCTTGTCCTGCGACGAGGCGCCGATCGTCGCGAACGGGAAAATTTGGCAATCTTCACCGATGCTCGTCCAGCCGTTCACCACGATGTGCGCCTGCAGCACGGTGCCGCGTCCGACGGAGACGTTTTCGCCGACGATGCAATACGGACCGATCTCGACGCCGCGATCGATCTTGGCATTCGGATGCACGATGGCAGTCGGATGGATCACGCGCAGAACCCGCAATTGCGGCGCCCACGGGGAGCGCTCGAGTCGGCAGTACATTGAGGCGCCATGAGGTCATGGGGGCCCCGCGCTTTAGCGTGGGGGGCGCGCAGGCTAGGCCGGAGCGCCGTTTCAACTTGATGGATCATCTACGCATGTAAAACCGTAGCGTCGAAACCGAATAAACGCGGATCCGACGCAATGGAGAACATGAGATCGGCGGAAACGACAAATTGGCCGTCCACGCTGCCTTCGGCATGCACCCAGCCGATGTTGCGCTTATGTTTGACCAACCGTACTTCCATCACGAACCGGTCGCCCGGAATGACGGGACGCCGGAACTTCGCGCCGTCGATGCCCGCGAGGTACGGCGTTTTGCGCGAGAATTCACCCGGCTCGAGAACGACGCATCCACCGAGCTGCGCGAGCGCTTCAATCATGTATACGCCGGGCAGCAACGGGTTGTTCGGAAAATGCCCCGTGAAGACGGGTTCGGTGATCGTCACGTTTTTGAATCCGACGGCGCGCACGCCCGGCTCCAGTTCCGTGATGCGATCGACCAGCAACAGCGGGTAGCGGTGCGGCAAGATCTCCATGATCTGCCGGATGTCAAGTTCGGACATGGCTTACTGCACTCTCGCAGAGGGAAGTTTGCCGCTCATTTGCCGGCGCAGCTCCGTGGTCGCGATGCAATGCAGCTTGTGACCGCTCTTGATCGCGAGAATTTCGCACTGTGGCCACGCACCCAGCAGCGCTAAATCGCCGATGAGATCGAGGACTTTGTGCCGTACGGGCTCGTTCGGCCAGCGCATCTCCTGCATCGGTCCTTCGGGCGCAAATACGAGCGCATTCTCCAGCGTGCCGCCTTTGGCAAGGCCGCGTTCGAGCAGCGCCTGCACTTCGTGCAAATAGCCGAACGTGCGCGCCGCGGCAATTTCCGCGGTAAAAAACTCGGGCGTAATTTCTCCATCGAAATACTGCGTACCGATCGGCGGCGCAAAATCGGCAAGGAATTTGATGCGGAATTGCGTGGCGGGCAACGCGACGAGCGTGCGATCGCCGTCGCGCACGAACGTTGGAGACGCCGGCACGTACCGCTCGCGCACCTCGCCCTGCGTTGCAATACCCGCGTTCATCACGAGTTCGACCCACGTTTTGGCGCTGCCGTCGGCGACCGGAATCTCCGGGCCGTCGACCTCGATGCGCGCATTGGCGATGCCCAAACCAAAGAGGGCCGCCAGCAGATGCTCGATCGTCGAGATCGTGACGCCGTCTTTGCCGACGACCGTTGCGCGCGCCGTTTCGACGACATGCTCGGCGAGCGCGGGAATCTCGACGCCTCCGGCGATGAAACGCAGGCCGCTGTTGGGCGGTCCGGGAGCGACCTGGACCCGGCACGGCGCGCCGGTATGCAGGCCGACGCCTTCATAGGAGAATCGCTCGCGCAGCGTGGTTTGGTAGTCCACCATTACGCCGGCCTACGGTTCGCGGAGCTTCTTCTCGAGCGCGTCGACACGGGCAACCAGCTTAGGCAGCCCGCGAAGCATGACCTCTCGACGCAGATCGTCCTGATGCGGGCGTGCGGGCGTGCCGCTCACGAACGCATCGTCCGCGATGTCGCCCCATACTTTCGCGCCCGCCGCAATCTTCACGCGCGAGCCGATCGTGATATGCCCCTTGAATCCGGCCTGACCGCCGATGAGCACGTAATCGCCGACGTTCGTGCTGCCGGCGAGGCCCGTTTGCGCGGCCATGCCGGTGTGCTCGCCGATGCGGCAGTTGTGGCCAATCTGGCACAGGTTGTCGATTTTGGTTCCGTTGCCGATGTGCGTGCTGCCGGTCTGCGCGCGATCGATGCACGTGTTGGCGCCGATCTCGACGTCGTCGCCGAGCACGACGTTGCCGACTTGCGGAATGCGCTCGAAGCGCCCGTCGACAAACACGTAGCCGAAGCCGTCGCTGCCGATCACTGCACCCGGATGCACGATTGCGCGATCGCCGACGATGCAGCCGTCCATCACCGCGGCATGCGGATGCAGCAGGCCGTCGGCACCGACACGCACGTTCTCGCCGACATACGCGCCCGCTTCGACGACCGTGCGCGCGCCGACCGCGCTGTGCGCGCAGACGATCGCATTTGCACCGACGTACACGTCGTCACCGAGCTGCGCGTGCGGGTCGACCACGGCGCTCGCATGCACGAACGGACCGCGCTTGCGCGGCCGGTCGAAGTCGCGCAATAACTGCATGAGCGCGACGCGTGCGCTCTCGACGACAATCAGTGGCTTATCGTGCTCCGCGGGCGCGATTGACGCGTCCACGAGCACGGCGGCCGCGCGCGAGCGCAACGCGGCCTGAAGGTATGCGGGAGTCGTGGCAAACGTCAGCGCGTCAGAGCCGGCTTCATCGATTGCCGCGATGCGCGCAATCGGCAGGCTTCCGTCGCCCTTGGCGCGTCCGCCGACGCGCTGCGCGAGCTGCGCAACGGTTCCGAGCAAACCGTCGCCTACGGGCTTGCGCTCGGGGAGGCTTCGGTAATGCCCATCGCTTTTTCGACGTCCGGCGTGATGTCGGTGCCGCCGTATCCGACGTATTCGCGCGTCACGACCAGCTTCAAGTTTTTCTGCTGCGCGACTTTGGAGGCGGCCGCCTTGATCTGATCGACCAGCTGCAGCGAGAGTTTGCTGTACTTCGCCTGAAGCTGCGCCGCCTGCTGCTGCTTTTGCGCGTTGGATCCGCGGCCGGTCTCAATCGCGCGCTCGTCGGCGAGCAATTGATTCTGCACGTTGTTGTACTGCGGCCAATTCGCCGTCAGCCGCTGCACGTCGAGCAAGCCCACCGGGCTGGACTGCGCGCATGCGGTAAGCGTGAGTGCCGCAAGCGCGGCGATGCTAACGATAATTTTTTTCACTGATGTAAACTCTCGATGTCCTTTTCCACGTCGTCCGTCAGGTCGATGCCGCCGGGCGCGGCAACCACGCTGATGAAGACTACTTGCAAACCACGCTTTGCCGCTATGGTGCCGGCATCGCGTTTGACCTGATCCACCATCTTATTATAGAGATCGTCGCGCTGGCGCTGCAGAGCGGCGACCTGCGCATTTGCCGCACCCGTTGCGGCGCCGTCCGCGCCTTGCAGCGAGGCGTATTGCGCGTCGAGATCCGCCTTCGTCGCGTTGTATTCGTCGATCGTCTTGCGCGCGTCCGCTTGAAACTGCGCTTTGAATTGCTTGTCTATCTGCTGCAGTTTGTCACGCGTCGCCGCCGGAAGATTCGACGGAACCGCCGCCGGCGTAAGTCCTTGCAGCTGCGAGCTTACCTGCTGCGTGACCTCGTTGTGGCGCGCCTGCAGCTTGGCCTGCGTCTGGGCGTGAATGTTTGACGCCTGCGCGGCGATGTCGCGCTGCGTTTGATCGCGCAGCTGCTTTTGATACGCCGCGAGCTCTTGCTGGTCGCGCTTGCGCTGCGCGTCGACCGCCGCGCCCTCGTTCGCGTCGAGCGCTGCCAGCTGGTCGCGGTACGCTTTGCGCTGCGCATCCGACATGGCCAAATTGCCCAGCTTCATGCGCAGGTCGAGCCGCTTGGAAGCGTCCTGCTGCGAAAGCTCGAGGCTGAGCTGGGACTCCTTTTCCTGCAGTTGCGTGGCCTTTTGGCGGTACGCTTTGTCGGCGCGTTCGCTCAATTGCGCGCTGATCTGGCGCACCGCGGCATTGTCCTGCGCGACCACGCTCTGTTGGTAGGCTTGAAAATCCGCGTTCGCTTGCGCCGTCACTTGTTGCGCCTGCTGCGCGGTAACGTTCTGCATCGCCGACACGGCTGCATTGCCGTTGGTGCCGGCGCCCGCCGCCGAAAGTGCCGCCCGAATCGCCGACTGTTCGCGCTGCTGGTAATCGACTTGCTTCTGACGCAAGATCGCGTTGGCACGGTCCTGCGCCTGCTTGAGTTCGCGATTGAGTTCTTGCGTGGCCTTGGCGATTTGCTGCGGCGTCTGCGGCACGGCGCTCGCGCCGAGCGCCTTCAGATTCAGCGCGTCTATCGAGTCCTGCAGCTGCGCGAGCTGCGGATACAGCGGATGCTTCTTGATGACGTCCTCGACGCGCACGTACCCAATGCCGCGCACGTTCGGATCGTCGGCCTTGGGCTGGTGCGCGCACGCGGCGAGAGCGCAGGCGGCGAGAAGCGCTGCAGCAGCTCTATTTAAGTGCATTTTGGACATCCGATGTGATGTCCGTGCCCCCGTAGATAACGTCCGAGCGATCCACGACCAGAATCAAGTGCTTCTGGCCGGCCGCATTGGACATGGCGCTCTTCTCCTGATCGAGGATCGGTTTGAGTACCTTGTCCTGCTGAGCGGAAACCGCTTTTTGGAAATCCTGGAAGATCTGCTGTTGTTTGGCTTTGTCGTTCTTGGCGCTCTGCATTTGCTTGAGCGTCGCGGCCCGCTGGTCGTTCGCCCATTTGTTGAAAGCGTCGTTTGCGTTCTTGATTTTGGGTACTTGATCGATCTGCGTTTGATCGACGTACCCGATGGACGAGGGTCCCGGCGTTGCGGCGGGTGGAACCACCGGACCGGGTCCGTTCACGAGGTCGACGACGTCTTTGGTGATGTCCTGTCCGCCGAATACGACGATGCGCTTGTCGACGATCACGGAGAGACGGCGGTTCGAACTGACCTGCGCGATGGCCGCCTGAGCGCGCGCAAAAAGCGGCCCGAGCACGTTGCGCTGCTCGTCCATGAATTTCTGTTGAAACTTCGCTTGAACTTGCTGCTGCGCCGACGGCGATTTGGCGCCTTTCATCGCAGCGGCAAATTGCGGGTCGAGCTGCGCTTTGAACTGCGCGACCTGCGCGTTCGCTTTCTGGAACTGCGGAAGCGCGCCGACGGCGGCTTGATCGATGTAACCCACGTCGGTAAGGTCGGCGGCGATGGCAGCCGGCGCCGCCACGAACGTGAAGACGATAGCGGCCGCCAGCAAACGAGTGATTTTTCGAATGTCCATTGGTCCTTTTAGAAGCTTTGGCCGATGCCGAAGCTGGTATGCGTTCCGTTTGATCCCCTGGCAAAATCGATGCGGATCGTGTGCAGTCCGAGCTGCGGCACGTCAAACCGCAAACCGATGCCGTAGTCTCCGCGCCACGCCCAATCCCCGGGGTATCCGATGATGCGGTTGGTGTACGGATCGAGCAGCGGCTGCGCACCGCGCACGCGGAAAGCGCCCTCGTCGGCGAAGAGCGCGATGCCGAACTTGCGATCGGCCGTCAGCGGTTTGCGCAGTTCGACCTGTCCGAGCAACGTGTCGGTTCCGTAGAACACGCTGTCGTAGCCGCGCAACTGCTGGTCGGAGAATGTGTACAAGTTGCTCGGCGGAATTGCGCCGGTCGACGTGCGCATCTGCCCGTGCAGTGCGAACGTCGAGTCTTTGAGCACCGGGAAGAACTTGGCAACGTCGAGCCCCGTCTGCGTGAAGCTGAAGTTCGATCCGATCGACGGCGTGGAGACCGTCTCGGTGAGCGAGACCGATTGCCCGTGGCGCGGATTGAAGATGTCGTCCAGATTCGTCAACGGGTTGGTCGCAAGGCCGAACGTCAGCGAGTTGAGCCGGTACGGCTGGCCGGTATTGATGTTCGCGATGGACGTCGCCGCAATGCCGAAGCTGCCGGTGTTGCTCGTGAGATTGCTGTTGAACGGACCGGGCGTGGGTCCGACGACGACGTTGGGCTCGCCGGTCTGGAAGAAGTACGGCGAGGGAACCGTCGTGCTGTTGGT
>DAISWS010000001.1:59633-62769 GCA_036826275.1 Vulcanimicrobiaceae bacterium
AGCCGACGAGACGCTAAGCGGTGTGTGGGTGAGCTTCAGCGCGATCAGGGAGCCGACAGGCCCGGTTAGTAATGCACCCAGGGCAATAGTGAGCGGGAATTTGATATTTCCATACAGTGCGAACAGGATCATGAAGATGAGAAGTACGGCGAGGGGACCGTCGTGCTGTTGGTGACGTTCTCGACGGCCGTGACGACGCTGGCCGTGATGTAATCCGAGAGCCGGCGTCCGACGCTCAAGTTCACGCCCGCGGATTTCGCCGTGCTCGTCGAGACGACGCCGCTGACGAGCTGCGCGTTGCCGGTCTGAAGCAGCGTGACGGGTACGGGAACCGGCGATGCGCCCGGCGCCGGCTGCGCAATCGCACCGCCGCCGACGGCCGTCGTGTAGACGGGATAAAAATACGTGTAGCCGTTGGCGAACACGGTGCCGCCCAGGCTCCACTTCTGCGATTCCTTGGTGTTGCCCACGTACGGAACCGAGACTTGCGCTTGCGTGACATAGCTGCGCGAACCGCGTTCGAATTGCAGGGATACCGCATTGCCGGTGCCGTGCAGATTGTTGTCTTGATAGCCGATGGTGCCGTACAGGCCTTGACCGGTCAAGCCGCCCGAGTAGCCGGCGCCGACGGATGCGGAAGCGGTCTTCTGTTCGGTAACGACCCACTGCAGCGTCACGCAGCCCGGATCTTTTTTGGCCATCTCTTCCGGGCACTCTTTGGGGTTGACGTCGACCTTGGAGAAAAAGCCCGTGTTGTTCAACCGTTCGAGATCGCGCTGCACGCCGCTGGTCGTCAGAACCATGCCAGGACGCAAACCGAGCTCGCGCCGGATCACCTGGTCTTTGGTCTTCGTATTGCCGGTGATTTGCACCAGGCCCACGCGCGCGACGTAGACGTCGTATTTGACTTTGGCCGTTCCGGCCTTTTCGTCAATCGTTCCCGCGTCCAGGCCCGGGGAGCACGCGCCGATCAGCAGATTGTACTTCTTATACAGGTCCGATATTGCTTGGCAATCCTTGTCGCCCATCGTATCGGAATACTCGACGCCGCGTTTCGCACTGAGGACCGGACGAATGACGTTCGGCGGAAGCAACGTATCGCCGCTGATCTCGACGTCCGTGATCGTCAAGCCCTCTTGCAGATCGATGGTGAGCGAGCCCGTCTTCGGATCGATGTTCAGGTTTTTGACGTGCGAGGGCAACTGGCCGTTGTAGCCGATGCGATCGTAATACGAGTTGATCTTCAGGAAGTCGTTGCGCAGCGTGTTCGTGTTGAGCACTTGCCCGACCGAGGTGTCCATGAGCGCGAGCAGCGTGTCCGACGGGACGTGTGCGTTGCCGGTGAACAGGATCTTCGTGATGACGGGATTCTCGATCACGCGGTAGGTGATCGCGATGCCGGTGGGGCGTTGGCGGATCAGCGGTGCCGGCTGGTCGGCAAAGTAGCCCAGCGCGAAAATGCGCTGCAGATCGGCTTGCACTACCTGCGGATTATACGGCTGTCCGGGACGCGCTTGCACCACGGACATGATCGTCTGCGTGGGCACGTGCATGTTGCCGGAGACATCGACCGACACAATGGTCGGAGCGGATGCCGAGTACGCCGGCGCCGGCGAGATCAGCATCAGCACGGAGGCAAGTGCGAGGACCAGGCCCGCACACCGGTGGAGCGCGCCGCGCGCACGCCAGAGGCTTGAGGTCATCAAAAATTCTTTCCCTTGAGAGTTCGATCGCTCCAACGCTGGTGGCGTCAGGACTGGAACGCGCCGCACGAGCGCCGTGTTTCGATTCGGCCCCTTCTGCTACGCAGATCGTTTCGCATCAGCAACCCGGTCGCGCAGTTCGAGGCCTCCAGCGGAGTCCCTTGTCTCAAAAGAGCTTCTGAAAGAGGAAGGTGAAGCCGCTGGTGCCTTGGATCGCCTGCCCGGCGGTGGCGCGCGGATTGGTCGAGAGCACTTGTCCGGGGCTCAGAAACAGCGGCGTGGGCCCTTGCTGGACGAACAGCGTGAACTGCGCGGAGGTGAAGGCGTTCGGCTGGTACGCGAATCCGTACGTCTCGCGGATGGGGACGCCGAACGTCGTTCCGTACACCGCATAGAAATCGGGGGCCAGCGGACGGCGCAGACTGATGCCGACGTTGCCGCCGTAATCGACCGTGAGATTCACGTCCGACAGTCCGAGCGTGCTGCCGAGCGCGGTTTCCAGCGGCGCGAGCAGGCCGGTTGCGAACTGCGCGTTGAGGATGTTGAAGGCTTCCTGACTGATCGTCACCGTGCCATTCTCCCGGCGCTCGAAGATGTTCGGGAGAATCGCCCCGCTGCCCGGAGCCGGAGCTCCCGCGAGCTGCCCGGCCGGCAGAATGACGCCGGTGTCCGTGAACTGGATCGGCCCAACCAGCGCGTTGAGCGGCAGCAGTAGCGCCAGCAGCTGCTCCTGGCTGTAGCCGCCCGGGCTCGAGCTCAGCTCGGTCTTCACGTTCGGAACCGTGCCGGTCACCGTGGCGGTGATCTGCGTGCTTCCCGTTGGATTGCGCTGCGGGTTGGGGTCGGGATTGGTCACGGTCGTCGTCGCGATCGCATAGATATCCGGAAGCGCCCCGTTCGCGGGGTTGAACGTCACGCGGCCTTCCTGCACCTTGAACGCACGATCGATGAGCGTGAGCGTCCCGCCCGCGGAATCGAACTGGCCGGCCATCACCGGGCGGGCGAGCGTGCCCGACAAGTGCGCCTTGCCTTGGCCCGAGATGTCCAAACCGTAGAAACCGACGCCGCCGCTGCGAACCCGCACGTTCTTGCCCGCCGTGATGCCGACGTCGAAGCCGAGATTGAACGGCGGACCGGCCGATGCGGCGGCGGGGCTACGGCTTCCGAGCGCGAGCAGCGAGTTAAAGGAGATCAGCGTGTTGCTCAGGTCGGCGGTACCTTTGAGCAGCGCGAGCTGACCGGGGGTCCGCTGCAGCGAGAGTTTGGCATCGAAGGTTCCCGACCCGAACTGCGGCATCGCGATCTGCGCGCCGCGCGCTTGCAGCGCGAGCGAATACCCAAGCGGGCCGCCATGCAGGCCGCCGCCGAAGTTGAGCGATCCGGCCGCCGTGACCGTGCCGGTGCCCAGCCGCGCCCGCACGCCGTTCAGGCTC
>DAISWS010000001.1:62828-64817 GCA_036826275.1 Vulcanimicrobiaceae bacterium
GCGTGCGTTCCTTCGAATATCAGCTGCCCGACGGTCTGCGTGATCGGAACGGTTTCGAGCGCGCTCACGTAGCTGACGCCGCTGAGCGCGACCTGTCCGAACATGCGCGGATTTCCGGCAGTCCCTGAAACGCCGAGGTGTCCGCTGAGCGTTCCGCCGAGTTTCGTGCCGTTGCCGAGCAGCGGTCCAAACCCGGCCAGATCGACGCCCACCGCCGACACGTCCATCGCAATGGGCGCGGATGCCGGCCCGAACGAGAACGGCTGCAGCTGCAGCGGCAGCGAGCCGGCGATCGTGGCGCGTCCGTGCGTAAACGAGATCTCGGCGTTGCGCACGACCAAGCTGCGCCAATGCAGCTGCACCTGCCCGACGAACGATGGAATCGTCAGGCCGTACGCGTCGATGTTCGTTGCATCGACGCCCGCCGAAATGCGCGGCGTCTTGTACGTGCCCGAAAGCGAGACCGTCGTTTCGATGTGACCGTGCACGTCGAAATGCTTTTTCGAAACTTGCGCGATCAGCCGCGGCAGATCGTCCGTTACCGCATGCAGCTCGAAGCTCAGCGGCGCCGTTGGAGAGATCCCGAAACTGCCGCTGCCGCTGGCCTGCAGCGCGGGCAACGCGAAATCCAAGCTCGTCACCAGGATGCGATCGTGCGGCGCGCTGCGCGCGGTGAGCCGCGCGTTTTCGATCGCGAGCGGTCCGATGGTTCCGTCATGAAGCGATGCGGTGCCGCCGATGGCCAAATGCGGAGCGGAGCCGCGAATCTGCGCGACCGCGTCCACGCGCCCGGTGACCGGCAACTGCGGGAAGCCCAGCGCCGGCAGCCAGGTCGTCAGATCGAAATTGCTGAGCTCGCCGGAAATGTCGTACCGCGAATGCGTGATCAGTTGCGCGAGCTGCGCGGACGGTGCGAAGCCGATCGTTCCGGAGGCGCGCAGCCGTCCATGATCGCCTCCGACGTTCACGCTGCCTTGCGCGACGTTGCGCAGACTGGTCCAATGCGCCATCGTATCGCCGATCGGAAAGCGCCGGTAGCGCAGCCCTTTGACGTCGACGTCACCCGAGGTATACGTCAGCTGGTCGAAATGCGAGAACGAGAGACCGAGCGCGCCCGTCCCTGCGAGCGTATCTCCCGTGTCGAAATAATCGTTGAAGTCGCTGAGATCCGCATGCGGCGATTGCATCGAGAACGAGACTTCACTCTTGCTGAGCGCAGCCGAGAACTTCGCCTTGGTCGATCCGACTTCCACGAAGCCGTGCTGGACGGTGATGCCGCCGCGTCCCGCCGCGATCGCGGCGCGCGCGTCGCTGAAACCTAGTCCGTTGATGCTGCCCACCGGAACCTGCAGCGCGCCGAGCACCTGTGGATCGAGCCCCGATCCGCGAATGCGGAAATCGCCCGAAAAACTGCCCGCCGCATAGTGCGTGTTCACCGGAACGTACCGCGTCATCTGCTCGATGCTGCCGGCCGGCACCGCTGCCGCGATATCGTAGCTCGGAACGCCGCCCGCCAATCCGCCGACCGAGCCGCCGATGTGCGCGAAGGTGTCGCCGAGCGAGGCGATCGTATCGTGCATGTGCAGCCGGTCGGCCGCAATCGCCACCTCCGCGCTCGCGGAAAACGGTCCGTAGCCCGCCGCGCGTCCGCCAAGCAGCGTGACGCCCGCATCGACGTCCGGCACCGCGCCGCCGGGAGCGATCGCGCCGACGGCCCGCAACGTTCCGCCCGCAATGGGAACCCCAAAGCCGCGAATCGCTTGTGCCGCATCGAGCTGCGTGGTTGCGAGCGTGAGCCGTGTCGGCGTCGTGGTGGGCTGCGTTGCAAAACTGCCCGCGGCAACGACCGTGCCGCCCGCGGCTTTCGCTTGCGCCGAGTAGACGCGCAAAATTCCGTTGTCGTAGGCCATCGTCCCGGACACGCTGCTGATCGGAATGCCGTGCATGCTCGCGTTGCGCAGTTGCGCGTTCTGCGCTTGCACGTGAATC
>DAISWS010000002.1:0-13448 GCA_036826275.1 Vulcanimicrobiaceae bacterium
GGGACCGAATACCCGCATTGCATCGAGTAGGTGTCCATGATCCATGCCATCACTTGCGGCGTCGTGTACACGTCCGGTGCGGGAATGTCTTTATCGGGTCCGATGATGATCGAGATCTCGCTGGTGAACCGGCGCGTCAGATTTTCCAGTTCCTGCACCGACATCGCCTTGGGATCGCAGATCACGCCGCCTTTTGCGCCACCGAACGGAATGTTGACCAGCGAACATTTCCAGGTCATCCACATTGCGAGCGCTTTTACTTCGTCGAGCGAAACGTCCGGATGAAAGCGGATACCTCCCTTCGATGGACCGCGCGCCATGTTGTGCTGCACGCGGTAGCCCTTGAACATGCGGAACACGCCGTTGTCCATGCGGACCGGCACCGAGACTTCCAAAACCCGCTTGGGTTCGCGCAGATAGCCGTGGATGGATTCGTTCAGGCCGATGAGACGCGCTACGTCGTCGAGTTGCTGTTGCGCCATCTCCCAGACGTTCTGCTCGGCTTGAACCGCAGAAATATCCAGTGCCATGCGTGACACCTCCGTCTTTTCGCGAGAATACGCGGTCCCTCTAGAATAGCAAAAATCCCGCGCAAACGGCGGGATTTTCAGCAATTTCGTGCTTGCTTGCTAGTGCGCGCAGCGCCCGCAGTACCACACCACCGCGCCCTCGTGCGTGATGGGCACCATGTGCTCGTGTTTACCGCGACGGCCGCATTGCGCGCACGCGTAGGTCTTGCCCATCGGCGTATGGCCGGCGTGGGCCGGCGCGCGGCGCGTTGCCGAGTATAAAACGATCATGACGATAACGAACGCGGTAAGCGGCGCCCATGCGAATGCGAGGCTGATAATTTGCGAGGTGTCCATGGGCGAGAGGATTGGCCACGGCGCGGCCGGAGTCATCCCGCCCGCCGCGATGACGGCTTAGCGCATCCGCCGGTAAATCGGAAAGACCTCGTCGACCTTGCGGAAGGCGCCCTCGTGCGGCGTCGCGTGCAGCGATTCGGCCGAGCTCAGGCAGATAAAGCCGAAGCGCGTCAGACTTTGCAGAAAAAGGTTGTGGACGCGGTATTGCAGCGTCTTGCTGAACTGCGGGAGGACGCCGCGCGCGATGATGGCGTGAAATTCGTTGAGCGACGCGTCCGTCGTCAAACTGTGCGTTGAAAAGATGATCTGCCGCTGCACCTGCTCGCGGAATTGCACGATCCCTTCGTTCCACTCGCAGAATTCGTTCATCGATTGGCGGCCGCCGCTCAGACGGTAGTCGTTCGCGAACTCCTCGAGTGCGTTGACCTGGTACGCGCCCGTACGCGCATGCGCCAGCGCGAGATCGCTCATATCCGTCGCATAAATCATGCAGCGGTCCAGCAAGTCTTCTTCCTGCAAGATCGCCGCGATCGTATAGACGTCTTCGCCGGTCGAGCATGCGGGGAACCACAAACGAACGAACGAGTAGGTGCGCAAGAACGGGATGACGCGCTCGCGGAACGCGCGGAAGTATTCCGGCGCGCGGAACAAGCGGTTCGAATTACCCGACAGCGAGAACACGAGCCGGCGCAGCGCCTCGGGATCGTGCAGCACGCGCTCCTGTAGGCCGGAGACCGTGTCGACGCCTTCAGCACGCATGCGCTCCGCGATACGCCTCTTGAGCGTCGCGGGCGCATACTGCCGGAAGTCGTATCCGCCCCAGCGGACGACGGCTTCCAGCAGCAAAGAGAGCTCGACGGCAGCGCGCTCCTCGGTTCGATCGGGGAGCGGCATGCCGCCTGCGACCTCTTTGACTATCGATTCAACCATGCGCGTAAGAGCGAGATCAGCTGGTCGATATCGACCGGCTTGCTGATGTATTCGGAAGCGCCGGCTGCGATACAGCTTTCGCGGTCGCCCTTCATCGCTTTAGCGGTCAACGCGATGATCGGCAGGTCGTGATAGTTCGCGTTCTGGCGGATGCGCCTGATCGTCTCGTAGCCGTCCATCTCCGGCATCATGATGTCCATGAGTACCAGATCGATCTCCGGATCGCTCATCAGTTTCTCGATGCCTTCGCGGCCGCTTTCCGCGCTCACGACGCTCATGCGGTGTCCTTCGAGGGCGGCGGCGAGCGCGTAGATGTTACGCGAGTCGTCGTCCACGATCAGCACCTTGCGGCCCTCGAGCGATCCCGTGCCGAGCGGCGGAATCTCCGTTGCCCGTTTGCCGGCCGGAAGCCGTGACTCGACTTGGTGCAAGAAGAACCGGGTTTCGTCGAGCAGACGTTCGGGCGACATCGCGTCCTTGAGAATGACCGCCTCGGTCAGCTTGTTGAGCTTCGCTTCCTCTTGTTTGTCGAGTTCGCGCCCCGTGTAGACGATGACCGGCGTGCGCGCATGGTTACGCTGCATGCGGATCCGCTCGATGAGATCGTCGCCGTCGACGTCGGGCAGCCCGAGATCGACGACGATGCAATCGAACTGCCCGTTTTGCAGCGCTTCGAGCGCTTCGCCGCCCGTGCGGACGGCCGTGATCTGCACTTCGCCCGTGCTGATGAGGTTGACCATCGCATTGAGCTGCGTGAGATCGTCCTCGATGACCAGCAGATGCTTGGTGGTTCGATCCGCAAAACCGAGTAGATTATCGAACGTTTCCGTAAGCGCTTCTTCGGTGACCGGCTTACGCAGATGGGCAATAGCGCCGGCATCCAGCGCGCGCTGCCACTGCTCCTCACCGGAGATGACGTGAATCGGGATGTTGCCCGTGTTCGGATCGTTCTTGAGATCGGAGAGCAGCGACCATCCGTCCGTATCGGGCAAGCCGATGTCGAGCGTGATTGCGTCGGGCAAGAATTTACGCGCGAGTTCGAGCCCGTCGGAGCCTTTGAGTGCCACGATGCCCTTGAAGCCGCGATCGCGCGCGAGTCCGAGCAGAATGCGCCCAAAGATCGCGTCGTCCTCGATGATGAGCAAGACGCGATCGGTGGTCTCGATGTTGTTGCGATCGTCGCGGATCTCTTCGAGCGACGAGGGCAGGGACTCGATACCGCCGGTGAACGATTCGCGGCGCGTGGTGCGGCTCTCCGGCACGAACGTGCGAACCTGGCCCGGCGACACGTTGCGCTCGAGCGGATGATAGAGCGTAAACGTGCTGCCTTCGCCGAGCGTACTCTCGACGCCGATCTCGCCGCCCAGGAGCCCCGCAATTTCGCGGCTGATCGCCAAACCAAGGCCGGTGCCGCCGAATTTGCGCGACGTTCCCATGTCGGCTTGTTGGAACGCCTCGAAAATGACGTTGAACTTGTCGGGCGGGATGCCGATGCCCGTGTCGGACACGGAAAACGCGATCGCGGGTCCCTGTACGGACGAGAGATGATGCTCGCGCAGCAGCGAGATTTCGAGTGTGACGCGCCCTTCGCTCGTGAACTTGAACGCATTCGAGAGCAAGTTCTTGAGAATCTGCTGCAAGCGCGTCGGGTCCGTGAGCAAGTTCTCCGGCGCGTCTTCGTGACGGCGGATGACGAACTCCAAGCCCTTGTCTTTGGCGATCTGGTCGAACGTGCGAACGACGTCGTCCTCGATCGTCTCGAACGGAATCTCTTGCAGGTCGATTGAGGTCGTACCCGATTCGATCTTCGAGAGGTCGAGAATGTCGTTGATGAGCGTGAGCAAGTCGCTGCCCGCAGCGCGGATCGTCTGCGCGAACTCGACTTGCTTGGGCGTCATGTTGCCTTCGGCGTTGTCAGAGAGCTGTTTCGAAAGAATGAGCAGTGAGTTGAGCGGCGTACGCAGTTCGTGCGACATGTTCGCAAGGAACTGCGACTTGTACTTGGACGTGAGCGCGAGCTGCTCGGCCTTCTTCTCGAGCTCTTGGCGCGCTTCGTCGATCTCGCGCGTACGGCGCTCGATTTCTTCGTTGCGTTCCTGAAGCAGACGCGCCTTCTCTTCGAGCTCGTCGTTGGTCTGCTGGAGTTCCATCTGCTGGCTCTGCAACTCGTTGGTGAGCGCTTGAGACTGCTTGAGCAGCTCTTCCGTCCGCATCGACGCAGCGATCGTGTTCAAGATAACGCCGATCGACTCGGTCAGCTGATCGAAGAACTGCAGCTGAATCTCGCTGAACTGCTCCAGCGAACCCAGCTCGATGACGGCCTTGACGTCGCCTTCAAACAGCACGGGCAGCACGATGAGCGCGAGCGGCTTGCTCTCGCCCAGGCCCGACGTGACGCTCATGTAGTCCGCCGGGATCTCCTCGAGCAGAATGCGCTGCTTCTCGATGACGACCTGGCCGACCAGACCTTCGCCCTCGCGGATCGTACGCTGCGCGGCTTTCTTTTTCGAGAGCGCGTAGCTCGCGACCAGACGCAGCATCTGCTGATCGCCGATGGGCTCGTTCAGATAGAACGCACCGGCGTGCGCGTTCACCAGCGGCGCGATCTCCGACATGATCAGACGGCTGACCGTCTTGATGTCGCGCTGCCCTTGCAGCATCGCGGTGAAGCGCGCGAGGTTGGTCTTGAGCCAGTCTTGCTCCGTGTTCTTACGCGTCGTATCGCGCAAGTTCTGAATCATTTCGTTGACGTTGCGCGTCAACTCGGCGACTTCGCCGCGCGCTTCGACTTCGACCGCGCGTGAAAGGTCGCCCTTGGTAACGGCGGTCGCAACTTCACCGATGGCACGAATCTGCGAGGTGAGCTGCGCGGCCAACTGGTTGACGGAGTCCGTCAGGTCGCGCCACAGACCGGCAGCGCCCGGAACCTCGGCCTGACCGCCGAGTTTTCCTTCGAAACCGACTTCGCGGGCAACCGTCGTGACTTGGTCCGCGAACGTTGCGAGCGTATCGATCATGAAGTTGATCGTGTCGGCAAGCTGCGCGATTTCGCCCTTTGCTTCGAGCGTGAGTTTGCGCTTGAGGTCGCCGTTGGCAACGCCCGTAACGACCTGCGCGATGCCGCGGACTTGGTTCGTGAGGTTCGCGGCCATCGAGTTGACGTTGTCGGTAAGGTCTTTCCAGGTACCGGAAACGCCGGGCACCTGCGCTTGACCGCCGAGTTTGCCTTCGGAACCGACTTCGCGCGCGACGCGCGTGACTTCGCCGGCGAAGGCGTTCAGCTGGTCGACCATCGTGTTGATCGTGTCTTTGAGTTCGAGAATTTCGCCGCGAACGTCGACGGTAATCTTCTTTGAAAGGTCGCCGAGCGCGACGGCGGTCGTCACCTTCGCGATGTTACGAACCTGAGAGGTCAGGTTCGACGCCATCGTGTTCACGGACTCGGTGAGATCTTTCCACGTACCGGCAACGCCGCGCACGAACGCCTGGCCGCCAAGACGTCCTTCGGAACCGACTTCGCGCGCCACGCGCGTGACTT
Organism: Vulcanimicrobiaceae bacterium; assembly: GCA_036826275.1. Taxonomy (GTDB): domain Bacteria; phylum Vulcanimicrobiota; class Vulcanimicrobiia; order Vulcanimicrobiales; family Vulcanimicrobiaceae; genus DATGJX01. The sequence continues at coordinate 5,335 of DAISWS010000002.1, forward strand.
CGGATGCGAAGGCGTTCAGCTGGTCGACCATCGTGTTGATCGTGTTCTTGAGTTCGAGAATTTCGCCGCGGACGTCGACGGTGATCTTCTTCGAAAGGTCGCCGTTTGCAACGGCCGTGGTGACTTCGGCGATGTTACGAACCTGGTTCGTCAGGTTCGACGCCATCGTGTTCACCGAGTCGGTGAGGTCTTTCCACGTACCGGAAACGCCCGTAACCTCCGCCTGACCACCGAGCTTACCTTCGGAACCGACTTCGCGCGCAACGCGCGTGACTTCGCCGGCAAACGAGTTCAGCTGGTCGACCATGACGTTGATCGTGTTTTTCAGTTCGAGAATTTCGCCCTTGACGTCGACGGTGATCTTCTTCGAAAGATCGCCCTTCGCCACGGCGGTCGTGACTTCGGCGATGTTACGAACCTGAGACGTCAAGTTCGATGCCATGAAGTTCACGGATTCCGTCAAGTCGCGCCACGTGCCGGAAACGCCGGCAACCTGCGCCTGACCGCCCAGTTTACCTTCCGAACCGACTTCACGAGCAACGCGCGTGACTTCGGACGCGAAGGCGTTCAGCTGGTCGACCATCGTGTTGATCGTGTTCTTGAGTTCGAGAATTTCACCGCGAACGTCGACGGTAATCTTGCGTGAGAGGTCGCCTTTCGCGACGGCCGTCGTCACATCGGCAATGTTACGTACTTGGTCCGTCAGATTGCCGGCCATCGTGTTGACGGAGTCCGTCAAGTCTTTCCACGTACCGGAAACGCCCGGAACCTTTGCCTGACCGCCCAGCTTGCCTTCGGAGCCGACTTCGCGCGCGACGCGCGTTACTTCGCCTGCGAACGAGTTCAGCTGGTCGACCATCGTGTTGATCGTGTTCTTCAGCTCCAAGATTTCGCCGCGCACGTTCACGGTGATCTTCTTGGAAAGGTCGCCCTTCGCAACGGCCGTCGTAACTTCGGCGATGTTACGAACCTGCGAGGTGAGGTTCGCGGCCATGAAGTTCACGGATTCCGTAAGGTCGCGCCACGTACCCGAAACGCCGGCGACCTGCGCTTGACCGCCGAGGATGCCTTCCGAACCGACTTCGCGCGCAACGCGCGTGACTTCGCCCGCAAACGAGTTCAGCTGGTCGACCATGACGTTGATCGTGTTTTTGAGTTCGAGAATTTCGCCGCGAACGTCGACGGTGATCTTCTTCGAAAGGTCGCCCTTTGCAACGGCCGTCGTGACTTCGGCGATGTTACGAACCTGCGAGGTGAGGTTCGACGCCATGAAGTTCACGGACTCGGTCAAATCTTTCCAGGTTCCGGATACGCCCGAGACCTCTGCCTGCCCACCCAGTTTTCCTTCGGAGCCGACTTCGCGCGCGACGCGCGTCACTTCGCCCGCAAACGAGTTCAGCTGGTCGACCATCGTGTTGATGGTGTTTTTGAGTTCGAGAATTTCGCCGCGCGCTTCGACGGTGATCTTGCGTGAGAGGTCACCCTTAGCGACGGCCGTCGTCACGTCCGCGATGTTACGAACCTGCGAGGTGAGGTTCGATGCCATCGTGTTGACCGAGTCGGTCAAGTCTTTCCACGTGCCGGCAACGCCTTTGACCGCTGCCTGACCGCCCAGTTTTCCTTCGCTGCCGACTTCGCGCGCAACGCGCGTCACTTCCGACGCGAAGGCGTTGAGCTGATCGACCATCGCGTTGATGACTTTCGCCGACTTCAAGAAGTCGCCGCGCAGCGCGTGTCCGTCGATCTCGACCGTCATACGCTGCGAGAGATCGCCTTGCGCCACGGCTGCCAGAACGCGGTTCGTTTCGGCCATCGGCGCCGCGACCGTTTCGATGAGCGCGTTGTAGGCCTCGATATGCTCTTGCCAATCGCCGCTCGCGCTCTCCATCTGCGCACGCAGCGAGAGCCGGCCATCGCGCGAGATGGAACGGCTGACCCGTTTGATCTCGCCGAGCAGGCGCGTCTTCATCTCGAGACATTCGTTGAACGCTTGTGCGAGTTCGGCATCGATACCGGAACCTTTGACCGGGATGCGGACGCCGAAATTGCCCGCGCGAAATGCGCGGAGCGCGTTTAGTAAACGCCGCTCGTTCGGGGTGGCCGAATGCGGAACGTCGCCGTTATGGGAAGCGGCGCCATTAGCCGCGGCATTTTTAGGGGCCGTGGTAGTAGGCATGCAAAGAAACTCCGTGGGTGACGGATTGCTTCTTCTTCATTTCCAGATTTCCCGGATGCCAAACACGGGCTTGCCAGGTTTAGCAAGCGGGCCCCGGCGGGCACAACGACTAATAATGCCCGTTGGTTTTTGCTGTGCCTATGGTTGAACCGAGCGCGATACGACGCTCAGATGCCCTCGATTTGCTTGCGGAAGCGAGCGAACTTCTTGCACGGTCGTTTGATCTGTCTGTAACCTTACCACTTGTCGCGGATCTTTGCATTCGTAAATTTTCGGATTACTGCGCTATCCATGCCAGACTCGAAGACGGCGGAATCACCCTGGTGGAAGCGGCGCGCGAATCGGGCTTCCATGTTCCGGCGGCCGACGCAAGCGCCATGCCCGACATCTTGCACGAGCACGGCTTCGAATCGGTCCTTGCCGCTCCGCTCGTCGGGCGGCATGGCACGCTGGGCACGTTCGTCGTCGCGAGCCGTACGCGCGGCGCATTCAACGGCACGGGTCAGAAACTCGCAAACGTTTTATCTCTGCAGATTACCGGCGCGATGGAACAGTCCGTGCTGTTCGAGCGAACCCATCGGGTCGCTGACCGCCTCCAGCGGGCGCTCTTGCCGGAAAGCTTTCCGCCCGTGCGCGACGCGGAGTTCCATGCGGCCTACCGCCCCGCAAGCGACGAAGCCGAGATCGGCGGCGACTGGTACGATGCATTTGCGCTGCCGGACGGACGTATCGCGATATCGATGGGCGACGTTGCGGGCCACGGGCTGGAAGCAGCTACCGTGATGGGCGAAATCCGGCAGGCGATGCGCAGCGCCGCCGTCGGCGAGACCTCGCCCGCCGTCGTGCTCGAGCACATCAACCGGGTCATCAATTTGCGCGACACCATCGGCATGGTGACGGCCATTTTCGGCTACTACCGGCCGGAGTGCCGCGAACTGACGTACGCCGTCGCCGGCCATCCCGCGCCGGTCATCACGATAGCCGAGGGATTCCACGGCTTTTTGCCCGGCGGCGGCATGCCGCTCGGCGTCGAACCGCACATTAACGCGCGCGATTGGACGATTACGCTGCCGCCGCGCAGCGGCGTCGTCTTTTACACGGACGGCATGACTGAATATTCGCGCGACATCATGGCGGGCGAGAAGCATCTGCTGGAATCGAGCGTTCGCGCGTTCGAACTGGATCCGGAAAATCCCGCGATCGCGCTGCAAGAACGCGTGTTCAATGCGGCCGTAAACCGCGACGACGCGGCGACGCTGACGCTTTCATGTCACGGCGGCCCGCTTCCGCAAGACATTCATTTCTCGGCGATTCCACTCATCGCACCGATCGCGCGTTCGTTTCTGCACCGCTTTTGCGACGAATACGCGCTGACGGCATCGCAGCGGTTCTCGCTCATCACGGCGGTGGGCGAAGCACTCGCCAACGCGGTCGAACACGCGTACCACGGCGAGACGGCGGGCGAGGTCATCGTCCGCACGCAGGCCGACAACGAAACGATCAGCGTCGAGGTGGAAGACCACGGCCGCTGGCGGCCGTTTCAAAAACGCGACGAACGCGGCCGCGGCATCGTACTGATGCACGAACTGATGGATCACGTGCGCATCACGTCGGCACAGAATAAAACGACGATCCGCCTGGCGATGAACCGCGAACCAAACGAGCCGCTGGCCTCAGCCTGACGTGCGCAGCACCAGCGCTGCGTTGATGCCGCCGAAGCCAGACGAGTTCGATAGCACGATGCGCGACGATATCTCGCGTTCGTTTTTGTGCAGATCGACTCCGCACGTTTCATCCAACCGCGCGGTGTTTACCGCGCCGGGGATTACGCCGTCGCGCATGCCGAGCAGCGCAATAGCCGCCTCCCACGAGCCCGTGGCGCCCAGCGCATGCGCGTGCTGGCCTTTCGTCGCACACACCGGAATCCACGCCGCGCGTTCGCCGAAAACGCGCTCGTAGGCACGAACCTCCGCGGCATCGCCAATCTTCGTGGACGATCCGTGGGCGTTGATCGCTTCGACTTCATCCGGATGCACGCCGGCATCATCGAGCGCACATTGCATCGCGCGCGCCGTCTGTTCGCCGTCCTGCAGCGGCGCCGACATGTGATGCGCATCGTTGCTTGTGCCGTAGCCGGCGATCTCGCCGTAGATGCGCGCGCCGCGATCGACCGCGTCTTCGTACCGCTCGAGCAGCAGCATGCCCGCGCCTTCAGCCATCACGAAACCGTCACGCGCGCTATCGAACGGGCGGCTCGCCTGCGAGGGTTCGTCGTTGCACGTGGACATCGCGCGCGCTACCACGAATGCACCGTAGGTCAGCGGCGCGAGCGGCGCTTCTACGCCGCCCGCAATCGCTGCGCGGATTTCGCCGCGGCGAACCGCCCGGAATGCATCGCCGATAGCCATGGCCCCGGCAGCGCATGAATTACCATTCGACGTCGAAGGGCCCGTGATGCCGAATTCGATCGCAATATTGCTCGCCGCGGCTCCGCCGAAAACCGAAATCGTCAGCAGCGGCCGTACGGCGCGCAAACCTTGGCCGGCAAAAACGTGCATCTGCTCCTCCGCAAGTGCAACGCCGCCAAGCGCCGATCCGGCAAATGCGCCCATCTCGGATTTTGGAATCGAAAACTCGAACCCCGCATCCGCAATCGCCAAATGCGCCGCGCACACGGCTAACTGCGAAAAGCGGTCCGTCCACTGCACGCGCCGTTTCGACATAAACGCGGACGGATCGAAGTCGTCGATCTGCGCGGCGATGCGCGACGGAAACGCGCTCGCGTCGAAGCGGGTTAACGGACCGACCGTCACGCGCCCGGAGCGCACGCCCTCCCACATCGCCTGCACGCCGATGCCGAACGGCGTAATCATGCCCAGGCCGGTTACGGCGACCCGGTGATTCATGGCGCTTCGCATACCTGTTTGATGCGTTCGAGCGTCCGCGTGGCAATCGGATCGATAAAGTAGCGGCCGATGAACGAGGCAAGCGGCGAGTGCAAATCGTGATCGATCCGAACCCGCGTTTTACCGTTTTCGAGCTCGGAGAAACGCCAGTAGACGCGCATGCCTTTGGTCCAGCCGCCCAGGTGCCGGAAAAAAATTTCCGGGAGTGCCGGATCGTTGATCTGTTCCGCGCGCCAACGCACGGGAATGCCCAAGGCGGTCGTTCCCAGCTGCCGCCGCGCGGCCATTTCGACGATCGTGCGCATGCCGTCGGACATCAGCACGCGCACGTACCGGTAATGCGGCAAGATTTCGGGCCAGCGCTGCGTCGCGCTCGCGCGCTCGTAAATCCGCTGTGCCGGGGCATCGATGACGATCTCGTTGCGCATTTCCATCAAGCACCTCCCGTTACGCGTGAAACGAGCGGTGAAAAGAGCCACGAACTGCGCCCCATGAACCATGCCGCTGCACGCGCGATAGTGGGAGAGGCGATGATTCGTGCAACCCGGCGCGCCGCACGGTCGCGTTCGGCAATCTCCCGCCGTACGCGTTGCCCGTACGCGCGCAAATCTCCGGATAGAATGCACTCAGCCGCGATCTCCGCGCAACGCAGCGCAAGATAGACGCCTTGTCCCGTAAACGGGTCGAGAAATGCCGCAGCGTCGCCCGCGAGCAGAACATGCTGCCCCGAGAATTGCTTGGCGCGGTAGGAGAGCGGCCCGATGGCGATGCGCTTTCCTTCGAGTTGCGCGTTTTCGAATAGTTCGCCGGCCAAGCCGCGCGCACGCGCTTGGGCAAACGCCTCGACGTCTTCCCGATGCGCCTGCAATTCCGCTTCGTCGACGATAATCATGACGTTTGCCACGTGATCGCTCAGGGGATTGACGGCAACGTAGCCGCTGCGATGCACGAACATGTCGATGTAGCCGTCCAAGCGCGTAAAACCGGTGTAGTGGCCGCCCAGCGCAAAGCGTGAACCGTTCGAAACCTCCGAGGCGAACGAGCATTTGCGCGCAACGATCGAGTGCATGCCGTCCGCGCCCACAACTGCCGCGCCCTGCGCTTGCGCAGTGCCGCCTCCGGGTAAGCGGATGCCGATGGTGCCGAATTCGGCACCGTCTCGTGCGTCTTCGACGTGGGCGCGCACGACGGCCGCGCCCGCGCGCATCGCTGCGTTCAGCAGCACCTGATCGAGAACCCGGCGCGGCAGCGACCAGCCCGGCTGCGGAAAATCGATGCACGCCGATACGCCGTGTCCATGAAGACGGACGCCGCGTATCGTGCGCGCTTGGATTTCCAGTTCTTCTGCGACGCCCAGACGGTAGAGTGCGCGGACGGTGCCGGCACTCAGATATTCACCGCACGCTTTCGTTCGCGGAAATTCGCGGCGCTCGTAGATGCGAGCCGCTTTACCCGCGCGCGCGATGAGCAGCGCCGTCGTCGCGCCCGCCGGACCGGCGCCGGCGATAAGTGCGTCAAGCATTCTACGTTACCTTATGCCGGAAACGTGAATGCTTTCTGAAAGGTTACTTTTTGGCGAAGTACTCGGCGTTGATTTCGGTGTAGTTTTGCCACTTCTCCGGCACGTCGGAATCCGCGAAGATCGCTTCGACTGGGCACGCTGACACGCACGCGCCGCAGTCGATGCAGACCTCGGGATCGATGTACAGCATCTCGTCTTCATCTTTGCCGTGGATGCAGTCGACGGGACAGACGTCCACGCACGACTTGTCCTTGGTGCCAATACACGGTTCGGTGATTACGTATGCCATACCGGACGTAATACAGGGCTACACGGCGGAACGCCTTCCGCCCACCGCTCTGAGCACGACGAGCAGAATGACCGCCCCAATGATCGCCCAGATGAAGCTCCATAAACCATTGGTGGGGGCGTGCCCCAAGGCCGCGGCGAGCCATCCGCCGATGAGAGCTCCGACAATTCCGACAATGATGTCGATGAGTATTCCGCCGCCTACCGCGCCGGGCACGAGCGCCCGTGCGATGAGCCCGACGATGAGCCCGATGATGATGAGCCAGAGAATCCACATGCTGTTATGCCTTCCCGTTCAAGCGATGGTACGGCGGCCAGCGGTCGCGCGTAACACCAGGATGAGTATGAACGCCCCGACGATTGCGCTGGCGATGCTCCATGCATTGTAATCGTCGAACGGCGGCTTGTGGCCGAAAAGCTTGTAAATGAAGGCGCCGAGTGCCCCGCCGACTATTCCGGCAAGGGTATCGCCGCCCACGCCCGGCGAATCCGGCACTACGTACCGGGCAACCACACCGACGCACAAGCCAACCACTGCTTCGACCAGCATGTCCCACCTTTTCCCATGGTTCGACAAGCTCACCATGACAAGGGTGAAACTGGCCGGGGGCCATGAGGGTAGCACCTAACGTGAGCACCACCTGCGAACTCTGCGGGCAGCACCCCGCCACCGTAGCCGACCCAGGATCGCTGCAAGCGCGGTATTGTGCCGCGTGCGCGCTCAAACGCCAAGCGACCAAAGCGGCTTTGCCGTATCTGGGGGCGGCTCTTACGGCGGCGGCCTTACTTGCGGGCGGCGCGTTTCTCGTCGAAAAGATGAGCGGCGAGGATTTCACGCGGCGCCTGCGCGGGGCCACGCCGACGCTGGCGGCATATTCGCGCGATCTCACCGAACTCGCGCGCGCCGGAAAACTCGATCCGGTCATCGGCCGGGACACCGAAGTCGAGCGCGTCGTTTCGATTCTCGCCCGCCGCAGCAAGAATAATCCCGTGTTGGTCGGCGAGCCTGGCGTCGGCAAGACCGCCATCGTCGAAGGCCTCGCGCAGCGCATCGTTGCCGGGAACGTGCCGCAACCGCTACGCAGCAAACGCGTGCTCGCGCTCTCGCTCGGCCCGCTGATCGCCGGAACGAAATACCGCGGCGAGTTCGAAAGCCGCGTCAAGAAAATTTTGGACGAAGTGCGCCGCGCGGCGCGTGACGTGATCCTGTTCATCGACGAGC
>DAISWS010000002.1:13458-19283 GCA_036826275.1 Vulcanimicrobiaceae bacterium
GGCGCGGGTGCCGCGGAAGGCGCCCTGGATTTGAGCTCGATGATCAAGCCGGAGCTGGCGCGCGGCGATCTGCAGTGTATCGGCGCGACGACGTTCGACGAATACCGCAAATACATCGAATCGGACGCCGCACTCGAACGACGCTTCCAGCCGGTTATGGTGGACGAACCGTCGATCGAAGAGACGGTGAAAATCTTGCTGGGGCTGCGCAAGCGGTACGCGGCGCATCACACCGTCGAAATCACCGATGACGCCGTGCGCGCCGCAGCGGCTTTGTCGGCACGCTACATCGCGGATCGTTTCTTGCCGGACAAGGCCATCGACTTGATGGATGAAGCGGCCGCCACCGTAGCGCTGAACAGCGCTTCGACGAGCGCGGCGGTCGTCTGCGCCGACGACGTCGCAGCGGTTGTAACCAAATGGACCGGCATTCCGCAGTCCACGCTGTCGGAATCGCAGGCAAATAATTTGCTCTCGCTCGAAGAGACGCTGGCAAAGCGCGTCATCGGTCAGCAGCAAGCGATCTCCGCCGTGAGCGAGGCGATCCGGCGCGCGCGCGCAGGCTTGCACGATCCGCGCAAACCGCTCGGCAGTTTTCTCTTCATGGGCAGCAGCGGCGTCGGCAAAACCGAACTTGCAAAAGCGCTCGCGCAGGCGCTCTTCGGCACCGAAGAAGCATTGGTGCGCATCGACCTCTCGGAATTCACGGAAGCGCATACCATCTCGCGCCTGCTCGGCGCACCGCCGGGATATCAAGGCCATGACGAACCGGGGCAGCTCACCGAACCCGTCAGGCGCCGGCCCTACTGCGTGGTGCTGTTCGACGAACTCGAGAAAGCGCACCCGGACGTAGCCGCGATTTTGCTGCAGATTCTTGACGACGGGCGCGTTACGGATGCCAAAGGACGCACGATCGATTTTCGCCACGCGCTGATCATCATGACGACCAATCTTGCCGACGACGAACTTTCGATGGCGTTCCGGCCCGAGTTCCTCAACCGCATCGACGACATCGTGCACTTCAACGATCTCGAACTGCGGGACATCGAACAGATCGTCGCGATTCACGTCGACTCACTCGCGCAGCGTTTGGGCGCTCGCGACGTGAAACTGCTGCTCGGAGAAGACGCGCGCCGGTTTTTGGCCCGCGAAGCGATGGGCGCCGGAAGCGGGGCGCGGTACGTTCACCGGATCGTTGCCAAACACGTGAGCACGCCGCTTTCAACGGCGATCTTACGAGGCGAATTATCGAAGGGGTCTCAAGCGAAGGCCGAGCTCGTGCAGGGCGCGCTCGTGATCGGCGCTGCTTAGGCTTCTGTCAGCGGCTTTTTCGGGCCGTCGTCCGGTACCGTCGGTGCGGTCACGACCGTCACCAGTTTGACCAGCCCGGTGATCTCGAAGATGCGCCGGAACACCTGCGGAACGACGAGCACCATATCCAGGCCGTCGTTTCCGCAATCCATAAAGGCGCGGCGGTAGCGCATAAGCACCGAAACGATCGACGAATCGATAAGGGTTGCGTTCCGCATGTCCACGATGACGCGGCTAACGCTCTCCGGCGGCGGGAATTGCGCCGCAATTTCGTCGCGGCGGTAAACGTCAAGGTCGCCCGCGAGTTCTATGCGGACGGCATTCTTATCATCCAATCAGGGCTCTCCCCTACAAAGCCGTTTGTTTTCTACCCAACGATCCGGGTCCAATAAACTGTAGGCTAAAAGAAGGATCGTCCTTTACAAAATAGACACGATTGCGGCGGTAATCTGCCTCTTGCTCATTTCACCGGCAACCATTTTGCGGATGACGCCTTGGCGATCGATGAACACGTGGACCGGCAGCCCGTTGATCGCGTACTCACCCTGCAACGTTCCTTCGTCGACGACCGCGGGGTAGACCAGTCCAAATTTTTTGACGAACTGCGCCGCCTTCTTGGCATTCTCCAGCTCGTCGATGCCGACGACTTGGAGTCCGCGCGAGGCAAACTGTTTCTGCAGCGCATTGATATCGGGCGCTTCTTCGTTACACGGTCCGCACCACGTGGCAAAAAAATTAAGATAAATCGGCTTTCCGCGCAACGATGAAAACGTCAGGCGGCCGCCGCTCGCAGTCGGCGCCGTCCACTCCGGCGCCGCACGGCCCACCGTTGCAATGCCACCGGAATGCGCTCCTCCGGAACACGCCGCCAAGCACGCTACGGCAGCGGCTGCGCAGATTCGAGAACCATAAACCATACGATCACCCATACGCGGGATATGCGACCGCGTGCAAATCCCGGTCCATCTGTTGCTTTAACGCTTCCACCGTGTCGAAGCGTTGCTGTTCGCGCACGAAGCGCAGATCGCGCAGCACGAGCTCGTGTCCGTAAATGGTTTGGTGAAAGTCCCGAAGCCAGGCCTCGACCGTGCGCGCGGACCCATCGAATGTCGGGTTCGCGCCGACGGAAACCAGGGCGGCGAAATCACGCCCTTCGTGGCGCGCAACCGCGGAATACACGCCGTCCTTCGGAAGCATCTTGTGCGGAAGCGCGATATTCGCTGTGGGGAAGTTCAAATCGTGGCCGACGCCGCGGCCGAGAACCACGCGCCCGCGGATTTCGTAACTATGTCCGAGCAACCGATCCGCGGTCTGGAGATCGCCTTGCGCGATGCATCCGCGAATGCGCGTGCTGGAAATGCGCTCGCCTTGCTCGTCCGTCGTGTTCTCCACCGCGATGCACGGGACGCCTCGTTCGTTCAGCACGCGCTGCATCATCGCGGTATCGCCGGCGCGCTTGTGCCCGAAACGGAAATTTTTTCCCACCACGACGCCGCGCGCGCCTATTTGCGCGAGCAGCGTTTCGGTCAGAAAGCGCTCGGCGCTAATCGAAGCGATCGCATCGTCGAAACGCACGAAGAAACATTCGTCGAAGCCGGCCGCCGCCAAGAGGTCGAGCCGCTCTTCCGGCGTCGTGATCAGCGGCGGCTCCATGCCCGGACGCAAGTGCGAAGATGGATGATTCGCAAACGTGAGAACCGCCGTTCGCCATCCCGGCTTACGCAAGCGCAGCGTTTGGCGCGCAATCTCTTGATGCCCGCGGTGCATGCCGTCAAAAAATCCAACCGCAACGACCAGCGGACGCCCGGAGCTCGCATCGCGCGCGTCAACGGCGTGATGTATTTTCATTCGAACCGGTGCTCCGGTAGGCGGAAAACAAATCGCTCCATCACTATGGAGCGATTTGCTCCTTGCAAGGGGATCATACGAATACTTTCCGCGGGGCAAGTAGGGCGCCGTGCGTCTCGCCGACGCCCACCAGCGTTCGCGATTCATCGCGCACGAAGACATGCTTGCCGGCCGCGCCCGCGGGGAGCGGTACGACGCGCCCCGCACGAAAATCCGCGGAGTGCCGCAAGTCGAGCACGATCGTGGGGAACGGGATGATGTGTTCGGGCGCAATGATACACTCGCGCGGGTATTCGGCGATCTCTTCCAGCGTCCGCGACTCGTAAAGCACGAACGAACCGGACGCCTCGCGAACCAGCGCGCCCATGTGCGCGGGAGCGCCTATCGCTTTGCCAAGATCTTCGACGAGCGTTCGCACGTAGGTTCCCTCACTGCACGCAATCCGTAAGCGCGCAGCGGCCGGTTCGGTTCCCAGCAGCGTAAGTCCGTAAATCGTTATCGAACGCGGCTTTCGCTCGACATGCTTTCCCTCGCGCGCAAGGTCGTACAGCCGTTTGCCTTCATGATGGATCGCACTGAACATCGGCGGAATTTGCTCGATTCTTCCGACGAACTGCGGCAGCACGTCACGGAGTTTGCGTTCCCAGCCGGGCGCGACGGCCGCGGATTCGACGGTCTCGCCAAGCGCATCACCGGTCGTCGTCGAGCGCCCCGGAACGAACGTGCAGACATAGGCTTTGCGTTGATCGGTCAGCAGCGGAATGAGGCGCGTCGCTTTGCCGACGGCGATTGGCAAGACGCCCGCCGCCTGCGGATCCAACGTACCGAGATGACCGACGCCGATGTGGCGGTCGCGCGAATACAGCCCGTAGATGCGCCGAAGCCGTGCAACGACCTGTGCCGATGTAGGACCCGCCGGCTTAAAGACGTTGACGAACCCGAGCAATGGCGCTACCGCTGCTTGGAGACGAAGATCTGCTCTTTGCGCGCGAAGCGTCCGTAGTAGTACAGCACGACGCCCACGACGATGAGTATCGCGCCGATCTTCATCCCGTGAAAGGCGGAAAACGTCAACACGATTCCGGCGAGCGCGATCAGCAGCCCCCAACGAATGAACACGCTAGAGTCCTTCGGCGACGAGGGCCTCGTCGACCGCATGGATCGCCTGCGTAAGCGGTCCGGCGTACGTTAGGCCGGAAGCGCGGAAGTGTCCGCCGCCGCCCAGGCGCGCCGCCGCGGCTTGCACGTTGATGCGTCCGCTGCTGCGCAAACTCACGCGGATATCGCCGTCGTACGCCTTGAACAATGCAGCAACTTCTACGCCCTCGACCGAACGCAAATGGTTGACGATTTCTTCAGTGTCCTCGCCGTCCGCGTCGCACTGTTCGAGCATCGCGTCGTCCACGTACGACCAAATGTAGCGGCCGTCGTGCTCGAGCGTCGCTTCGTTCAGCGCTCGTCCGAGGAGTTTGAGCGCCGCAAGCCGTTTGTTCGCGAATATCTCTTCGGTGATTTGCTCTTTGTCGGCGCCCAGATTCATCAGCTCGGCCGAGAGCATGAGCACTTCCGGCGTCGTGTTGCTGTGCATGAATCCGCCGGTATCGGTCATGATCGTGGTGAGCAGACACGTGGCGATGCCGGCGTCGATTTCGACTTTGAGCGCGCGCAGCAGATGCATCACGCACGTGCCGGTGGAGCATTCGTGGGGCAGCACGTAGTTGAACGCGCCGAAGTGCGCATTGCCCAGGTGATGATCGATGTCGAGAATATTCTCGCGCTTGATCTTCGGCAAAAATTCGCCGGCGCGCGCGGTATCGCTCATATCGCCGAAAACCCAGAGCGTATCCTCCGGAAGATCGGCCGGCAGCTCGCGCGACACGTACTGGCTATCCGCGAGAAACCGCAGGTTGCGCGGCACGGCATCTTGCTGGAAGTAGTAGACGCGCTTGCCGAGTTTTTTGAGCGCAAGCCCAAGCGCCAAGCCCGCGCCGAGCGTATCGCCGTCCGGTTTGACGTGACTGACCATCACGAACGCCGGACGTTTGCGCAGTTCCGCTACGACTTCTTCGGTCGTCGCGGTGATTGGGTGCTGTTGTTGTTCGATCACGCGTTGCCTCCACCGACTTCGCGACGCGACACGATGTCGCTAGTGTCGGCGGGCACAGGAGGTGCTTGAGCCGACCGCAGCGTTTTGCTCAAACTGATGGCGCGCTCGGTGGAGCGGTCCTCGACGAACTGCAATTCCGGCGTGTACCGCAGTTTGACGACACGGCCAAGCTCGCCGCGCAAAAAGCGCGACGCGTGCGCGAGCGCATCCATCGTCTGCTTGGCGACGTGACGGTCGCCGATGATGGACACGAACACCTTGGCGTGCTTGAGATCCTGCGTGATCTCCACGCGCGTTACCGTTGTAAACCCGAGCCGCGGATCCTTGAGCTCCTGAGAAATCAACGTCCCCATCACCCGCTGGATCTCATGATCGATCCGCTGCATTCGTTCTTTACGCATTCGCCAGCTCCGCGGCTACCGTTTCGATGGTGTATGCCTCGATGACGTCGCCCACTTTGAGGTCTTGGTACTTGGCGACCTGAATACCGCACTCGTAGCCTTCAGCGACTTCGCGCACGTCGTCCCAGCGATTCCACTCGTACCAGACATACATACGG
>DAISWS010000002.1:19293-52620 GCA_036826275.1 Vulcanimicrobiaceae bacterium
CGAACACCTCGAGCACGTCGCCCTCCTTCCCGTCGTTGAAGCCGTCGAGGAGGATGCCGCACTCGAAGCCCTCGGCCACCTCGCGGACGTCGTCCTTGAAGCGGCGCAGCGACTCGATCTCGCCGTCGAAAATGACGGCCTGATCGCGCAGCACGCGCACCTTGTTGTTGCGGTTGAGCTTGCCGTCTTTGACGTAGCAGCCGGCAATCGAACCGACCTTGCTGACCTTGAAGACCTCGCGCACTTCGGCGTGGCCGAGCGTAACCTCGCGCTGTACCGGCGCAAGCATGCCGCGCATGGCTTTCTTCAGATCGTCTTCCACTTCGTAGATGACCTGATAGAAGCGCAGATCGACGCCTTCGTTTTCCGCCAAACGTTTGACGGTTTCATCGGGCCGGATGTTGAAGCCGATGAGCACGGCGTTGGACGCGCTCGCGAGATTGACGTCGTTCGGCGTAATCGCGCCGACGCCGCCGTGAATGACGCGGATGTCCACCTCTTCGGTCGAGAGCTGTTCCATGCGCGCGCGCAGCGCTTCCACGGAGCCTTGGCCGTCGGCCTTGACGATGATGTTGAGCGACTTTTTACCTTCGGCCGGCATCGACATGAACGTTTCGAGCGAAACGCGCTGTCCGCCGCTGGCCGCAATGCGAACGTCGCGGCGGCGCGTCTTGCGCTTCTCGGCGGTTTCACGCGCGACGCGTTCATCCGAGACGACCATCAGCGTGTCGCCTGCTGCGGGTACGTCTTGCAAGCCCATGATCTCGACCGGAATCGAAGGACCGGCTTTTTTGACTTGTTTGCCCTTGTCGTCGACCAGCGCGCGCACCTTACCGAACGTGCCCCCGACCACGACGACGTCGCCGACGCGCAGCGTGCCGTTTTGAATGAGCACGGTCGCAACCGCGCCGCGGCCGCGATCGAGCGCCGATTCGATGACGACGCCGGTCGCGCGGCGGTTCTTGTTCGCTTTGAGATCGCGAATATCGGCTTCCAGTAATACCGTCTCGAGCAGCTTATCGATACCCTGACCGGTCTTCGCGGACACCGGAACCATTTCGATGTTGCCGCCCCAGTCGACCGATTGCAGCCCTTGTTCGGAGAGCTGCTGCTTGACGCGTTCAGGCTGCGCTTCCGGTTTGTCCATCTTGTTCATCGCGACGACAATGGGAACGCCCGCGGCCTTGACGTGCGCGATGGCTTCCCGCGTTTGCGGCATGACGCCGTCGTCGGCGGCGACCACCAGGATCGCAACGTCGGTGGCTTTGGCGCCGCGTGCGCGCATCGCGGTGAACGCTTCGTGACCGGGCGTATCGATGAACGTGATCTTGCGATCGTTCTGTTCGACCGTGTACGCGCCGATGCGCTGCGTGATGCCGCCGGCCTCGCCGGCCGCAACGTTTGCGCTGCGGATCTTGTCGAGCAGCGAGGTCTTACCGTGATCGACGTGACCGAGCACGGTGACGACCGGCGGACGCGGCGTCATCATCTCGGGTTTGTCTTCTTCCTGCTCGACGGTGACTTCTTCGCCGGCCTCTTTGACGACCGCGTTGAAGCCGAACTTCTTCGCAACCGCAATCGCGACGTCGCTCGGAATATTCTGATTGATCGTCGCCATCGTGCCCATCTTGATGAGCTCTTTGATGACGTCTTTCGCCGGCACGATCATCGAGGTAGCGAGTTCTTGCACCGTGAGAAGATCGGGAATCTCGATCGCCTCGAGCTTGGCGGGCGGCGGCTGCGGAGCCGTCTCGACGCGCTTCTTGCGGTTGCGCTCTTTTTCGAGCAGCAGCTCCTTCTCGCGATCTTTCTTGTTGAGTTTCTCGTCGCGATCGCGCGGGCCGTGCGCGCCGGGACGTCCACCGCCTGCACCGGAACTGGGCGCCGGCGCGTCGGTCGCGGACGGCGGCAAACCGCCTTGACGCGGCGTGAACGGACGATTGCCCGGAGGCGTAAGCGGACGGAACGGACCATTGCCCTGTACGCGGCGCTGCTGCGGTGCGGGCGAAATGAGGCGGCCGGGCTGCGGAGCACGCGGCTGCGCTCCGGCCTGTCCATCTTGACGAACGGGCGGCTGCGCGGCGGACTGGCCGGGGCGCGGCGCAACGCCGGGACGCCCCGGCAAACCGGTTTGCGGTCCGGGTGATGCTGAGGCCGAGGTCGTCGGCGGCGGCGCTTGGCGGCGCTGCTGCAGCGGCTGCCCCGTCGGAACGGGACGAAGACGTGAAACGGCGGCTGGCGCGGGTGCCGGCTTTGCCGCGGCGGCTGCCGGCTTGCTCGGAACTTCCGGCTCGCTCGGAGCCTGCGGAGGTTTGGCTGCAGGCGGTTTGGGCTCTATGGCCGCGCTCACCACTTCCGGCGGCGCCTCGGGCTCCGGCTCGGCCTTTGGCGCAGCAGCCGTTTTCGTCGTGGTGCGGCGTGAGGATGCGGCAACGGGCTTGAGCGTCGGAATCGGTTCCGCGGGCGCCGCGGTCGGTTCCGCCTTGGGCGCAGCCTTCGCGGCGGGCTTCGCCGGCGCGGGCGAGGGGGACGCGGGCGCTTTGGCTTCTACGGTTTTTTTCGCGGCCGGCTTGGGCTTGAGCAGCACGCTGCGCACGAGATCCGCGATGTGGTCGGGAACGACGCTGAGCTGATTTTTCGCTTCGAAGACGCCGCCCAAACGCTCGTTGAAGAGGGTGATCAGCTCCTTCGAAGTGAGCCCAACCTCTTTCGCAAGTTCAAATATCCGAACTTTTCCGGTAGCCAAAGTCTGCCTTTCACGTTGCAGGCGCAATAATTCCCGGTAAGGGGGCGCCTGCACGTACCCTCACCTTATAGGCGACCTCCCCCCACGCGAAGCGCGCGGGGCCCCACTACGGTCTTATACATGGGGTCTATTGTTTAGCATGTCATTGTCACAACAAAAAACCTTAGCCTAGTTGAAACCCGTATTCTCCAGCGGAAGCTGCAAGCCCCGGATATTTTTTGTTTTTTTCCACGCGCTTGGCGCAGTCCGCCGAGCAGAGGTAGACGCCGCGTCCCGGCTGCTTTTTTCGGCCGGAATCGGCTTGCCACGCCCGCGGGCCGCTTCGTACGAACCGGCGCATGGCGGCTTGCGGCTTGCGCTCGCGGCAGCCGGCACACTGGCGGAGCGGCGTATGCAATGCAACCGGCATCGGGCGGTCGTTTATTCTTCGCTGCCCAGGCGTTCGCGTTTGAACTCTTCGAGTTTGCGAATCAGCTCTTCGTCGATGCCGGCAGGCGCCATGCCCGCTTCTTCCTCGGCGACGGCTTCTTCGGCGAGCGTTTGTTCTTCCTCGACGACTTCGGCCGGAGCGACTTGCGCCTCAGCGCGTTCCGCGAGATACCGCTCGCGCGCTTCGTCCGCTTCGGTTTCGCTGGCAATATCCAAGCGCCAACCGGTCAAACGCGCGGCTAGACGCACGTTTTGCCCTTCGCGTCCGATTGCAAGTGAGAGTTGGTAATCCGGAACGACGACGAGCGCTACGCCATCGTCTTCGAACAACTCGACGTTGAGCACTTTGGCGGGCTGCAGCGCGTTCATGATGAACGCGACGTGGTCGGGTTCGTAACGGATCACGTCGATTTTCTCGCCGCGCAATTCGTCGGAAACGTTTGCAATGCGGCTGGACTTCGGCCCCAGGCACGCGCCGATGGGATCGATCTCCGCGCGGTTGCTGCGAACCGCAACTTTGGTGCGGCTGCCCGGCTCGCGCGCGATTGCCATAATCTCGACGATGCCGTCTTGAATCTCGGGAACTTCGAACTCGAGCAAGCGCTGCACGAGCCCTTCGGCCGCGCGCGAAAGAATTACGCTCGGACCTTTGGGCGATTTGCGCACGTCGAGCACGTACGCGCGAATGAAATCGTTGATGCGGAAATTCTCGCGCGGCACTTGTTCGGAGAGCGGAAGCATCGCTTCGTCTTTGCCTTCGAGCAACACGTACATGTTTCGCTGTTCGAAACGCTGCACCGTGCCCTTGACGATGTCGTTCAGCTTCGCGGCGTACTTGTTGTACACCGTATCGCGCTCGGCTTCGCGGATGCGCTGCACGATGACTTGCTTCGCGGTCTGCGCGGCAATGCGCCCGAAGTCTTTCGGCGTAACCTCCTCGTCGAAGTAATCGCCGACCTGGTACTGCTTGCCGGCCTCTTTGGGCGTGACTTCCAGCTTCGGATCGGCCACTTCGTCCACCACCGTGCGGCGGTGGAACACTTTATATTCGCCGGTTTGCCGGTCGACGGTGACGATCGCGTTCGCTTCGCTGCCGAAATGCCGCTTGTACGCGGTGAGCAGCGCCGCTTCCAGCGCTTCGATCAGCATCTCGAACGGAATGTTCCGTTCTTTGGAGATGAACTGCAGGACGTCGATAAGCCGTTCTTCGGTGGCTTCAGGCATTGCTATTTCTTCCGTTCTTTCTTATCGCGTTGGAGATCGGAGCGGATGTCGTACTCGAGGTTCGCGCGTTCGATGGTCGCGAGCGGCAACGGCAATTCGCCTTTGCCCGTTTCGAGGATGACGTTCGTTCCGCGAACCCCGCGGAGCACGCCCCGATGCGTCTTGCCGCCCTGCACGAGCAGTGAGGTGACGATCTTGGCGTCCCGCCCCGAGAAGCGTTCGTAGTCGCCCGGCTTTGTGAGCGGACGGTTCAGGCCCGCGGACTCCACTTCGAGCGTGTATGGTTCGTCGTATTGTTCGAGCCGTGCGTTGATCGTCGCGGCAACGCGTTCGCACGTTGCAACGTCGACGCCCCCTTCGCGATCGATCGTGACGGACAGCGTTACGGTGCGTCTGCCGCCGCGCGCGCTGCGCTGCACGATTTCAACGCCCGAAAAACGCGCATCGTGCGCGATGTCGTCGATCGCGCGTTCGAAAGCTTGCCCGAGCGTAAGCTGCACCGTTTTTTTACCCTTAATCAACAGTTCGAAAGCCGACTAGCGCCGTGGGTCCCCAACAAAGAAGCGCGGGACCTGCCCACGCTTTACGACTACCGATCCTAAGGATACCCGAACATGCGACGGGCCGCAACCCCAAGTGGGTCCGGCCCCTCGCTCTTCTCGTTACTTGCTCGAGCACGCACGTCCGGTTTACGTCCGGCTGCCGCTGAGCGCTTGCCTAGCGCTCCTTAGGTGGCGCGCTCTTTCGGGCTGTGGTAGCCCGGTGGATCTTGCGGTTCCAACCGCCCTCCTTATGTCAAACGCTCAATGTCTCTCGTGAGACAGCTCGATTCTACGCCCCAACGGCGCCTGCGACAAGAAGCTGGCGGAGGGACTCACGGTCCACTGGTGGGCAGGGCCGCGGGCGGGGTGAACGGCTGCAGATGCCCGGCGCAAATGAACGAGTCGTTTGGCTCGATGATCCACTTCGAACTGCCGGCGATGGGCGCGCGCAAGACCCACCCCGTGCACCACTTGATGAAGCCGATGCGCTTTACCGACGTGACGTAGACCTTGACGTACCGTTCTTCCGGGGCTGTGCCAAGCCAGGACTGCTTCCAACGCTGTCCGGCGACGTTCTCGACGTAGAGAAACTTGGTCGCGGCGATGACTTGCGGCGGCGGGGTTGGTTCGGGCTCCGGCGTGATCTGGATGCTGCCGATGCCGCTATAGTGTTTTGGCGGGGCGGGCGTAAACGAGGGACCGGCCGTCGGAATCAGACTGTTGAGGCGCTGGTTGAGCGAGGGTTTATGCCGGCCGCCCACATGAACCGGTGCGGGGCGCGGTGTCGCGGGAACCGATACCGGGCGCGCGGGCGACACCGTCTTCACCGGCGAGATGCCTTTGG
Source organism: Vulcanimicrobiaceae bacterium (assembly GCA_036826275.1). GTDB lineage: Bacteria > Vulcanimicrobiota > Vulcanimicrobiia > Vulcanimicrobiales > Vulcanimicrobiaceae > DATGJX01. The sequence continues at coordinate 25,079 of DAISWS010000002.1, forward strand.
GTCCCGGCGAGGCCATCGGCTTGGGTCCGGGCGTTGCGCTCGTGCCGTGCTGCTGCGGCGCCGGCTGCGCGACTTTGACGTTTGCGACGATGCCGGGCGTGGCCACGGGCGCGGCGGAGGCCATCGCAATCGGCAACGGACTCACCGCGATGGCGGTCGGCTGTGGCTGCGGGCGCGGCGTATGCGGAACTTGCGTTGCAACGGCTTTCGGCTTGGGCGAAGGCGCCGCGCTCGGCGGCACTTTTATCGATACGGCAACCGTCGCAGCGGGAATGCTCGTCGGAACTTGCGCGGGAATCGGCGCCGGCGAAACGGCGATCACCGCCTGCGTCGGGTTCGGATTGGGCGCGAGCGAACTTACCGGAACCGGCGTGGGGTTAGGCGGAGCAGTCGGCGCGAACTTCGAGAGTTCGTGGACAACGCGCGGATGCGGGGGCGCCGAACGCGGCCGCGATGCGATTACCGGTCTGGGAACAACCGGTGCGTGCGGCGCCGGCGGCGAGACTTTTGCGACCTGCACGGGCGCACTCGAAGGAACGGGGCGCGTGCTTACGGTCATGATGATCGCGCCCGCAACCGATTCAGGTGCTTGCGCGGACGACGAGGTTGCAACCGAGAACACGAAGAGCGCGATGAGCGCATGAAGGAACAGCGAGGCCACAAAACTGGCCGCCGTGCGCTCGGGTCCGCGCCGGTCGAGTGGATCGCGTCTTAACAAGCGCAGGAGCCTTCGGGGACTCTCGCGCACGAGCCTGGAGCCGATGGAAAAAATTCAAAAACGCACGAAGATCGTTGCGACGCTCGGACCTGCGTCGCGCGATCCGGAAATTATCCGCTCGCTCGTCGTATCCGGTGCGAATGTGTTCCGGATGAACTTCTCGCACGGATCGCCGCAGGAGCACGGCGAGACAATCGACCGTATCCGCAAAATCGCCAAGGAACTGAATCAGCACATCGCGGTGCTGCAAGATCTCCCCGGTCCCAAAATCAGAACGGGCGCATTCGCCGGCGGACAGGCATCGGTATTTCTCGAACGCGGAACGCCGTTCACGCTCACGACCGAAGACATTGCCGGAAGCGCCGAGCGCGTCAGCGTCTCCTACCGCGATCTTCCGGCCGACGTCGCGGTCGGAACGCGCTTGTATCTGCAGGACGGCGCGATCACGCTGCGCATCTTGAGCAAGTCGGCAACGGAAATTGAAACCACGGTCGAAGTCGGCGGCGACCTTCGCGCGCAGCAAGGCGTGAACTACCCGGACGGCACGCTGAACGTCGAAGCCGTTTCGCAGCGCGATCTCGACTTTCTCGCGTTCGGCCTGGAAAAGAACGTCGATTACGTCGCCGTCTCGTTCGTGCGCAGCGCCGAGGACGTCAACCGCGTCAAAGAATTCATCCGCGAACACGGCAAGAGCACGCACGTGCTTGCGAAGATCGAAAAGCACGAAGCGCTCGACGACATCGAAAACATCGTCGCGGCCGCGGACGGCATCATGGTCGCGCGCGGCGACCTGGGCATCGAAGTGCCGCTCGAACAGGTGCCGATGATTCAAAAGGACCTCATCGCGCGTTGCAACCGCGCGAGCAAGCCCGTAGTCACGGCGACGCAGATGTTGGAGTCGATGACGTTCGCCTCGCGGCCGACGCGAGCCGAAACGACCGACGTTGCGAACGCGATCCTCGACGGCACCGATGCCGTGATGCTTTCCGGAGAGACGGCACGCGGGCAGTATCCCACCGAAGCGGTACGCGTTATGGCCGAGATCGCGCGCGAAGTCGAGAAGTCGTATCCGCACGAACTGCTCCAACTGCGCCGCCTGGAAGGCGCAACGCGCAACGTCGCAACGTCGATTGCGGAGGCGGCCACGCGTTCGAGCGCAGAGCTGGAACTGCCGTACATCGTGACGGGCACGACGACCGGCAATGCGGCACATCACATTTCCGCCTTCCGCCCGAAAGCGCAGATCATCGCGCTCACGCCGATGCCCGACGTAGCGCGGAGCCTCGCGCTGCTCTGGGGCATCGAATCGATTTTGATCGAGCGCTACAACTCGATCGACGTGCTGCTGCACATCATGGAGCAGCGCATGCTCTCCGAGGGATTAGTCCAGCGCGGCGATTGCGTCGCCTTCACGACGGGCATGCCGGTCGGCGGCGGCGGCACCAACCTGCTGAAGATCCACGAGATCGCGTAACGCCGCCGGAACGCTAGCCCGCCAAGCGCCGTTCGCGCGTTTGTTCCAGAAGCGTGCGCGCGTGCTGCAATGCGACGTCGTGCGCCTCTCCGGACAGCATCCGCGCCAGCTCCGCCGTGCGATCGGCGTCGCTCTCGATCTCGCGCAGCGCGATGACCGTTGTACTTTTGGTTTCGCTTTTTTCAAGGACGTAGTGCGCGTCGGCCCACGACGCGATCTGCGCGAGGTGGGTCACGCACACCACTTGCGCGTCTTGAGCTAGGCGCCCTAAGCGCGCACCGACCGCCGTTGCCGTTGCGCCGCCGATGCCCGCGTCGATTTCATCGAAGACCAGCGCCGTTCGCGCACGCGCGTTCGCAAGCACGACGATCAGGGCCAAGAGCACGCGCGAAAGCTCACCGCCCGAAGCTACCTTCGCAAGTGGCCGAGGCGACTCGCCTTTGTTCGCCGCGAAAACGAACTGCACGTTCTCGCCGCCGTCCGGGCCGATCTCGGCGAGCTGCTCGAACTGAACGGTCAACCGTCCCGAAGGTAACGCCAAGTCTTTGAGCTCGTTCTCGATCGCTTTGCTCAGCGTACCGGCTGCGCCGTGGCGCAGCCGCGAGAGATGTCCGGCGGCTTCTTCCAACTGCGCGGTAGCGGCGGCCAAGCCGCGCTCTAGACGAGACCGGTGCTCGTCTTTATTCGCAAACAAATCGACCGTGTTGCGAAAATCCGACGCAGATTGCAGTACGGCTTCCAGCGTGCCGCCGTACTTGCGTTTGAGCGTGTCGAGCGCATCGAGCCGCATGTTGATCGCTTCGAGCTCGCCGGCATCAAATTCCATTGCATCCAGCTCGCGCGCGATGCGCACGGCGAGCTCGTTGACCTCGCTTTGCAGTGCGGCGGATGCCTGCGACATCTCCTCGAAATCAGCGCCGATTTCCGCGATATGCGAAAGCGCGGTCGAGGCGTTACCGAGCGCGTCGGCGGCGGACGACTCTTCTCCCGCGAGGGCATCGTGCGCCACGCGCAAATTGCCTGCGACCCTTTCCGCGTTGTCGAGCACGCGGCGCCGCTGCGTGAGGCGATCGTCCTCGCCTTCCTCAGGCGCGGTTGCCTGTATCTCTTGCAGCGCATACGTCGCAAACGCGTACTGCTCTTGAGCGCGGCGCTCGTCGCGCTCGAGGGATGCAAGCGTGTGCGCAAGATCGGCCCGCCGTGCGTGCAGCCTCGCAACTTTTTCGCGCGCCGCACTGACGGGATCGCCCGCATAGCGGTCGAGCAGTTCAATGTGATACGCAGGCGAAAGCAGCCGCTGTGCCTCGTGCTGTCCGACGATGTCGACCAGCTGCGCCGCGAGTTCGCGAACGTAGCTTGCCGTCGATGGCCGGCCGTTCACGCGCAGGGTCGATTTACCGGCGGCGTTGATTTCGCGCGAAATCGTCGCCTCTTCGTCCTGCTCGATCTCGAAGCCGTCCTCGCCGAAGCGCCCGCGCAGCGCATCGCTTGCGTCGAACTCGAGGCTCACGATCGCGCGCGGACGTCCGCGGCGAACCGCATCGGCACTTGCGCGCCCGCCCAGCACGAAGCCGATTGCGCCGAGCACCATCGTTTTTCCTGAGCCGGTCTCCCCGGTGAACATCGTCGCGCCGTCCGCAAAACGCACGTCAGCCTTTGGGATAAGGCCGTAGTCTTCAATCGTCAGCCGCCGCAGCATGGTATTACGTGCGCCGGCGTTCCTTAATGGAAACGCCCCAGCGCAGTTTCTCCTCCAACCGCTCGAAGAACCGCAAACGATCGATGCGCGCGAAGCGCACGGTGCGCGGATGACGCTCTATCACGACCGACGCGCCCGGCGAAAGGTCGCTCACCACGTCGCCGTCGCATTCCAAGTTCGCGTGCACGAGTTCGGAGTCGCAGCTGATGGTGATGCAGGAACTTGACGGCACGATGAGCGGCCGCGAAAAGAGCGTGTGCGGAAGCAGTGGCACGATGCCGAATGCGTCGACCTGCGGCGAAATAATTGAGCCGCCGGCGGATAAGAAATAGGCCGTCGAGCCCGTCGGCGTCGCAACGCAGATGCCGTCGGCCGGAATATGGGCGGCCTGCTCGTCGTTCAAGCACAGTCCGAAGGGCACGATACGCGACACGCCGCCTTTGCGCACGACGACGTCGTTCAGCGCGAAAAATTTGCGGCCGCCATACTGCGCCTGAAGTGCGATGCGTTCTTCGATGACCAAACCGCGTTCGAGGAGATCGGGCAGTTCGTCGATCGTTTCGTCGTCCTCGTCGAACTCCGTGAGAAAACCCAGGCGTCCCGTGTTGATCCCGATGATCGGCACGCCGGTATCGATCGCCAGACGCGCGGCGCGCAACAGCGTTCCGTCGCCGCCGATGGTGACGAGCAGCGCGGCATCATCCAGCGTGCCGCCGGGCGCAACCGGCGTTATCGCGTAGCCGGCGCTTTGGAATTTGGCGCCGACGCGCTGCCCGAGAGCGCGCGCGTTTTCGCGATCGACGTCGACGTAGAGCGCTACGACGCGCTTCTTCAGCGTTACGGTCACGCCGGAGACCCTTCGTCAACGAGCGCGGCAATCTTCGCGTCGCTCACCGGCTGACCGCCGTCCCGCCGCAAACGCATGAGAAATTCCCGGTTTCCCGCAGGCCCGAGCAGCGGTGAAGCCGTCAAATCGACGGCAGTCAAGCCCAAATCCGAGGCGGCGTCGCGAACCTCTCCGATCACCGCGCGATGAACCGCGGGATCGCGCACGACGCCTCCACGGCCCAAGCGTTCGCGTCCCGCCTCGAACTGCGGTTTGACCAGCGCGACGATATCGCCGCCCGGGGACAAATAGGCGAACGCTCTAGCGAGGATGGTGCGCAGCGAAATAAACGATGCGTCGATGACGATGACGTCGAACGGCTCGCCGAACGCGTCGTCACGCAAATGCCGGAAATTCGTGCGCTCCATTACGGTCACGCGTGCATCGTTGCGAAGCTTCCAATCGAGCTGCCCGTAACCCACGTCCACGGCGAGGACGTGCGCTGCGCCGTGCTGCAGCAGACAATCGGTAAAACCGCCCGTCGACGCACCGACGTCGAGCGCGCGTTTTGCGTTTACGTCGAGGCCAAAGTCCTCGAGCGCGCGTTCCAACTTCTCGCCGCCGCGGCTGACGAAACGCCGCGGGCGCTCGATTTCGATGTTCGAGTCGTCCGCAACGTTCGCGCCCGCTTTCGTCGCCGGCGTGCCGTTCACGCGAACGCGCCCTTCCATGATCAAGCTGCGCGCCTGCGAACGCGTGATGTTTTCGCGCGAGGCGACGAGCGTATCCAAACGTGAAGAGCGCATATCCTTGCCGGAATATGCGCTCTTGCTACGTTCCGAAACCTGCGTTATTCGACGCGCTCGTAACGGTTGTAGCGGATGAGCCCCGTTCCGGTGCTGCCGGAAGCCGCGCCGCCAAGCGCGGTGGCCAAGCTTACGCCGAACGTGATGAATAGGAAGATCGGTATCCACGTCGCCATCGCCAGATTGCCGCCGGTAGCGGCCGTTTGCGCGCCGCGGCCTAACGCCGCGACGGTGTTGCCGACGCTAGCCGACGGAGCATTTGCAGGCGCCGTTACCGTCGTCATCTGCATGCCCAGACCGGTGCGAATGTTGTTCAACGTTCCCATGTATGACGGACCTGCGGCGGATGCCATCAGATACACCATCACGACGGTTGAGAGACCCCACACGGCCCAGCCGTGCAGTGAGTTCCAACCCGCATCGGGCCTGCGCGCCAGCATGCCGGCGACCCAGCCGCCGACGTAGAACGCAATGATCGTCTGTAAGAAAAACCAGACGGCGATGCCGATTCCGAAGCTCATGCCGGACGGCGACCCGCCGCCGGGATGGATGAAGCTCGAAAAGATGCCAATCATCAACAAACTCAGGACCGTTTCGACGCCGAGCGTAGCAAAGAAACCCGCCCATATCGCGCCCCACGAAGTTCGCCCGCTAAGCGCACGCCCGCCGGCAACGATTCCCTCGACTTGCTGTTCTCTTGTAATACCGGTAGTCACGAATTGCACCTCCGGTATTTCTTACCCGGTTTAGCGCAAGAACAGCAGATAAAGCTGGCTTGCGGCTGCGCGCTAAAACGGAATCTCGTCGGAGTCCGCGGCGGCTTGTGCGCCCGTCTGCTCCATCGCCTTGTCGATCTGTTGCTGCGCGCCTTTGAGGAGCGTTTCACATTCGCCGGCGAGCGATTTGCCTTCTTTGAACAGCGCGACGGCGCGGTCCAGCTCGACGCTGCCGTTCTCGAGTTCTTTGACGATCGCTTCGAGACGCGCGATTTTCTGCTCGAAGGCACCCGGTTTCTGATCAGCCATCGGTGTCTCTCCGTTCGACCCGCGCGTGCAGTTTTCCATGCTGGAGCTGTGCTTCAATCAATGCGCCGCGGGGAACGTCCGCGGCTTTCGTGACTGCGTGCCCGTCCACGGTAACGATCGCATAGCCGCGCGCCAGAAGCGTATGCGGGTCGAGGCCATTCAACCGCGTCGTTATTCGCGCGAGCTGCTCGCGGTGCATTCGAAGCGCCGCCGGCTGCAGGCGCCCGAGCCGTTCGTCCACGCGCGTGAGCGCCTCGCGGCGCGGTGCGCCAAAGTAGCGCGCGCAAGCGTCCAGCCGCGAACGCAACGCGGCAATCCGCTGCAGGCGATCGGACAAACCGCGCTGCGGCGTATGCGCGTTGATGCGCCGTTCGAGCGCATGAAGATTGCGCTCGCGCTCGCGAAGCGCATGCTGAATGCCCGCGTTGAGCCGGGCGCAGGCATAGTCGAACGACTGGGCGCGCGCGGTAAAGATCGAGCGAGCGGCATGCGTGATGCGCGAAAGCGCATCGGCGATGCGCCGCTCGAAGCGGCCACCGATCTCGGCAAGAAAATTTGCGGCGTTGGAAGGCGTCTCGAAATACTTGTCCGCGACGAGATCGCTCAGATGGACGTCGGCCGTGTGGCCCACCGCCGAGATCACCGGTTTTTTCGCGCGCAGAATCGCTCGGACGACCGGCTCGCGATTGAACGGAAACAGATCTTCGTACGATCCGCCGCCCCGCGTCACGACGATCAGATCGACGTCGCGCTTGGATGCGTTGTCTATCGCCTCGGCAATGTCCAACTCCGCGCCGTTGCCCTGCACGCGCGTATCTATTTGGACGATGCTCATAAAGGGCGCATCCCGGCGGATGATCGTAAAAAAGTCTTCGACGCCTTTGCCGCCCTCCGCGGACACGACGGCGATACGGCGCGGAAACGCCGGCAACGGCCGCTTGCGTGATTCCTCGAAGAGTCCTTCTTTGCGAAACTGCTCCTTGAGTGCCTCGAACTGCGCATACAGCGCGCCGATGCCCGTTTGCTCGATGCTCGTGACGATGAGTTCGTAGACGCTGTGCGGCGTGTACGCACTGAACGTACCGCCGCAAATGATCTCCTCGCCGTTCTTGAACGCGGGCAGTTTTGCGGCCGCATTCGACCACACCATGCACCGCAGCGTGTCGGCATTTTCCTTGAGCGAAAAATAGAGCCGCCCGTTGCGCTCGCGCAGCTCCGTGACTTCGCCGCGCACACGGATGCCGGCAAGCGTCTTGTTTCCTTCAATGATCCGCTTGATGTAATCGACGACGCGGCTAACGCCCTGCACGCTCTCGGCCGGCGCAGGCGAGGCGGCGGCCCGTTGCGAGAACAGCGAATCCTGAAACATCGTCAGCGCCGGGGAAGCTGCGTTGCCTGCGGCGAGGGCGAGTCCAGCGGAACGTAATTCTGCCCGTCGCCGACGCTGTCGGGCGGCTGCGTCGTTTGCACCGGCGGCGCCGTCGGCTCCGGCGAAAACGTCGGTGCGGGCGGCATGCTGGCCGAGTTATTGCTGATGCCCACCGGTCCCGTAATCGAGGCTGCCTGTTTGAGCGGCTGCGGACGTCCGCACGGCGTGACCGGTTCGGTTCCCGCGAGATAGTACTCGTACGGACCGTAACCGCCGCCGCAGCTCGCGACCTTCTTCACCTCATCGCCGGGGAAAACGAAGTCGTGCTTGGCAACGTGTTCGAGCGCGCCTTTCATAAAGCGCGCCCAAATGCGCGCGGGAATATCGCCGCCGTACGACTCGTTCATCGGATGGTAGTTGTCGTTACCGATCCACACCGCCGTCACCAGATCCGGCGTGAATCCGACGAACCAGGCGTCGCGAAAATCGGAGGTGGTTCCGGTTTTGCCCGCAGCGGGACGGCCGATAATCGCATTCGGATATCCCGTTCCGTGATTGATGACGTCTTCCAACATCGTGGTCATGACGTACGCTGTCCCGGCGCTCACGACTTCGGTTTGCTCGGGATACTGATCGTCGAGCACCGTGTTTCCGAGCGAATCTTTGACCATGCGGAACGGTGACGGCGGGATGTGCACGCCTTGATTTGCAAGCGTTGCGTAGCCCGTGGCTTGGTCGAGCGGCGTGACGACCGACGTTCCGAGCGCAAGCGAAAGATTCGGTTCGAGCGTCGACTGCACGCCCATGCGGTGGGCGTATTCGATGACGCGATCGACTCCCAGCATTTCGAGCAGTTTTACCGCGACGACGTTGCGGCTCTGCGCGAGCGCGACGCGCAGCGTCACCGGCCCCATGTAACTGTGATCGTCATTCTCCGGCGACCACGTCGTGCCGTCGCCCATCGGATAGCTGACGGGGGAATCATCGATGATCGTCGTAGGCGGCATGCCGCTGTCGATTGCAGCGGTGTACACATACGCTTTGAACGACGACCCCGGCTGGCGATGCGCCTGCCATGCGCGGTTGAACTGATTTTCCAGCGAGAAATGCGTTCCGCCGATCATCGCCAGAATTTCGCCCGTTGACGGCCGGATCGCGACGAGCGCCGCCTGATCCGCGCCGATGCCTTCGAGTTTACCTTCGTTGATGCCCCAATCGACGGCTTCTTGTGCGAGCTTCTCCATGTGTGGATCGACGGTCGTATACACTTGCAGGCCGCCTTCGTACGCCGCCTGTTTGCCGAACTGGTGCTCCAACTGCGCAACGGCGTATGTCGTAAACCACGGAGCGTGGAACCCTTGCAATCCGGCAGGACGCTCGCCCGCGAGTTCGAGCGGCGCCGTTTTCGCGGCATCCGCTTGCGCGGTCGTGATATAGCCGCTGTCGGCCATGCGGTCGAGCACGTGCCCCTGGCGCTCTTTCGCGAGTTGCAAATTTACGTACGGCGAGTAATCCGACGGCGCCGCGACCAGTCCGGCGAGCATCGCGGACTGCCCGAGCGTCAGTTTGTCCACGCTGCGCCCGAAGTACGTATGCGCCGCCGCATCGACGCCGTATGCGCCCGAGCCCAGATAAATGAGATTGAGATAGCGCTCGAGGATTTCGTCCTTGGTGTAGTAGCGCTCGATCTCCATCGCAAGCAGCGCTTCCTGAATCTTGCGCGAGATCGTCTGTTTGTCCGTAAGGAACAAGCCGCGCGCGAGCTGCTGCGTGATCGTGGATGCGCCCTGCTCGATGTGGTGGCGCGTCAGGTCCGCAAACGCGGCGCGGACGATGCCCCCGAAATCGACGCCGTGGTGGTGATAGAAATTGTGATCCTCGTTGGCAATGAATGCGTCGCGCACGTTGGGCGGAATCTTTTCGATCGGAACCCAGATGCGGTTTTCTTTGTAAAGGGTCGCGAGCAGCGAACCGTCCCGCGCGTAGATGCGGGTGGATCGGGCCGGCTGATAATCCGCCATGCGGCTAATGTCGGGAAGATTGCGCGAGTACGCGCTCACGATGCCGGCAATCGAACCCGCAACGAAGAGCACGACGAGCAGCAGCGTCACGCCCGCGATCTTCAGGAATCTAGGCATGGCCGTTCCCGCGCACGAGCGCCGAGAGCACGCCGTTCACGAACCGGCCTGAATCTTCGGTTGAAAAGCGTTTGGCCAACTCGACCGCTTCGTTGATGATCACCGGACGCGGCGTCTGGGGACGGTGCTGCAATTCAAAAGCCGCCATACGCAAGAGTAAACGGTCGATGGTCGGCAAACGTTCGATTGTCCAGCCCTCCAAGAGCGGCGTGATCTGCTCGTCGCTTTCCCCTGCATGTTCGAGCGTACCGAGTACCAAGTCTTTCACGAAAAGCCGCTGAGCGCTCTCGCTGAAGGACGAAAGGTACTCGTCGAGGACTTCGGCGGCATCGCGATGCCCGACTTCGACCGAGAAGAGGGCTTGCAGCGCGAGCTCGCGCGCCATGCGGCGGGAAGGCAACGGAAACTCCTAGACCGGAACGGCGGCTTGCATGAGACTGGGCAGGAAATCGATCGAATAGCGGCCGCTGCGGAACGGTTGCGCGGCCAAGATTTCCAGGCACTGTTCGATCGTCGTGTTCACGCCCTCGATAACGGTTTCTCGCAGCGCGCGTTCCATGCGCGCGATTGCCGCATCCCGCGTTTCGCCGGCGGCAATAATCTTCGCGATCATCGAATCGTAGAACGGCGGCACCATTGCGCCCGAATACACGTGCGTATCGACGCGGATGCCGGGGCCGCCCGGAAACACCACGTTGGTCAGCGTACCCGCCGCAGGCGCAAAATTGTTGCGCGGATCCTCGGCGTTGATACGGCACTCGATCGCGTGGCCCGAAGGTTTGAGGTCGGCTTGCGTATAGCCGAGCTGCTCGCCGGCGGCAACGCGAATTTGTTCTTTGACGAGGTCGATGTTGTAGACCATCTCGGTAACCGGGTGCTCGACTTGAATGCGCGTATTCATCTCCATGAAATACACCAAGTCGCCGCTTACGAGAAACTCGAGCGTTCCCGCATTGCTGTAGTTGACCGCTTGGGCTGCGCGCACGGCCATGTCGTGCAGCGCGCCGCGCGCTTTTGCCGCAAGATTCGGCGCGGGCGCCTCTTCGATGAGTTTTTGATGCGAGGGCTTTTGCACCGAACAGTCGCGCTCGCCCAAATGCACGACGTTGCCGAAACTATCGCCGAGAATTTGCACTTCGATATGGCGCGGCTTGACGATGAGTTTCTCCATGTAGAGCCGGCCGTCTTTGAAGCCCGCTTCTGCCTCGGCGGTCGCCGATGCGTACGCGCGTTCGAGTTCTTCGGGCGCGTTCACGACGCGCATGCCCTTGCCGCCGCCGCCCGCCGTCGCTTTGAGCAGCACGGGATACCCGATCTTTTTTGCGGCCTCGAGCGCCTCACCGGTCGAGCTGAGAATGTCCGTGCCGGGCGTGGTGGCAACGCCGGCTTCACGCATCACGCGTTTTGCGGTCGCTTTATCGCCCATTGCGGCGATCACTTCGGGCTTGGGTCCGATGAACGTCAAGCCGTGATCCGCGCAAATCTCCGCGAAGCGCGCGTTTTCCGCAAGAAAACCGTACCCCGGATGCACGGCATCGCAGCCGGTAATCAGCGCCGTCGAGATGATGTTCGGAATATTCAAATACGAGCGCGGCACCGGGCCGGGACCAACGCAAAATGCTTCGTCGGCATGACGCACGTGCAGCGAATTACGATCCGCTTCCGAGAATATCGCAACGGTCTGCACGCCGAGTTCCCGGCACGCTCGATTGATACGCAGCGCGATCTCACCGCGGTTAGCGATCAGTACTTTTTTAAGCACTAGCCCCTGTCGATCTCGAAGAGCACTTGGCCGTATTCGACGGGCTCGCCGTCCTGGCAATGGACGGAGACGATGCGGCCGCCGCCGAGCGAGCGGACGGGATTGCGAATGCCGAGCGCATCGACGTACGCGAGCTCGCGATCGCCGTCGAGCATCTCACCTTCGCAGACCGCAGGCCGGCTCAGACGGAATACACCGACGAGATCCGCTTTAATCGGATGCAGATTGAGCGGCGGCGCGGCGGGAGCGGTCTGGGCTTGCGCGTGGGACTGAAGCGGAGCGTGAAGCGGCCGCCGGCGCAGCTCGAACGCATCCTCGTTCGCGTCCTCGATGCGCAGCCGCACCAGGTCGGTCTCAAGAAAGGCCTTCGCCAGCGCGCGCACGCGACCGGTAAGCCGCGCGGCCGCGTCGGCGGTTTGCAGTTCATCCTCGGACATGAGCGCTACCGTTTCGCCGGGGGGTAGGGCCGCCACTGCCGGGGCAAACCGGGGGTCCAGCTCCGCAAGAGGTACCAGCGCGAACGCCCGCTCGTGCAAGTGCGGATGCGGAATCCGCAGATCGGGCTCGTTCACCGCGAGATCGCCATACGTCAGAATATCCAAATCGATGACGCGAGGGCCCCAGCGCTCCCCGGCCGTGCGGCCAAGCGTCCGTTCCAGCGACTTGAGCGCGGCAAGGAGTTCGCCTGGCCGAAGATCCGTATCGACGAGTGCCACGGCGTTGCAGAAGTCCGGCTGATCCCCTTTCCCCCACGGTTTGCTGACGTACAGGCGGGAGACGCTGCTTACAGTTCCGACAGTTGAAAGGGCAGCAACGGCGCGCCGCACGTTTGCCGCCGGATTCCCCAGATTCGAGCCCAGGCCAATGGCGGCGCGATGCATCTTTTACGGAAAGGCGGCGCGGTAGCGCGGATTTTCGCGGCGCAAGCAGACACTGGGCGTCGCGCCTTCGAGCAGCTGCGGTTTGCCGATGCGCACCCGCGCGCGCGCAACGCGCGGATCGCGGAACAGGTCGTTCAGAATCTCGCCCGCCAGCCGTTCGAGCAGTTGAAACGACGTCGATTGCACGATGGCGGCGATCCGCTGGTGCAGCTGCGCATAGTTCAGCGTATCGCCGAGATCGTCGCTTTGCGAAGCGGCCGAAAGATCGATCTCCGCGCGCACATCGATATCGAACGGCTGCTCCGCATCACGTTCGCCGGGATTGGCGCCGTGCCGCCCGGATACGCGGATGCCGTTCAGCGCAATCACGTCCATGACGGCGGCCTCCAGTCGCGCACGATCGCATCGCTGACGCTGACGGCATCGCGCGCTTCATCGACGTCATGCACGCGAACCACGTCGATGCCCGCAGCGATAGCGAGCGCAGTCGTCGCGCTCGTTCCGTGCGTGCGCAGCGGCGGTTTCTTGCCGGTAAGTTTGCCGATCGTCGACTTGCGCGATGTGCCGATCAGTGTCGGAAAGCCCAGCGCGACGAGCCGGTGAAGCTCGCGCAGAACGGCGATGTTGTGGTCCGGCGTCTTCCCGAATCCAATGCCGGGATCGAGTATCACGTGCTCCGCGGGAATGCCCGCGCGCAACGCGCGCTGCGCTGCTTCCGCGAGAAAACGCAGGACCTCGTCCATCACCGGCGCGTCATAGTCGGCGTATCGTTTATTGTGCATAATCACCACCGGCGCACCGCATTCCGCCGCAGCTTCGAGCAGCGCATCGGGCAAGCCCCACACGGAATTGAGCATGTCGGCGCCCGCAGCATGCGCGGCACGGAAGACGTCCGCCTTATAGGTGTCCGCCGAAATGATCGCATCGGGCAACGCGCGCCGCAGGCCTTGCAGTACGGGGATCAGCCGCGCACATTCGGTTGTTTCGTCGACGGGAACGTGTCCGGGACGCGTCGATTCCGCGCCGACGTCGAGAATGTCGGACGATCGATCGTGCTGCACGAGTGCGTGCGCTACGGCATCGGCCGGTGCGAGCGTACCGTCTCCGGAAAATGAATCGGGGGTGACGTTGACGATTCCCATCAGATACGTGCGCTCGCCCCAGCGAAGTTCGCGGCCGCGAACGTGCAGAGCACCGCGTTTAGCGGGCAGGTTCAGCTGCAACGACGTGCTCCATCCACCACTCGCGCACCTGCGCTACGACGAACGTGGAACCGGTCACGACGATGACGTCGTCTGCCGCCGAATTGCGGCGCGCGATATTCAGCGCTTCCACCGGATCGGCGACCGCGCGCCCCGACATGCCGAGCGACTCGGCCATGCTTAGCAGCCGCGCAGGTTTTGTGGCAACGCGGCCTTGCGTTTCGAACGACGTAAACGTGTACGTCGCCGGCAGCTCGGTGAACGCATGCAAAATATCTTGTGCGTTTTTGCCTTCACCGACCGCGATGATGCAGCGGAAGTGCCGCCCGGGAAATGCGGTTTCGAGTGAATCGACCAGATGCGCCGCCTTGTCGGGATTGTGCGCGACGTCGAACAGGACGGCGGGATGCGACGGAAAGTATTCCATGCGCCCCGCAAGATTGAAGCGGCCCAGGCCGCGCTCGATCGCCTCGGCCGGCGGACGCAAATCCTCGTCGAGCTGCTCGATCGCCAGTACTGCCGTCGCGGCGTTTCGCCGTTGAAACGTTCCGAGCACCGGCAGCGCGATATCGTAGCTGCGCGCCGGTGTTTTGAGCGTGAACGCTTGCGTAAAAGGCGCCGACGGACGGGGGTCGATCGCCGTGAGATCGAGCACGGATAAAAATGGCGCGCCCGCCTGCAGGCACTGCGCTTCGATCACCGCGCGCGCTCCGGGATGATCGACGGCGCTCACGAGCGGCACGCCCGCACGCGCGATGCCTGCTTTATCTGCGGCGATTTCCTCAACGGTTTCACCGAGAATATCCGTATGATCCAGACCGACGTTGGTGATGACGCTCACACGGGGCCGCTGGAGCACGTTCGTGCCGTCCAGCTTTCCCCCGACGCCCACTTCGATAACGGCCGCGTCGACGCGTTCCTGAGCAAAGTACGCGAACGCGAGCGCGAGCAGCGTTTCGTAATACGACGGGCGCGAAAACTGCCCCGTGACACGTTCTATCGCCGGCATCATCGCATCGAGCAGCTCCGCGAAATGCTCTTCCGGAATGGCTGCATCGTCGATGCGCGCGCGCTCCGTCATCGATCGCAGATGCGGCTTGGTGTGCAGGCCGGTGCGTCTTCCCGATGCCGTGAGTATCGATGCGAGCATCGTCGACGTCGAGCCTTTGCCGCTCGTACCGCCGACGTGCAGCACCGGATATTGCTCCTGCGGGTCGCCGAGTTCGCGCAAGAATTGGCGCATGCGATCCAAGCGGTACGGCTCGCGCCGGGAGGCGGTTTCGTTCAGCGTCCCGAGCAGATAGTGTTGTGCCTGCGAAAAATCCATGAGCTAGCCGTGGTCGACTTCGCCGCCGAGCAGTTCCATCGCGTGCGGCAATACGGGAAGCACCACATCGAGCGCTTCCCCCACCGCTTTCGGGCTGCCGGGCAAATTCACGATAAGCGTGCGGTGGCGAACGCCGGCTATGCCGCGCGAAAGCATCGCCGTCTGCACGATGCGCAGCGAGGCGCTGCGGATCGCTTCGGCGATGCCGGGAACTTCATAGTCGAGAATCGCTGCCGTCGCTTGCGGCGTACGATCCCGCGGACCGAGACCGGTACCGCCGCTGGTCAAGATGAGTGACGCCGTGCCGCTGTCGCAGAGATCGATGAGTTCCGCCTGCAATGCGCCGGCGTCGTCGGGCAAGACGCTCTCCCGCACGATGTCGTACGCGTCCGCCAAACGTTCGCGCATCACCGGTATGCAACCGTCTGCACGCGTGCCGGCTGCGGCGCGGTCGGAGAGCACGATGAGCGCGACGTTACCGCGCATGCCAGGTCCCACTCTTTCCGCCGGTCTTTTCGAGCAAGCGCACCGATTCGATCACGATCCCTTTCTCAACGGCCTTGGCCATGTCGTAGATGGTCAAGGCGCTTACGGCCGCGGCAACCATCGCCTCCATCTCGACACCGGTTTGCGCGACGGTGGATGCGGCTGCTTCGATCACCAGTACGTCGCCGTCCCACGAAAACGTCACGTCAACCTTGGCCAGCGGGATGCCGTGGGTTAACGGGATCAGCGCCGGTGTTTGCTTGGCGGCCATGATCCCCGCGATTTGTGCGGTCGCGAACGCATCGCCCTTGGTCAGCGTCGCCTCACGCAAAGCTGCCGCGGCGTCCGGCCCAAGACGAATGCGCGCCTGCGCCCGAGCACTGCGCGCAGTCGCGGCTTTGCCCGAGACGTCTACCATAAAAATGCTGCCGTCGTCGGCGAAGTGTGAGGGTTTCGGCACGGTAATAGAAAAACGACGAGTGAGATGTCCTTGGCGGAAGGTACAGGCGGGAGTTCGAGCCCCGAGTCCGTGGCCCTCGGTGAGGTGCTCGCGTTCTTCGGCATGGTCGCCGACTATGCCGCCGGCGGTGCAGCGGAGGACGGCGAGCGTGTTGCTTCGCTGGCAACGGCAATGGCCAGCCTTGCCGGTTTCGCGCAAGACGAAATAGACGCGCTGTACTTTGCAGCGCGTTTGCGCAATATCGGCGCGCTCGGTAACGGATCGCTCGCCAAAGCAGAGCCGCTGCCGGAACGCGAGCTGACGATGCTGAGTTGGGACATTCCGGCGGACGGCGCGCGCATGTGCGAACGGATCGCGGCGCTGCCGGATGCTACCGCCGACATCGTGCGCTGGCAAGCCGAATGCTGGGACGGCACCGGCTATCCCGATCAGCTGCGCTGGTCCGGTATTCCAAAGACCGCGCAACTGCTGCATATCGCCGGAGCGTACGCGACCGCCGAGGATCCCGAAGATGCGTTGACCGCGATCACGATGGATAGCGGGCGCCGGTTCGCACCGGACTGCGCGCGCACGTTCATCATGTGGTTTCATACGACGGGCGGCGAAATCGAATCGATCGCGCCGGCGGGTGACGCGCTTCGCGTCGATCGCACACCGCTGCTCGACGTTTTGCAGATGTTTTCGGCGCAAGTCGATCTGCACAACGGCACGCCTGGGCGCGCGCCGCGCGTCGCGCGGTGCGCTCAAGAGATCGCCACGCAGCTCGGTTGCGACGGGGATGCCCTGCGCGATGTCACGTTCGCTTCGCTGCTCTTCGGAATCGGCGAACTGCGCGCCGCGCAGCTCGAATCGTCGCAATTCGACCCGCTCGCCCGTCTCGGTATCGAACGGCGCGCCGAACATGCGCTCGCCGCAGCCAATCTGCTCGCACAGTGCCGGTTCCTCTCGCGGCTAGCGCCGGTTCTGCGCGCGCGCGCCGAGTGGTACGACGGCACAGGGGCACCGGACGGGCTTCGGCACGACGCCATCCCGCGCGGCGCTCAGATTCTTGCGGCCGCACTTGCGTACGACGCGATCGACGAAGCTTACCGCAGCCGCATCACCGAGGAACGCACGGTGCCCATCGCGCGGCTTGAAACCGCGTCCGGCACGCAATTCGATCCGCACGTGATACGGGCACTCGGGGAAGCCGTGAAAGCGCGCGCATGATCGAACTGCACGAGCGGACGCGGCGGATCTCCGCTTCACGGCTCGAGGAAATTCTGCGCGAGCATGGCTGCACGAGCATCGTCGACCCGTTCATGGGCATTCCGACGCACCTCAATTATTTGAAGCGCCACGGCTTTGCCGCCCACGGCGGCGACTTGGTCGAATGGTTCGTTCGCGTCGGACAAGGTCTGGTCGTCAACGACTTCACGATCCTGCGCGACAGCGAAGTGGCGGAGATCGTCGAGATGCTTCCCGGACGCATCTACGCCATCGATCTTTTCAAGGCGTGGGAAGGCGTCTTCTTCACCGAAGAGCAGTGCATCTATCTGGGCGTTTGGCACGACAACGTGCGCAATCTGCGCAGCGACGGCCAGACCGGTCTGGCAATCCTCGGTTTGTGGAACGTGCTCTGCTATTGGCTGCAGAAAGCGCAGTTCCCGGATGACATGCAAGACATCCCGCCCAGCGAGCTTGCGTGGAATTACATTCGCAAAACCGAGCAATGGGTGGGAACGAACCTGCGCCGCAATACCGTGCGTCAATCCGACGTGCTTTCGACGATCGGCGCTCAACCTGCCGACGCGCTGTTTCTCGCGCCGCCTGCGCGCAACTCGTTCCGAAGCGCGGATGCACGCATCTGGATGTGGGAAGCGTGGTGGCAAGGCAACCCGTACTACAACATCGAGCATGCGTACCGCGATTCGCTCTTCGGGCAGCGCAGTGCGGACGAACACGGCTACGCGAAAGCGATCGCGAGCGTGCTGTCCAGCGCTGCCGACTATCCCGTCGTCATTTTACAGACGTCCGAACAGCGCTTGCGCGAATTCGAACCGCACATGCGTAACGCGCGGCCGCACGTGGAGATACGCTCTCCACATTCGCGCGAAATCTATCTTATCGGGACGAAGTAGCCGCTTCCGTCGACATCCGGGCCCACACGAAGCACAGTATCGCGATCACGGCAAAGAGGATCGTGTGCTTTGTATGATGGTGTCCGTCCAGGCCGATCGCCGGCACGGCGGAGACGGCACCGGTTGCGGTGAGAATCGCGAGGATCACGAAAATTACGCCGAGGACGGCTGCGAGAACTTTCATCGGATGACTCCCTTGAGCGCGAGTGCGAGGCAGAGCGCGCCGAACAGCAAGCAGTACCAGCCGAACGGGCGCAGATCGTTCCGTTCGAAATACCGAACGAGAAATGCAACGGACAAATATGCGGCAATGCCGGCGACGATTCCGCCTATGAGGGCCTGAAACAGCACCAAATGCCGGCCGGGACCGAGCAAATCCGGTACCTCGAGCAGCCCGGCAGCCAAGATAACGGGCGTCGCCAGGAGGAACGAGTAATTCGCGGCGTCTTCATGATTGAGGTTCGCAAGCAAACCCGCCACCATCGACGCGCCCGAACGCGAGATGCCCGGAAACAACGCGAATGACTGACCGAATCCGACGCCGACGCTTTCGAGCCACGTCAGCTGCGCAATTCCTTTATCGGGGCGTCCATACTGCTGTTTTTGCCTGCGCCGCAAATACTCGCCGAAGAACATGATGAACGCGTTGAAGATCAGAAATGCGGCCGCGAGCGCCGCGCTTCCGAAGAACTTGCGCACCGGATCTTTGAGAAGCACGCCGAGCAAGCCGACCGGAATCGAGCCGACGACGAGCAGCCACGCGAGCCGCTCGTCCGGATCGGCGGTAATTTTGCCGCGCACCACGCTGCCGATGAACGCGCGCACGATGCGCACCCACGTGCGACGGTAGAAAACGAGCAGCGCGAGGGCCGTGCCCAAATGGAGCACCGTTACGAACGCAAGGAACGTCGGATCGGCGCGGTTGATGTTCTTCCAGTGCAAAAGTGCAGGAATGAGGATCGTCTGGCCGAGACTGCTGACGGGGAAAAGCTCGCTGACGCCCTGTAAGACCGCAAGCGCCATGGCTTGGTCGAATGTCACGGAGCCGAGGATACGGCGCCGGGAGGATTGCTCCTTGGGAGGCCTAAGGTGGCCCTTGTGACAGAGGATCCCCACGCCGAGCACGCGCACGACGAAAGCTTCGGACACCACCGTGAATTCGAACGCGTCGGCGACACGCTGCTCGTGTCGTACAGCATCTCGGACGAGTTCGCTCCGGAATTCACCGAAACGTACGACATCGCGATCGGCGGGATGGCTATGATCACGAATGCGGAGCTTCAGAAGGATGCGCCGCTGACCGTACAGCTCGAACTGCGCGGCGACGCGCGGCCCATGATCCGTCTCAAAGGCATGGTGCGCTGGTCGCGCTTCGATCCGATGCTGCAGCGCTATCGCACCGGCGTGTCGTTCGTCGACGTCGATGACGACACGCAACTCGACTTGAACCGGTACATCGACACACTGCGCTTACTGCGCGACATGGGCGTTATCTAGCCGCAAACGCGTCGCCGCTACCAGGCCACGAACTTTACGCTGTACGTGTACGTCGATGCGACGGGTTTGCATTTGACGAGCGCGGGCGAGTACGATGCGCTTTTGGCCATCTGCATGGCGACCGCGTCGAGGCCCGAGTTTCCCGATGACTGTGAAACGGCGGCGTTCGTCACGGCGCCTTTAGGATCGATCTGCACCTGAATCTGCGCGGTGCCGCTCACGCGCGATGCGCGCGCCTGCGGGGGTATGTCGAGCGACGCAGGATCTTCGGTGGCAGCGACCGCCGGTGAGATATCGTGAAACAGGCACGCGGTGGCCGTACTCGTCGCGCGCGGCGCCGGCACAGCCGTCGCCGGCGCGGTCGTGGACACCGAACGCACGGGTACGGCGGCGATCGCAACGCGCGAGCCTTTCGTGCCCCGCGCGGTCACTGCCGGAGGAACCACTTTCACTTTGGCGGCGGGCGTCACGAGCGGCGTCGGTGCCGGCGTGGACGGCGGCGGCGTGTGCGGCACGATGCGCGCGATCGTAACCTGCCGAACTCGAACGATTTGCGTTTGTTCGGACGGCCGGTTAAACGGCCATGGGATGTAGCCCGCGAGAATCAGATGCAGCAGCAAAGAAAGAGCTACCGCGGCAATCATGATCTTGCGGGCGCGCGACGCGCTCATACGGCGGCGCTTCCCAAAAGCGCAAGGCGCTCCCTTTCGGAAGCGCCTTGCCGGCGGTGCGTTTGCCGCATTGCGGCTACCTGTTAGCTATTGGGGTCGAACGTTACGCGGAACAGGTAGTCACCGGTTTGCGGCTGACAGTTGACAATCTTCGGCGCGTACGTCGATTGACGTGCCGCGGCGATTGCCGCTTGATCCATCGACATGTTGTTCGCGCTCTGCGCGATCTTCGCGTTGATGAGGTTGCCCGACGGACCGATCGTGACTTCAACCGCGACCTGGACTTCACCAAGGCCGAGATCGCGAGCTTGATCGGGGTACTCCGGCGTCACTTGATTGACGACCGTCGCATCTTGATACGGATTCTTACACGCAGGTTTCGGCGTCCCCGGCGGAACCGTCGATACCGGCGCCGGCGGCGCACTGGCAACGGTGCCTTGCGGAATGCCGTTCTCGGAGCCCTTCGGCGGTGGAACGTACTTCGCTTCGCTCGAGGTCGTGTTGCTTTCACTGTGCGTCTTCGGCACGTTGACCTTGATCATGGTGTGCTGTTGCTGCTGCGGCTGCGGCTTGGGCGGCGGAGTCGTTTTCGGCGGCGGCGGCGTCGGCGTCGGCGGCGGCGGCGTCGGCACCTTGACCTGAATTTTCTTGGTAACCGAAACCTTCTCGACCGTTTGATCCTCGTTGTGTTGGTTCAAGCGCGGCAACAACGGACCAAGCATGAAATGCACGAAAAGCGAGATGACGAACGCCCAACCCATAAAGTTGGCAACGCGTTCGCCCGTCGTGATAAACGGCGAATTATCTTTCTTCGGCATCTCTAGGTTTTGCTTCCCTCGGTTTTATTGGCTAAGCCGAACTCCGTAAGATCCACGGATTTCGCCGCATCCATCACCTGGAGGATCGTGCCGTAGTCGGCTCTCGGATCCGCCTTGATGATGACGCTCTTGAACTTGTGCCCCGTATTGTTTTGAAGATCCTCAAATGCAGCTTTGGCTTGCTGAATCGTGACGGTGTTCGAACCGATCGAGATGTGGTTGTCCTTGTCGACGAGCACCACAATCTGCGAGGGCAGGACCTTGTCGCGGTTCTTCGCTAACGGCAGGGGCGGCTCTTTGGTAACCGAGGCGAGAATAATGAAGATAATCAGCAGAACCAACAACACGTCCGTGAACGGCGTGATGTTGATGGTCGACATGACTTCTTCTTCGCCTTGACCTGTTGAAACGGCCACGGACTACTTCAAACCTCCACTACGATGAAGTGACGAACCCGACGTCTTCCAACCCGGCGATGTGGGCTGCGTCGAGGATCCGGATGATGACACCGTACGGCGACTTGGCGTCGGCGGTAATCGAGACGTGCTTGTTGCCGCGTTTGGCGCGCTCGGTCAGCATCACGTTGTAGATGCCGCCTTCGTCCGTCTTCTGGCCGTCGACGAAAATGACGCCCTTGTTGTTGACGATGACCTCGATGTCGTTGTGCTGCTTGAGATTGAGGGGTTGAGAGTTGTTGTTGTTCGGCAGCTCTTTTTCAAAACCGGGCGGCGTAACAAGAGCCGCCAAGATCATGAAGATGATGAGCAAAACGAGCAAGACGTCCGTGAACGGAGTGATGTTGATCTCCGCCATGACCTCTTCGTCTTGTTTTGCGGACAGCAGTCCCACGTAGTTCTACCTACTTGACCGGCTGATAGAGGTCGGTCGGAATCGGCGAGCCCGTGTTGTGGAAGTGCAGCATTTCGGCCATCTGGTTTGCCGCGACGATCATCTCTTGGTTGTACGTCTTGATGCGCGTCTTGAAGAAGTTGAAGAACACGACCGCGATGACGGCGATGATAAGACCGGTCGCCGTGGTCACGAGCGCTTCCGAAACGCCGGCCGCAACGACGGCGGGCGTCGAGTTACCCTTGAGCGCGATGTCGGAGAAGGCGCGGATGATACCGAGAACCGTACCGAACAGACCGACGAACGGCGCGATAACGGCAATCGTACCGATGATGCCGAGGTTGCGCTCGAGCGAGTTCAGGTGCTCCATGAGCGCAATCGAAAGAGCGTCGGTGATGTCCGCGCGGTTTTTCTCACCGCGGGCCAAACCGAACTCCAGAATGCGCGGCAGCATGCCGCGCTGTTGACGGCACACCTTGATGGCGCCCTCGATGTCGTCGCCGGCGATCTTGCCGCCGATTGCACGCAGCAAGCCTTTGGTGTCGCCGTGCTGCGTCGCGAAGAACACGAGACGCTCGATGACGACTGCGAGACCGACGACTGAAATAAGCAGGAGCAGCCACATATCCCAGCCGCCCTGGTGCATCAGATCCATGAATCCGGAAAACACTATTCTTTCGACCCCTCCCGTTTGACGGGAACGTATTGTGCGCTAGACAGTAGAAAAGAACCGGGGGCAACCCCCGTTTCCGCGAAGGCGGGTTTGGCCCACCCCCACGGAAAGTCCTCGTTTAATATCTATCTTTCGCCCGCTGTTACTGCAGCGTGTTCTTGATGAACCCTGCGATATTCAGCGAGAGAGAGACGTTGCCGGCAGCCTGGGCAGCAGCCTTCGCCTTGTTGAGCGCTGCCAAAGCCTGGGCCTTTAGACCCGCATCCTGCTTGTTGCCGACGATCCATTGCCCGGCGAGCGCCACGCCCTCCGCGTAATTCGCGAGCGCATCGTTCGGGTTGATTGCGAGCGCCTTGTCGGCATAGGCCTTGACCTTCCCGTAATCGTCTTTTGTAAGCGACGTCTTGTTTTTCGTCGATTGATCTTGAAGCAGTGCGTTCTCTTCTAACGCGGCCGCCGCGTACGCTGTGACCTGCACCTGCGGCGAGCCCAGCGCTGCCGCTTGCTCGAAGTCCTTGATCGCGTCGGCATGATTGCCCGCTTTGGATGCCTCATTCGCCTGCTGGATGTATCTGTTGCCTTCCAGCGTCTGCACGTCCGTGTTCGACGGATCGATCTGCTTGATTGCCGCGAGCGTCTTCTGAGCATCCGCCGTATCGCCGGCTTTGTCATATGCAGCGTACAGCTGCGACGCGATGGCGACTTTTGTCTTCTTGTCGGTCTTCGGATCGTTTTGGACGGCGTCAGAGGCTTTCTTCAGATCGCTCACCGCCGAAGCAGTATCACCGGCTTGCAGCTCGGCGCTGCCCAGCGCGTAGTACGAGTTCGCGCCCGGCGCGAGCTGCGCGGCTTTCTTGCCGTACGAAACCGCTTGCTGCGGGGCTGCCGCCGCGGTCTTCACCGCCGCCAACGCGTACGATTGCGCGGCAACGGCCTTGAACGTCGGTGCGATGCTCGCGGCCTTGTCGAATGCCGCGGCCGCGGACGGATAATCCGCCATAAAGTAATCCACGGTGCCGAGTTCCTGGTTGAGGACGGAGTCGTTCGGATTGCTTTCGAGCGCCTCTTGAATCATCGACCGGGCCGCGCTGTACTTGCCCTGGTGGATCAAGGCGTCCGCACGAGCGGCCGTGCTTCCGCGCTGCACCGTTTGAGTCGACCCGCCGACCGCGTGGCCTTTGAACTTCAGCGTGAAGTCATAATAGGCCATGACCGCCTTCTTACCGCGGTGCGCCGGACGATAGGAGGACTTCGCGGCAATATCCATCGCCGCGGCGTTGTCGCCGGAGTTCGTCGACTTGATGATCTTCGTCACGTTGTGCGAACCGTTGGCGTAAACTTGGACCTGAACGATTACGGTACCGCTGCCGGCAATGCCCTTGGAGGTGGTGCCTTGACGCACCAATTTGGCGGGGGTGAATTCCGACGAATATTGCGCGTTAGCGGGTAGTGCGAACGCCGCGGCGGCGGCGATCGCGGTAGCACCCGCGACGATGCGAATAGAGCGAATCATGCGTTGTGTTGTTCCTACTTCTCGAAGCGTAGCTAGTTGAAGGCAGACGTTGGCGCGTAGCCTTGTACCGCTGTTCAACGAAAATAAAACGGCTTTCGTCGGCCGTTTGCCCCCACGAGTAAGCCGTCCCGCCTCCGGCGCCTCCGGCAACCCCTGTTTTGCAAGGCAAAGAGGTCCCCTGCTGTGCAGGCGTAGGAGCGCTCTCCGGTTAGGCTAGGCGCTCGGCGTGACCGCGCGAGCCCCCGTTCGGCGGCCCACGGCGCGTGCCACGGTCGACGCCTGCTGCATGAGCGCTTCAAACTGTTCGAACGTGAGCGATTGCTGTCCGTCGGACGCGGCGGACGCCGGATGCGGATGCACCTCGATCAGCAGACCGTCCGCTCCCGCTGCCATTGCGGCCAGCGCCATGGGCGGGACGAGCTTCGCCACGCCGGTACCGTGCGACGGATCGACGATGACCGGCAGATGGGTGAGCGAGTGAAGGAGCGGCACTGCGGCGACGTCGAGCAGATTGCGCGTTGCGCTGTCGAACGAACGCACTCCGCGTTCGCACAGCACGACGTTCGGATTGCCGGCTACCAGCAAATATTCCGCCGCCATCAGCCACTCGTCAATCGTTGCGGACATGCCGCGCTTGAGCAGCACGGGTTTTCCGCTCTCGCCCGCTTCGCGCAGCAGACTAAAGTTTTGCATGTTGCGAGCGCCGATCTGCAGCATGTCCGCATGCGAAGCGACGAGCGCAACGTCGCGCGGGTCGAGCACTTCGGTGACGACCGCCATGCCATGTTCGTCCGCGGCTTCGCGAAGCATCATGAGCGCATCGGCGCCAAGGCCCTGAAACGCATACGGCGAGGTTCGCGGTTTGAACGCGCCGCCGCGTAAGACGTTTGCGCCGCTTGCGGCGACCGCTTGCGCCGTCGCCAGCAGCTGTTCGCGTGATTCGACGCTGCACGGACCTGCGCAGATAGCGACCGCCTCGCCGCCGAAAGCAGCCCCATTCGGCAGTTGAACGGTGCTGCCGTCCGGGCGCGCATCGCGCCGGGCAAGTTTGTAAGCGTGCGGAAGCGCGTTTAAATTCGTCACGGGCTCATGGTAGCAGTTTCCGCAGTTGCGCCAACTCCCTTTCCGTCAGTGGGCGCGTTTGGCCGGGCGGCAGATCGCCCAGGCGCAGCGGACCGAAACGCAATCGGGCGAGCGCGACGACCGCATGCCCGACTGCATCGAACATGCGGCGTACCTGCCGGTTCTTGCCTTCGTGAATCGTGATGTCCAGGACGGACGTGTCGCGGCGCGTGGCCACCACCTTCACGCGTGCGCTGCCCGCGCGGAATTCTTCGAGCAAGACGCCGCTTTGCAGACGCTTGATCTCCTCCGGCATCAGACGCCCTTTGACGATGGCACGATACGTTTTTTCGACGCCGAAGCGCGGATGCGTAAGGACGTTCGCCAGTTCGCCGTCGTTCGTGAGCAGCAGTACGCCGGAGGTGTCATAATCCAGGCGTCCGACGGGCACCATGCGAGGCAAGCCCTTCGGGATGAGATCGGCGACGGTGCGCCGCCCTTGCGGATCGCGCATCGTCGTCATCACGTTCTCCGGCTTGTGCATCACCAGATATGCGGTTTCGGTTTGCACGCGTACCGCCGCTCCGCTCACGTCTACGCGGTCGTCCGTGCTCACGACCGTGCCGAGTTCGCGCACGACTTTGCCGTTGACGCGGACTTTGCCGCGAACGATCAGGTCTTCGGCCGCGCGCCGCGATGCAACGCCTGCGTGGGCGAGAAATTTTTGCAGACGCATGCGTTCGGCCATCAGCGCACCATTGCGAACAGCACGAGGTCGTACACCTCGCCCTGCTTGACGACCGCGTTTCGCATGACGCCTTCGCGAGCGTAACCCGCTTTTTCGAGCACGCGCATCGATGCAACGTTCGGCGCCATGACGACCGAGGAGATACGCCGCAAGCCGTGCGCGGAAAACGCATGCTCCGTCAGCTTTTCCAGCGCAGCGGTGGCGATGCCGCGCCCCCAAAACGGCTGCGCGAGCCAATAGCCGATGCTCGCGGTCAAACGCGTTTCGTACGCTCCGAGCGAATACCCGATTCCTCCCGCGACGCTGCCGCCGACGGTAATGGCGAAGTTCGTGTTGTTACGTTTGGCCTCGTTGAGGTCGATCCACGCATACGCGTCTTGCAGCGTATACGGGCTCGGAAAACGATCGGTGAGGTAGCGGCTGACGTTCGGGTTGTTGGCGGACTGCACCAAGTCCCATTCATCGCCGCGCTTCCATTCGCGAATGACGCACACGCCGCAGTCCAACTGCATGCGCGCCGTTTCTATCGCGTCGTGAAAGAACCCGCTGATTCCGTCGTTTGACAGGGCGGATTACCGAAGGTGACTTGTGCGGTATAGGTTGTCTGTGCACTCAAGGCCGGAACGGCCAAGCCATACAGCGTCTCGGAAGATGAGCGCGGCGTCGCAGCCGGCGAGGGCATCGGACTCGGCGCCGGACCCCACGCGTTGCTGCTGAGCGCGGGAATGACTCCACTCCCGGTGACGAGCTGCATCTGCGGCGGCCTACTCGAGTAGCCCACCACGAGCGTGAAATCCCCGTCAGGCACGCCGGTCGCGCCCGGCATCGGATACAGCAGATCGGGCGGCGCAGGAATCGCGTACGCGCCCGCCGCGAGCGGACACGGCACGGGCGCCTGCGTCGATCGCGACGACGTACCGCCGCACGCCGCCAGCGCAAGCGCAATTATTCCAACCGCGAGCGGCACGAAAGAGCGCACAACCATACGTATATTCTACGCTAGGCAAGTCCTAAGTCTTGCAACTGACGGGATGTCCGGCGACGAAGTCTCCGACTTTTTTTGCGCAAACACGGATGTTTTTTCAAAACGTTGTTTCGCAAAAAAGCGGAGAAGCAGAAAACCGCCACGGATGGCGGTTTTCGAGCGTCTTCGATGACGGATGTCCCGCCGGTTGTAAGACTTAGTACTTGCCGTTGCCCTCGTCGTAGCCGCGCGATAACGAAAGCGCTTCTTTCGTGACCGACTGCAAGAACTCGTCGTTCGTGCGCGTCTGCGCCATCTTGTCGAGAATGAGCTCCGTGATGTCGCCGCTGTTGAGCACGCTCGTCGCGCGGCGCAGCATCCAGATCTTGCGCATTTCGATTTCGCTGAGCAGCAGCTCTTCGTGCCGCGTGCCCGAGCGTTTGATGTCGACGGC
>DAISWS010000003.1:0-34801 GCA_036826275.1 Vulcanimicrobiaceae bacterium
CGCTTGCTCATCTCCGCGCCGGTACGAACAGACGGTACGCTCGGCGAGCTGTCGATAACGCCGCTGTGATTGCGGCCGCGCGCGCAGCGGTTTGCGTGTTGATCGTTGTCGCGCTTGCTCTCCCGGCGCAAGCGCAGCCGCTGAGCATCCCACTCACGGGCCACCGCGTGCGGCCGGTCGAACCCGAAACGCTCTTCCATACGCTGTTTTCCGATTTCTACAGCGAAGACGACGATACGACGTACGTTCAGACCGGAGACATTCCGGCGATGTGGCTGCGTGATTCTTCCGCGCAAACGTTGCCGTACGTCCGCTTTGCGAAGGCGTTCCCCATTCTCGCCGTGCGTTTTCAGGGCGTTATCGAGCGCGATGCGCGCAATATTACCACCGATCCGTATGCGAATGCGTTTCGCCCGGACTATTCCGTCTGGGAACGCAAGTGGGAGGCGGGATCGCTTGCATGGCCGATGATACTCGCCTGGGTGTACCGGCAAGAAGCGGATCGACGCATTCTGTACACGCCGCAGTTGCACGCAGCGATGCGAAAGGTTGTGGATACGTGGCGCTGCGAGCAGTTGCACGCGCGGTGCAGCCGGTACACGTTCCCGGGCGCGAGCTCCACGCAGGCGTTCAGTGCGGATACCGGCATGATCTGGTCCGCATTCCGTCCGTCGGACGATCCCACAACGTATCCGTTCAACGTTCCGCAGCAGGCGCTCATCGTGATTGCTCTGCAAGACGTCGCGCACCTCGCGCTCGACGGCTACGGCGATTCGGACCTTGCAAACGAAGCAAACTCCATTGCCGCCGCGGTGTACGAAGGCATTATTCGTTACGGACGCGTGTGGAATCCGCACTACGGCGGCTGGATGTACGTCTATGAAACCGACGGTCTGGGCCACGATCTCTACATGGACGATGCAAACGTCCCAAATCTGACGTCGCTGCCGTATCTCGGCTGGTGCTCGGCGGACGACCCCGCGTATCTGAATACGCGCACGTTCGCTCTGTCGAAGGCCAACCCGTGGTATTTCAGCGGCGTCTATGCAACGGGTTTGGGCAGCCCGCACACGCCGCAAGGCTTCGTGTGGCCGCTTGGCGTCATCGCGCGTGCATTGACCGCGACGTCCGCTTCAGAAACTGCGGAAAGCATTACGACGCTCGCGCAAACCGACTCGAACGACGGCTTGATCCATGAAAGTTTTTGGCCCGACGGGTACTGGCTCTTCACGCGCGCGTATTTCGGCTGGGCGAACGCACTCTATGCGGAGCTGCTTTTTCGCAGCATCGCCGGCTTTCCGGCGACGGACTTTACCGCATACGGCCGCGCCGTCACGCCGTGGGAGCCGCTATCGGGAACGCCCGTACTGACGCCGCCGCTCGTGCAGCTACGTGACAGCGCGCTCGTCTATCGCGCATTGAGCGGTTTGCTGGAACGTGCGGACGGCCATAGCACGATTCCGCTGATCCGGCAGACGATGCAGCGCGAAGCCGCGCCGGGGGAACCCGTCTTTCACGAAGTGCCGGATCCCTATGCGCCGAAACGGCGCTCGCGTTCGCTGTAGGCCCGCACCGCTTCCGAAAAATGACCGGCGGTAAAGTCCGGCCACATGATCGGCAGCGTAAGCAGTTCCGTGTAGGCGATTTGATACAACAAAAAATTTGAAACGCGCAGATCGCCGCCCGTCCGGATCAGCAAATCGGGGTCCGGCATGCCGGGCGCGTACAGACGCGATCGCATCGCTGCTTCGTCGACGTCGTCCGCACGCATGTGCCCATTCTCGATATCGCGCGCAAGCGATTGGGCCGCGCGAACGATCTCCGCGCGTCCGCTGTAGTTGAGCGCCAAATTGAGCGTCAGGCGGCGGTTCTGTTGCGTCGCCTTCACCAAATCGCGCAGTCCCGCACGCGCCGGCAACAGGAACGGCTCGATGTCGCCGATGATGCGCACGCGCACGCCTTGCCGCGCGAGCGCGGATTTTTCCGTACTAGCGAATGCAGCGCAGAGCTGCATGAGCATGCTGATTTCACCGCCGTCGCGCCGCCAGTTCTCCGTCGAAAAGCCGTAGACGGTCAGCGTGCCGATGCCGTTGTCGATGGCCGCGCCCACCACTTCCCGCAGGGCGGAAACGCCGCGGCGGTAACCCTCGATCAGTGGTAATCCTCGCGAGGCCGCCCACCGGCGGTTGCCATCCATGATGATTGCCACGTGCGCCATACATGACTTTGTAACACAAAGTAACTGCGTATGCAAGCGGGACGGAGGCGCTACGTCGCCAACCTAGTGCCGCTCATGGAACAGGGCTATTATCGGTACGCCACGGTGGCCGGCGACCGCGTCGTATTCGCTTGCGAGGATGACCTCTGGAGCGCGCCGCTCACCGGAGGTGCGGCGGTCCGCCTGACCGCCACGCCCGGAGCGTGCACGACGCCGCGCATCTCGCCGGACGGCTCCCAAATTGCGTTCATCGCCAACGATGAAGGGCACCCGGAGCTGTACGTAATGCCGTCCGGCGGCGGACGGCCCACGCGCCTGACGTTCCTGGGCGGCACGATGGCGCAGGCCTGCGCGTGGAGCGCCGACGGCAGCGAGATCTATTTCGTAAGCAACCCGACCGCGTGGTACGAGCGCGAAATGCGCGGCTTTGCAATCTCGCCGCACGGCGGCACGCCGCGCGAGATCGGCCTGGGCCATATGAAGTCGATCTTTCCTGGGCCGGACGGGCGCTTCGTCATCGGACGCAACGAAGTCGATCCGGCGCGGTGGAAGCGCTATCGCGGCGGCACGGCCGGTGAGATCTGGATCGATGCGCAGCATCACGGCGAGTTCGAACGTTTGCGTTTGCCCGCGGGCAACCCGGTCTGGCCGATGTGGATCGCGGATCGCATCTTCTTCCTTGCCGATCACGAGGGCATCGGCAACATCTATTCGTGCGCGCTCGACGGCAGCGGCGTGCGCCGCCACACGAACCATAGCGAGTACTACGTGCGCTTTCCGTCGACCGACGGCAAACGCATCACGTACACGTCGGGCGGTTCGATCTTCTGTTATGACGTCGAGCGCGACGAGGATCGAGAGATTCCGGTGACTGCGCCATCGGCTGCGCCGCAGACCGCGCGCCGCTTCGTGGACGGATCCGAAGAACTCGATGAATTTGCGCCTTCGCCGGACGGCACCACGCTCGCGGTGATCGCGCGGGGCCAGCCGTACACCATGCCGTTTTGGGAAGAAGCGCCGCTGCATCACGGCAAGGGCAGTACCGTACGCGAACGCTGCATCGCTTGGATGCACGACGGCAACCGGTTCGTCACGGTTACGGACGAGAACGGTTACGAGCAGCTCGCCGTTCACGCAGCGGACGCATCCGCTCCCGTGCAGTTGCTTACGAAAACGGACGTCGGGCGAGTTACCGAACTCGTCTGCTCGCCGGCGAACGACCGCATTGCTTTTGCAAATCACCGGTACGAACTCTGCATGCTCGACGCGGACGGCACGCTGCGGATCATCGACACGAGCTTGGGCAACCGCGTCACGGATCTGGCGTTTTCGCCGGACGGGCGGTGGCTCGCATACGTCTGGTGGCCCAGCGCGGACAACGCCGCCATCGTCCGCATCGTCAAGTGCAAGTCGGGAAAAACGTACGACGTCACGCCGCGCATGCGCGTCGATCAAAGCCCGGCCTGGGATCCGGAAGGCAAGTACCTGTATTTCATCTCGACGCGCGATTTCGATCCGGTCTACGATGCGCTGCAGTTCGATTTGAGCTTTCCGCAAGCGCAGCGCCCGTTTTTGCTCACCCTGCGCCGCGACGTCCCCAATCCGTTCACGCCGAAGCGCAAACCCGTCCACCGCGAACACGACCACGAACACGATACCGCGGACGAAGAAAAGAAAAAATCGGAGAAACCGCCGCGGATCGAGATCGACTTCGACGGCATCGAAGGGCGCATTCTCGCGTTTCCGGTCGACGAAGGCGAATACCGGCAAATCGTGGCGGTGCGCAACCGCGTGCTCTTCACGAAGTTCGAAGTACGCGGCATCAAGCCGCACGATCGAAGCTGGGACGAGGACGAGGGCGGCGGCGCGCTGCTGGCATACGATTTCGAACAGCAGCGCTGCGCGACCATTGCAACGGACGTCGCCGGCGTCGCGCTCGGCAGCGACCATCATACGCTGGTCTACCGCTCCCAGGATCGCCTTCGCGTCATCGATGCGCTCGCAGATCTCCCCGACGAACACGACGACATCAAACCGCCTGGAGAGGCCGGTCGCAAGAGCGGCTGGGTCGATCTGGATCGCATGCACGTGGAGATCGATCCGCACGGCGAGTGGAAGCAGATGTACCGCGAGGCCTGGCGTCTGCAGACGGAGCAGTTCTGGGTCGAAGACATGTCGGACATCGACTGGGATCGCGTGTACGACCGCTATGAGACCCTGCTGCCGCGCGTTCGCACGCGTTCCGAGCTCTCGGACGTCATCTGGGAGATGCACGGCGAACTCGGCACGTCGCACGCGTACGAGATCGGCGGCGATCTGCGCCGTCCGCCCGAGTACAACCGCGGATTTCTCGGCGCGGATTACGCGTGGGACGAAGCCGCCGGAGGCTGGAGAATCGCGCGCATCTACCGCGGCGATTCGTGGAACCGCGAGACGGACTCGCCGCTCGCCGAACCGGGCCTCGGGCTCTCCGAAGGCGACGTGCTGCTGGCGATCGGCGGCAAACAGCTCACGCGCGACCTTTCGCCGAGCCGCGCGCTCGTAAACATGGCGGACAAGGACGTCGCCGTCGTCGCAAAAACGATGACGGGCGAGAAACGCGCCGCGGTCAAAGCGCTTTCGAGCGAACAATTATTGCGCTATCGCGCCTGGGTCGAAGCGAACCGCCGCTACGTGCACGAACGCACCGGCGGCAAAATCGGCTACGTGCACATTCCGGACATGGGTCCGTGGGGTTTCTCGGAATTCCACCGCGGCTATCTCTCCGAGTTCGATCGCGGCGGTCTCATCGTGGACGTGCGTTACAACCGCGGCGGGCACGTTTCGCCGCTGCTTCTCGAGAAGCTGAACCGCAAGCGCGTCGGTTACGACGTTTCGCGTTACAGCAACAAGCCGATGCCCTACCCGCCCGAATCCGTCACCGGTCCGATCGTCGCCATCACCAATCAATTCGCCGGATCCGACGGCGACATTTTCAGCCACTGCTTCAAGATCTACAAACTCGGCCCGCTCGTCGGCAAACGCACGTGGGGCGGGGTCATCGGCATCAATCCGTACCACTACTTGGTCGACGGCACGATGACGACGCAGCCCGAGTACTCGTTTTGGTTCAAAGACGTGGGCTGGAAAGTCGAAAATTACGGCACGGATCCGGACTACGACGTCGACATTGCGCCCCACGATTACCGCGACGGCAAGGATCCGCAAATGGAATTTGCGCTTCGCCTAGCGCTGCAAGCGGCGCAAGAGCATCAAGAAACGTATCCCGATCTGAGCAGCAAACCTTCACTGCCGCTTCCGACGCTGCCGTAGCGGCCATGCCACGATCGGCGGCGCAGTTTTTGCCCGATCGCGTGTCGATGAAAAGCTTGCGCGAGGCAGCGGCGCATTGCCGCGGCTGCGACCTGTACAAATACGCAACGCAGACGGTTTTCGGAGAAGGCGGCGCGCGCTCGAAGCTGATGTTCATCGGGGAGCAGCCGGGCGATATGGAAGACCGGGCGGGCCATCCGTTCGTGGGTCCGGCCGGCACGCTGCTGCGCAACGCGATGGTGCAAGCCGGCATCGAGCCGAAGAGCGCGTACATCACCAACGCCGTCAAGCACTTCAAGTTCGTCGAACGCGGCAAGAAACGGATTCATCAAAAACCGCGCACGATCGAGATCCGCGCGTGCGAGCCGTGGCTGGAAGCGGAGCTGCGCATCGTACATCCGCAGATCGTCGTCGCGCTCGGCGCGACGGCAGCGCAGGCGCTGCTCGGCAGCACGTTCCGCCTCACCAAACACCGCGGCGAGATTTTGGAGTCGCCGCTCGCGCCTCGCGTGCTCGCGACGGTGCACCCCTCGTCCATCCTGCGAGCACCGGATAGCGCGACCCGCCACCGCGAGATGGCGAAATTTTTGGAAGATCTCAAGCAAGTTGCCGCGCTGGTCGATTGGTGATGCACGTGGATAACCGCGTGCGCCTTCCGCTTCTTGCGGCGGCGGCAACGTTTGTTTTCCATCTGCTCGGAAATCCGCATTACGGCTTCTTCCGGGACGAGCTGTATTTCATCATCTGCGGCCGCCATCCGCAGTGGGGCTACGTCGATCAGCCCCCGATCGTTCCGCTGCTCGCAGCGGCATCGCAGACCTTCGGCATATCGCTGGTCGCGCTGCGCGCCGTTTCCGCCTTGTCCGCCGCAGCGTCGGTCTTCGTGACGTGCCGCCTGGTGCAGGAACTCGGCGGCGGCGTTTTCGCGCAGATCCTTGGGGCGATCTGCGCGGCACTCGCGCCCGTTCTGGCCGCCTTCGGCATGGCGGTGGCTCCGGACAGCGTCGGCCTCTGGGCGTGGCCGCTGATCGTGCTGTACGTCGTGCGGCTTTCGCGCGGCGCCGATGCGCGCTGGTGGCTGGCGGTGGGCATGGTCGCCGGAATCGCGCTGGAAAGCAAATACAGCGCGGCGTTCTTCTTGATTGCGGCGTTCGCCGGCGTTCTGGTCACACGAGAGCGTGCCGTTCTCAAAACCCCGTGGTTTGCCGCCGGCGCCGCGCTCGCACTCGTAATCGCGCTGCCGAACGCGCTGTGGCAAGCGCACTACGGGTTTCCGATGGTGGAATTGCTGCGCAACGGTCAGCAAGGCAAGAACGTCGTGCTGGACCCGTTATCGTTCTTGGTGCAGCAGCTGCTGTTGACGAATCCGGCGCTCGCGATCGTGTGGATCTGCGGCCTTGCGTCGGCGCTGCGGAACGCGCCCGTTCGCTGGATCGCGTGGGCGTACGTCGCCCTCATCGCAACGATGATCGCGCTTCACGCGAAGAACTACTATGCGGCTGACATCTATCCGGTGATGTTTGCGCTCGGTGCGGCGGCAATCGAGTCGTGGACGGCACACGTGCGCGCGCTGCGTCCGGCAGTGCTGGCGCTCGGCGTGCTCGCGGGCGCACTCCTGATGCCGCTGGTTGTGCCGCTGCTTCCGATACCGCGGTTCTTTGCGTACTACGATTGGCTTTCGACGATGCTGCCGGTCAAGTCGATGGCAAGCGAGCACCACAAGCAGTCGCGGCTGCCGCAGGAGTACGCCGATATGCTCGGATGGCCGCAACTCGCTCAAACCGTTGCTCAGGTATACGATTCACTCCCGGCCGCCGACCGCAAACGCGCGGTGATCGTCGCGGGCAACTACGGCGAAGCGTCGGCAATCGAATTTTTCAACCGGCGCCGGATCGCGCCCGTCATCAGCGGGCACAATCAGTACTTTCTGTGGGGCACGCGCGGAGCTTCAGGCGACGTGTTAATCGACGTCGGCGGCGATTGCGGTGCGGGCATGCGCCTCTTTCACAGCGCCCGGCGCGCGGCGACCTTTCGCGCGCCGTACATCATGCCCTACGAGAATAACTTGCCCGTCATGCTGTGCCGCGGCATAAAAAAACCGCTGGCCGAGGTTTGGCCAGCGGTAAAGAATTACAACTAGCGCCTATTTCACTTTCATCGCCGTGACCGGAATAAAATGCAGCTGTTTGAGCAGCGCGGTGTCCGTCTTGATGAAGTTGATGAAGGCGGCAGCCTGTGCGCTGGGCTGGCCGTTCGTGAAGACGTGTTCGTACGACCAGTACGGGTACTTTCCACTCTCGACGTTCGAATCCGTAGGGGCAACGCCGTCGATCGAAACGGCAGTCTGCTCACCGGGCTTGACGTACCCCATCGCAACGTATGAAATGGCGCCCGGCGTCTGCGCGACCATGGCCGAAACCGTTCCGGACGAGTCTTGCGTCAATCCGCTTTCCGTGGGTTCGTTGCCGCCCATGAGGTTTTTCACAAAGACGGCCCGGGTACCGGAGCTGCGGGGACGGTTGATAACGGTAATCTGCTGATTCGCACCGCCGGCTTGCTTGAAATTGGTCACTTTGCCGCTGAAGATGTCGCGAATCTGCTTCGTCGTGAGATTTTTCACGCCGGATTTCGGATTGACCACGACGCCGAAACTCACCACCGCTACTTGATGATCGACGAGCGCGGGCTGGTTTTGAGCGGGCACGTCGGAATCGCCGAGATCCACCGCCTTGTTCGCGGCTTGCGTGATACCGGTCATCGAGCCGCCGCCGGAGACGCTGATCTTCACGTCGGGATGTTTGGTTTCATAGTCGACCGCCGCTTGTTTGATCAGCGGCAGCAACGCCGTGGACCCCGCGGCGGTAATCGTTCCGGCAGATGACGATGAGGAGCTGCCGCTCCCGCCGCCGCACGCCGCCAACGCCGGAAGCAGTCCCGCGGCGAGCGCGGCAAATGCGAACTTACGCAACATTCAGTACATTCAACTCCTGCGGAAAGCGTAGAATTACAACTGCAAGTATTACCCGAAAAACGTTATGGGCACCTTAAGGCCGCCCGGCGGCCGTCTCCATGATGCATGTTAGCAGCTGCGGATAGACGATATCGGTGCGCGCGTTCGGATTGTCCGGATCGATGATGTCGTGATTGTGCGGGAGATCCGTGAATTGGAATTCCGAAGCCGATCCGGCGCGGCGCCTGTTCCAAGCTTGCGCGATATGGCGCGTGGCGGCATTGTTCACCGCCGGGTCGTGAGCGTTGGTCATGAAGACGTTCGAGCCGCAAGCCGGAGATTCACGCAATGCACGCGCGTGCACGTCCTGCCCGATGCGCAGCGTCTGGGCCAGCGCGCGTGTTGAGAACCACGGATACGCGGTCGCCGGACGCTGATGCTGCTTTGCACGGGGATCCCACCACAGATAGCGGTCGGGAAGCGCGAGCATTGCGTGCGTTAGCGCGGTGCTCAACAGATACGGCAGATGGAGCATCGCAAACACGGGCGCAACGGCGATCGTTCGTGCGACGTCCGCGCGGTTTTGACCGAAATACGCGCACAGCAGACCGCTCGATGAAATCCCCGCCACGCAGACGCGATCTCCCAACGATACCGTAATGTCGAGGGCGTGCGAGGCGCGCTCGAGCAGCGACTCCGCCGTCAAACGCGACATCCTGCGGGTGAGCCGGTCGCGATCGCCCTGTTCCGGCATGCGCGGGATAAAAACGTTCGCACCTTGCGCGTGCACGAGCGGTGCAAATTCGCGGTACTGCCCTGGATGATTCGTGAAGCCGTGGAGCAACAGGACGGCGAGCGGCGTTCGCGCGCCGTGATCGAGAAGCGCCGTCCGTGCTTGCGGAAGAATGCGCTCGTCATCGAGGGACTGCATTTCGCGCACGCGCTCGAGCGCTTCGGCGAAGCTCCGCGCGGGGTCTACCCGCGGTGCTTGAAGCATGTCACCAAATGGTCGTCGACCATGCCGATGGCCTGCATGAACGAATAGCAAATCGTCGTTCCGACGAACGTGAAGCCGTGCGCACGCAGATCTTTGCTCAGTTCGTCGGAAAGCGGCGTGCTGGACGGAATGTCGCCCGCCGTTCGCCGGCGTTTGCGTACCGGTCTTCCGTCTACGAAACGCCACACGAACGCGTCGAAACTGCCGAACTTTTCTTGGACGCGCAGAAACGCCTTCGCATTTTCAACCGTTCCAAACACCTTTGCGCGGTTGCGCACGATCCCCGCATCTTGCAGAATGCGTTCGCAGCGGGCCGCCGTGAAGCGCGCGACGCGTGCCGGGTCGAACGATGCAAACACCTGCCGGTAGCGCTCCCGCTTGCGCAAGATCGTATCCCAACTCAATCCGGCCTGCGCGCCTTCGAGCGTCAGAAACTCGAAAAGCACCGCATCGTCATGCGCAGGCACGCCCCACTCGCGGTCGTGATACGCGATCGCCAGATCGTTCTTCGGCCAGTCGCAGCGCTGAACCGTCATCACCGGTCGATCAGTTCAACGAGCACCTGCGTAACCCGCTGCGAAACGGCCGGATCGCGTTTGGGCTCGATGATATCGTGCAGAAAAAGCGGCGTCCCGGTAAGCCGGTGAATGCTGACCGCCTGTGGCTTCCTGCACAGCCAGCGCTCGCCGAGGCGCGCGATCGCGCGTTTGTTGACCGCCGAGTCGTGCGGATTGATCACGAGCACGAGCTCGTCCGCTTGCGGTGCGCGCGTTCGCGCCGCTTCCAGCACTTCGTGTGCGATCGTCAATCCGTGCGCAATAGCGTGCGTTGCAAAGCGGGGATATCCGTGCTCCGGCAATTGCCGTTCGCGCAAAATCGGATCCCACCACAGGAAGCGGTTGCGGCGGCCGAGCAGCCACTTCGCGAGCCGCAACCGAAAAACGTCCGGAATCCAGGAAACGCCGAGGAACGGCGATACGGCGACGGCGCGGTGTACGGGTGCGAACTGCCCGAGATAGGCGGCGAGCAGACCGCCCAACGAAAAACCGGCGACGGTTACGCGCTCACCGAGCCCTGCGGCGATCGCGAGCGCATCGTTCGCGCATGCTTCGAGCTGCGTCGCATTCATTGCCGCAAGCGCCTCGGATAGACGGTTGCTGTAGCCGTGTTTGGGCAGCCGCGGAACGAAGACGTTGTGTCCGCGCGCGTGCAGCGCGTGCGCCACCGCAATGAATTGTCGGGGGCTCGCGGAGAGACCGTGCAGAAGCAGCGTTGCGCGTCCGGTGCGCCGGCCGTGATCGAAGACGAGCGTCCGTCCCGCTTGACCAACGTTCGCCGCGTCGTCACGGCGCTCGAAACGGCGCACGCCGGTTAGGGCGTCTTCGTAACTTGCGTCATTCATAGAAAAGAGGTAGCCGAGCGTACCGTCCTTAACCAAAGAACCAAGTGTTCCTGGAACGCAGGCGTACGCGCCCCTGCGGTCCTTCGGCTCCGAAGTAAACACACGCGGCGCGCTTGGAAAATCATGCACGATGTCGGGGAAACGGCGAAAGAGCTGATAGCGCTCGAGGATCGCTATGGCGCACACAACTATCATCCGCTCGATCTCGTGGTCGAGCGCGCGCAGGGCGTGTGGCTGTACGACGTCACAGGCAAACGCTATCTCGATTGCGTGAGCGCTTATTCGGCCGTCAATCAAGGCCACTGTCATCCGCGCATCGGCGCCGCACTCGTGGAACAAGCGAAAAAGGTTACGCTCACCTCGCGCGCGATGCGCAACGATCGCATGCCGCAGTTCTTGCAACGCCTGACGGAGCTCTGCGGCTACGACATGGCCCTGCCGATGAATACCGGTGTCGAAGCGGTCGAAACGGCCATCAAACTCGCGCGCCGCTACGGCTACACCGTCAAGGGCGTGCAGCACGATCGCGCGGAGATCGTCGTTTTCAACAACAATTTTCACGGACGCACCACGGCGGCAATCAGTGCCAGCTCGACCGAAGAATACCGCGCAAATTTCGGGCCGCTCACTCCGGGTTTCGTGCACGTTCCGTATGGCGACTACGACGCGCTTGCCGCGGCGATCAACGAAAAGACGTGCGCGATCCTCATCGAACCGATTCAAGGTGAAGGCGGCGTGATCGTTCCGCCGGACGGTTTCCTCAAGCGCGCGTGGGGGTTGTGCCGCGAGCATCGCGTGCTGTTCATGGCGGATGAAATTCAAACCGGCCTGGGCCGCACGGGTCAACTCTTCGCGTGCGAACACGAGGGCGTCAAACCGGACGTGCTCATCGTCGGCAAGGCCCTCGGCGGCGGATACTATCCCGTTTCCGCAGTGCTTTCCAGCCGCGATCTTATGCTGCTCTTTCATCCCGGAGAGCACGGCAGCACCTTCGGCGGAAATCCGCTCGGCTCGGCCGTTGCGGTAGCGTCGCTCGACGTCATCGTCGATGAAAATCTGCCGTCGCGCGCACGCTATGCGGGCGCGAAAATCATGCAGGGGCTACGCGCGGTCAGCTCGCCGCTCGTCAAAGAGGTGCGCGGACGCGGCCTGCTCATCGGCATCGAGCTGACGATCCCCGCACGCGGGCTTTCGGAAGCCATGTTGGAACGCGGGGTCGCGGCAAAAGACACGCATGAAAACGTCTTGCGCATAGCTCCGCCTCTCGTCATCGCCGATAACGAAATCGATCTGCTCCTTCACGTGTTCGGAGATGCGCTCGCGAGCCTCTGATCTCGTCGACCAGCTCGCTTCCGACGGACGAGCCGGCCTGATTTTCGTCGACGAGTACGGCCACCGCCGCGATTACACGTTCGCCGAACTTGCGACGATCTCACAGCGCTATGCCGCCGTGCTGCGCGCGTTCGGCGTGAAAAAGGGCGATCGCGTGTACGTTTGCCTTTCAGCCAGCGCAAAATGCATCTTCGCGCTTCTGGCGCTCGAGCGCGTCGGCGCCGATGCGATTCTGGACCCGGCGCAGGCCGACGGCGCGTCCGCCGTTATCGCCAACCGGAAGTCCCGGGCTGCAATCGACGAGAACCGCGGCCGTTTCGCCGCCGACGCATGCTACGTGCTCATCGGTGAAGAGTGCGACGGCTGGGCGCGCCTGGATACGGTTGCGCAGATGGCCTCACCGGTTCTGGGCATCGAGGAGCCGGCCGACGAAACCGCTCTTACGCATGCACGCGCCCAAGCGAGCGAAGAACTCTGCGCGGTCGAAACCGACGTCGTGTGGTGCGCACTGCACATTGGGGACGGCGGCTGGTTCCATCGCGCGCTCGTACAGCCATGGCTGCTCCGTGCAGCGACGGTCGTGCACGACCACGGCTTCGATGCGAAGGAACGCCTCGATCTCGTGCGCGAGCTCGAGGTCACGATACTCTTGCAGCGCGCCGGCGACTATCACGCGCAGCTTGCGCTGCCCGAACCCAAGCGTTTCAAGATGCCGCGCCTTCGCCGCTGCCTGCTGCTCGACGGCGCCGGCGACGATCTGTTGGAACAACAGTGGGGTGAACGCTTTGGCGTGCCGCTCACTCCTTACGCAGCGGTTTGACGATCTCCGAAAGCCGTTCGGATACGTTCTTCACGCGCACCAAGTGCGGATATCTGGGACCATCGAAATATGGAATCGAAATCGTGCGGTAGATCTGATCCTTTTCGACGAGCAGGTGGATCGGCCGGTGATGCTGCTGCGCCTCTTTTAGCGCATCGTACAGCAGATCGTCGCTGTATTGGCGGCCGTTGACCGCAACGAGCGTTTCGTCGATTCCCAGTCCCGCCTTCCACGCGGGCGAACCGAAATGGACGTCACCCACGGTTGCCGTGTGTCCGCGTCCCGGCGAAAATCCGAGCGAATAGACGAAGTTGTTTTTCTGCACGTCGTGCGACGGCTTATCGGTGTATACCAGCTTCCAGCCGTCCGGCTCAAAACCCGCGGGCGGATGCACGGCGATGTCGTCGACCCAGCGGTGAAAGAACCCCGCCCAGTCGTACGGCGCGATCTTGTCCAAGCCCGCGATGACGTCGCCGCGGTCGTACGGAACCGTGATCGGCCCGGTGTTCTTTTGACCGAAGAACTCGCGCGCGAACGTATCGAGCGAAGCTTTGTCGTGCGTTTGGTCGCGGATGATCGCATCCGCCAGCAGCCACATCAGCTCCCCCTCCGCGTAAAAATCGACCCCGCGCCGTTCGGAATAATATCCGCGCGGCGCGCCGTACAGGAACGGACCGGAGGTTGCGGTATCGCCGAGCGGACGCCATTGCCGTCCTTGCTCGTTATCGTAGTTCGCGTACACTGCTGCAATATGATCAGGCCAGTTCTTCTCGTCCCGGATACCGTCGCGGTAAGACATCACGTCGCCGTAATATTGCGTCATGCCCTCATAGACCCAGAGCAGCGAATCATCGTATGCTTCGTTTGGATTACTGCGCACCAGGCCGTCGGGCATGCGGTATTTCCCGTCCCATGAATGATTGAACTCGTGGGAGAGCAAGTCGCCCCCGCGTTCGAGCGCCTTTTCATCGATGAGATAATCGCCGCCCTCGCCGTCATCGCTGGACTCGTGATGCTCCACGCCTTCGCCCGGCATTACGTCCGAAAGCGTCAGCAAAAAGTGGTAATCGTGCCAATGGCGCGCACCGTACATCGCGAGCATTTCCTTTACGAGCGCGCGGTAATGATCGATCACCTTGCCGCTTGCATCGAGTTCTTCCGGCGTATCGGCGCAAACGTTCAAACTGGCGGTTCCCGGAAACGCACCGGCGTCGCTCCACAGATCCCACTTGCGGAAATTCGTGCACGCGTCGAGCGGGGAATCCAGGAGGCGGCCGAGCGGCGTGGTGC
This sequence comes from Vulcanimicrobiaceae bacterium, assembly GCA_036826275.1. GTDB lineage: Bacteria > Vulcanimicrobiota > Vulcanimicrobiia > Vulcanimicrobiales > Vulcanimicrobiaceae > DATGJX01. The sequence goes on from DAISWS010000003.1 coordinate 14,322, forward strand.
TCCACGTGACCGTGTTTCCGGTGCGCGTGGGATGGTAAAGCGCGCTCGCAAATTTCCAATCGCTGCCGGGCATAATCAGCGACGGATCGAATTGCGTCGTATCGTTAGTTCCGTACGAGGGATACAGAATGTTCTGATTCCAATCGATGACGAAGATGTTGGGAGACGCCAAGCGGTTCGAGGAATAATTCCCGAACGTCGCGCCCAAATAGGTGAAATCGACCGCGATGCTGTGCGCGCCGGCCGGCACGTTCATCTTGAATGCGAACAAGTTCTGCGGATCGCGCCGCCACGGCAGCCGCGTGCCGTTCGCCGTTACCGCGAGCTCCGCCACGTTTTGAATCGGCCCCGCGGGCGCGTGTTCTCCTGGAATCCATTGCGGATAATACAGGGTGAGCGGACCCGGATTCACCGGTATGATTTCATGCGTTCGCACGATGTTTTGCGCCGGCGCTTTCGATGCGTCGACGACGAGCGTGATGGGGCCGCTCAGTGCGGCGGCGAACAGTGCAGCAGCAAACATAGGAACGGTGCTACGCCTTGCGAATCACCGGCTCATGCATGCCAACATCGCGGCATATATTGCGTTTGCCGATACGTGCAACCACCCGGCAACGATCGTAATGCAAGCCGCACCGCAGCTGCCCGGCACCTTGGAAGGGCTGCACGTCAAACAGCGGCGTGAAGTGCTGCTCGAAGTATCGATCGACCGGCGCGGTCAGGTGACGTTCGTCAAAAATTTGCAACCGTCAAAGATCCGCGACCTCGACACGGCAGCGGTGCGCGCCGCCTACGCCAGCCGCTACTCACCCGCCATGACCGACTGCAAGCCCGAGGCGGGCGAAACGCTTTTTCGGGTCGTCTACGATCCCGCAGCGGAGTAGCGCAAACGGGGAAAAACTCCCCAATGAGCACCGGACAATTTCCTAGCCTGCCTGCTTACCCGATAAAACAACGTCTAGAGATCGACGGCATCAACGTGCTGCTGCTCGGCGTACCCCCCGATCAGGATTATCCGCAGAACATTTTCGGCGTGAGCGAAAAAGGCGACGTGTTGTGGCAAATCGAGCCGCGCCCCTCGAAGGCGCCGCACAACCGCTACACGTCGATTCGCGACGAAGTCGGACTCGTCGTCGGAACGACGGAAGACAACGCGCAGCGCAAGATCGATCCGAAGAGCGGCAAAGTGCTGCACGAGGAAGAGGCGCCGCAATCGTAGCGTTACGGCAAATCCAGCTTCATCATCTCGCGGAACGTTCTAAAGCCGAGCGACTCGTATAGTGCGCGACCCGCGTCGGATGCCTGCAGACGGATGCGCACGCAAGCGCGCTCCTTGCACCACTGCATCGCACGGAGCGTGAGTTCCCGGGCGATTCCGCAGCGCCGGTGACCGGGGGCGGTATAGATGCCGGCAAGGGTCGCTTCTAGGTCCAGCAGGATGTTGGAGCGGCCGCTGCGCAGGAACGCCGCCGCGGTTCCGATGACGTGGCCACCGTCTTCGGCCACGAACCAGGCCATGGTGCCGGCTTCCATTTGCTCCGCGAAGTCCCGCTCGAGCCGTTCGCGCCAGTCGGCTACGAGGCCCGAGCCCACGATTCGCGACTCCACGAGCATATCGTGCCAAAACTGAGCGAGGACGGGGACGTCGGCTTGGGTGGCGGAGCGGTAGCGCATGGCGGTATGAATTAATTGGCCTCGACGGGCTCGGCCGTCCTTCGATACCTCAGGATGACAGCGGGCTCGGCGCTGTGGGCGCGGCGGTTGCGTCGCCCGCGGGGGCTATGGTACTATCCGTGAGCCGAAGCAGGCCTCGAGAGGGGCCTCACCGGATGCCCGCGGGCGATCCGGTCTTCTTCTGAGGTGCCGCCGGCCGGTGCCGCCAGATGGGGTAACTTCGGTGTTGCGCCCATTTTTATTTTGCCCCGGGGGCGCCGGGGCGTTACAGGAGATACGCCATAGCTCGACCGCTCAGACTAAACGACCAGATTCGGATTCGTCAGGTGCGCGTGATCGACGAGGACGGAAGTCAGCTCGGCGTCATGCTTACCGAAGATGCACTGGCGCGCGCACGCGGCGCCGGCCTCGATCTGATCGAGGTGTCGCCCACCGCGCAGCCGCCGGTGTGCAAAATCGCCGATTACGGACGCCTGAAATACGAGCAGTCGAAGAAAGACAAAGACGCCCGCAAAAAACAGAAGAACTTCGAATTAAAAGAAGTCAAACTGCGGCCCAAGATCGAGACGCACGACTATGAGACCAAGGCCCGCATGGCCGAACGCCTCATTCTCGACGGAAGCAAAATCAAAGTCACGATCATGTTTCGCGGGCGAGAGATAACCTATACGAGTTTCGGGCGCAAACTGCTCGACCGGATGGCGGCCGACATGGCGCCGATCGCCAGCGTGGAGCGCGAGCCGAAACTCGAAGGAAAAAATATGTTTATGATCCTCGCACCGCGCGCGGTGGCTGCGGGTCCGCCGAAGTTCCTCTCGCAGCACGAGAAAGAACGCGACACCCACAAGCCGGCCGACGAAGTTGCGAAGACGGAGGAGCCTACCAGTGCCTAAAATTCGTACCCATCGTGGTACCGCAAAGCGCGTGAAGGTCAGTGCGAACGGCGTCGTTCAGCACCGTCACCAATTCAGCGGCTGCGGCCATATCATGAGCAAGCGCACGCGCAAGCGTAAACGCAAGTTCCGTAAAGATCAGCCGGTATTCAAGGGCGATCTCAAGCGCTTGGCACCGACGATCCCGTATTTGGTGTAAGGAGGGTCGAGAAACAATGGCACGTATCAAACGCGGTCTTCACGGCCTCAAACACCGCCGCAAAGTGATGAAGCTCGTCAAGGGCTTCCGCGCCGCGCGGCGCCGCAACTATCGCGTTGCGAACGAAGCGCTGCTGCATTCGCTGGCGTACGCCTTCCGCGACCGCCGCGTGCGCAAGCGCGATTTCCGCGCGCTGTGGATCAGCCGGATCAACGCCGCCGCGCGCAAAGAAGGCCTGACGTACTCGGTCTTCATGAACGGGCTCAAGAAGTCGGGCGTGTCGCTCAACCGCAAGGCGCTGGCGGAATTGGCCGTCTCCGACGCCGCTGCGTTCGGTTCGCTCCTGGAAGTCGCAAAGCAGGCTGCCGGCAAGTAAAACTGCCCTTCCGGCGTCTTTACAAAAAGAAAACGGCAGCTGCCTTGCAGCTGCCGTTTTCGTCATACGGGCAAGCGTACCCGCAGACTAGACTCAGGCGAGTATGGATAACTCTTCGCGCTCTTGGCGTTTCTCGCAGCTCCCGTTACGGCGCTCGCCGCAACCATTAGCGCTGCGTTGATTCCGGACGGCACGTACGTCGTCAAAGTGGAACAGGTTCAGGACAGCCAGCATCTCACGGTCAAAATGGACAACGGAATGGAAACCGTTCTGACCGCGGCCGGCAGCGTCAATTTCGGCAAAATCAAAGCGAACGACAGGGTCAAAGTCTCGCTCATCAAAGGCAAAGTTCCCGTTTACGCCATCCAATAAGTTGGTGTGACGAACCGTTCGCGACGCTCGGGGTTAAGGACCAAACTGGATCCCGTAAAAGTTGCTCCGCATGCGTCGCCGGCGAACGGCTTTTCACCGGCGACCGCGAAAATGACATCGGCATGCAGAGCCAGACCCGCGGGTTCGAGGTGTATCTCCTCGGCCTTTTAGGCGTCCTCGAACGGCTGCCGATCCCCGTCCGCATCGCGTTTGACCGCGACGGCGCTCGCGTTGAAGGCAACCGCGCTTTCCGCGAGCTTTGCGGTTCGTCCGGGCACCGCTTTTTCAGCAACGGCGTCGAGCTCACTGAACGCGCAATGCCGATGTTCCGCGCGGCGCACTCGGGAACGGAAGTCCTCGATTTTCCCGTTCAACTGGTGCGCCAAGACGGTAAACGTTTTGATTTGATCACTTCCGCGTGGCCGCTGCGCGCATCGGACAACACCATCGAAGGCGCCATCGGCGTGCTGATCGACGTCACGCAAAGCCGCGAAGCGGAGCGGCGTTACCAACTCATCGCCGAAGCGATCCCGTCGTTCGTGTGGCTCGATGCAACCGACGGCAGCGCGACGTACGCCAACAAACGCTGGCTGGATTACACGGGCCTCACCGAACTGGAAAACCTGGGTTCGGGTTGGGAAGTGGTCGTGCATCCCGAAGACGCCGCCCGTTTGCAGATCGAGCGCGAGCGCACGCTCAAAACCGGTGAACCGTTCGAAGACGAGTGCCGGTATCGCGGAAAAGACGGTAAATACCGCTGGTTCTTATTCCGCTCGATTCCCGTGCGCGATGAAAACGGCACCGTTACGAGCTGGCTCGGCACCGCGACCGACATCGACCGCCAAAAGCGCGCGGAAGCACAGCAGGCGTTCTTTGCGCTTGCCAGCGACGTTCTGGGTTCTACGCTCGACGTGCACACGACGCTGCAACGCATCGCGCGGCTGGCAATTGCATCGCTCGGCGAATGGTGTCAAATCGATTTGCCCGACGCCCACGGCGCGTTGCGCGTCGCCGTTGCCGCTCATCAGGATCCGCAAAAGGAAGCGTTGCTATCAAAACTGATCGGCCAGCGGATCTACAACGCCGATGCGAGACTGGGGCCGCCGGCCGTGCACCGCGATTTCAAGCCGCAGATGCTGCAGCACGTCGACGACCAAGCGGTCGCGCACGTGATTCCGGACCCGGCGCATCGCGCGGTCTACCGCGATATCGGCTACGCTGCCGGACTCATGGTGCCGCTGAGGATCCACGATCGCGTACTAGGCGTGCTCGGCATCGCATCCGACGACCCGACGCGTCTGTACACCGATTTCGACGTAACGACCGCGCTCGAACTCGCTCGCCGCGGCGCGATCGCTTTGGAAAACGCGCAGTCGTTTGCGCGCGAACACCGCGTTTCCACGACGCTGCAGCGCGCGCTGCTGCCCACCTCGCTGCCGCACGGCGACGGCGTGCGGTTTGCGTCCGCGTATTCGGCGGCCGCGTCCGCGCAAGGCGAAGCGGTCGGGGGCGATTGGTACGACGCGTTTCCGCTCGAAGGCGGGCGCATCGCGCTTTCGATGGGCGACGTCGCCGGGCACGGCGTGGAAGCCGCGGTGTCGATGGGGGTGGTTCGTCAGGCGATCCGCGCTGCCGCACTGCAGTTGCACGCGCCGCGCGAAGTGCTCGCGCATGCGAACCGCGTGACGATGCTCGAGCACGCACACCCGATGATAACGGCGCTGATGGGCGTGTATAACCCGCACACGCGCGAACTGACGTACAGCATCGCCGGCCATCCGCCTCCGGTGGTCGTGCACGCGGACGGCACGTTGCAGCTGCTCAACGAAAGCGGCCCACCGATGGGCGATGCGTTTGACGAGGTGTTGCTCGAACAGCACCGCGTGATACTGCAAGAAGGCGATGCGCTCGTGCTCTTCACCGACGGACTCATCGAGTACGAACGCGACGTGCTGCGCGCCGAGCAGCGTTTGCACGAGGTGCTATCGTTGCGCGCCTTCCTCGAACGCGAGAATCCGGCGCAGGCAATCATCGATGCCGTGCTCGACGCACCACAGTGTGACGACATCGCCGTGCTCGTCGTCGCCATTTAAGCGCCGCATGATCCGCCCGGCACGCGGCAGGCGTGCCTTCCATATGACCGAAGTGAGCGCCAGGCATGGCAACGGCCGCGACGCCTCGCGAGGGCGCTGACGAGTTCGAATTGGGCCAAGCGTTTGCGCGCCGCGAGCGCTGGGCATTCGACGAGGCGTACCGCCGGTTCGGTTCGCTGCTCTACACCGTTGCGCTCAACGTGTTGCACCGTCCGGAAGATGCCGAGGATTGCGTGCACGACGCGCTCGTGCGCGTTTGGAAAAATCCGCGGGCGTACACCGCCGAGCGTGGCCCCGTCCGCGCGTTTCTCGTGGTATGCGTGCGCAATGAAGCGATCTCTCGCGCGCGCTCTTGCGCGCGGCGGGAGCGGTTGGCGCAGCGTGCGAGCCTCCAGACGCAAAACGCGGAAGATCTCGAGATTCACGATTTCGTCGAGGAGCGCCGCGTGCGCGAAGCGCTGGCGCAGCTTCCGGACGAACAGCGCAGCGCGGTGATACTTGCGTATTTCGGCGGTAAAACGCACGTGGAGATCGCGAAAGAATTGAACGAACCGCTCGGCACCGTAAAGAGCCGCATCGCCCTCGGACTGCGCAAGCTGGGTGTAGCACTGGCCGCGTGGAGCAATGCATGACCGCACACATCGACGAACTCGCGGATCTCTACGCACTCGGGTCGCTCGAGGAGCTCGAGCGTTCCCGGGTGGAGCACCATATCGCGCAGTGCGAAGCCTGCCGCGTGCGATTGCAGTCCGCGGAGGATGCGGTCGCGCAGCTCGCACGAGCACAAGCGCGGCCGCAGCACGATGCGCCGCAGACACTCAAACGCCGTCTCGATGCATCGCTCGCATCGCCGCCCAAGCGCCGCGGGCTGACATGGCATCCGTTCGCAGCTGCCATTGCGGCCGCGATCGTGCTCGCGTTGATTCCGGCGTGGGTTGCCGTCGATCGCAACGCCGCGCTCGTGGCGATGCATCAGGACGAACTCGCGCTTGCGCGCTTAGCGGATGCGGGCACGCAGATCGATCACGCGCAGTTCATGTCGCCCTCGCAGCCGAACCGGCCCATGAACGCGAAAGTGCTGTACGGGCCGCATGGCGACTGGTATTACGTGGTCGTGATGCACCCGCGCCCCGGCATGCAGGTCGCGTACGTGCACGACGGGCACATGGAAATGCTGGGAAGCGTCGCAATGCACGGAGACAGCGGCACGCTGTATCTGCCCGTAAACCACAAGATGGACGAACTGGCGCTGCTTCAAGGCAGCACACTGGTCGCCGACGCGCACTTGGCGTACTAGCCCGAAGGCCTTCTGCATGGCGGCCACCAACGTGCGTCTCATGCGAACCGGGATCGCCGCCCTCGTCGTCCTGCTCCTCGCGGCACCGCTTTCCGCACGTGCGCAGCAGCCGTTCGCCGCGGCAAAGGCCCACGCCGTCGACGCGGCAGTGCGCGCGGAGATACACTCCGGCAGTACGCCGGGTCTTGCGGTCGGCATCGTCGAGGACGGCCTGCTCGTGTACGCGCGCGGGTTCGGCTACGCGAATGCGCAGACGAAACGCAGGACGGGCCCGAGCACGCAGTTCTTTGCGGGTTCGCTCGGCAGACAGTTTACGGCCGCCTGCGTATTGCTGCTCGCGCAGCAGAAAAAACTCTCGCTCGACGACAGCGTCACAAAGTACATCCCGGAACTGACGATCGCCAAGAACGTGACGTTGCGCGAACTCTTGCTGCAGACGTCCGGTTTGCCCGCGGTTCGCACGGCCCAGGGCATTCCGCACGATCTCACGCGTCCGATCGCGGTCGAAGCGCTCGTCAAAGCTGCGAACCAAATGGGCTTGAAAACGCCGCCCGGAACCGCGTACGACGATAGCAATTTCAACTATATGCTCGCGGGTCTCGTCGTGCAGCGCGTGAGCGGCGTTCCGCTTTCGGTCTTCTACTCGACGCAGATCTTTCAACCGCTGATCATGACGTCCAGTTTTCTCGCGGGCGATCAGGGAATTTCGCCGCTCCACGCGCTCGGCTATACGCGCACGCACGGGACGTTCGTGCGCGTGCATGCGTGGGATCCGAGCTGGCTGTTCGGCAGCAGCGATCTCGTCACGACGGTTCAAGATCTGGCGAAGTGGGATATCGGATTGCCCCTGCTGCTCAACGTCGATTCCGTGCGTGAGATGTGGACGCCGGTCGCGCTGCCGGGCGAGATTCCGTACGGTATGGGCTGGGTCGTCGACCAGCGGGGCGGACGGCGCTACGTGTGGGAGAACGGCCAGATCGCGGGATACCACGCGATGAACGCGCTACTTCCGGACGAGCACGTGGCCGTTATCGTCCTCGCGAACGCCGACTCACTGCACGACGATACGACGGTACAGCCGGAACGGCTCGCCAACCGGATTCTGGACATCGTCGCGCCGCTGCCGCCGGCGCACTTCGGAAATGTGATTACGACTCGCGCATCGGAATGGCTCGGGCGCTTGGCGCGCGTCGATATCGATCGCACGCAGCTCACGCCCGCGTTCAGCCAATACTTGACCGACCAGGTTATACACCGGGCGGATTTCGGAGCGTTCGGGCCGGCGCTTTCCTTGGTCCCGGTTGAAAGCTTCCAACGCGACGCAGATACGGTCTACGTTTTCGACGTACGGTTCCGGCACGGCGCATACCGGTTCGATTTCGCGCTTACGCCGGACGGAAAAATCGACGGGCTGTTTTTACAGCCCGGCGCTTAATCGTCGCCGTTTGCGAGACGACGCCCCGTTGCCTCGATGACCTTGCCCAACATGCTTACCGCTTCGGCACGCGACGCGTTGCTGAACATATATTTCAGCTTTTCGTCCGAGTCTTCGACGATGAGCACGGCGCGTTTACCCGCGCGCACTGCTGCAATGAGCTTGTTGAGATAGGCTTCATCCTCTGGTGCTAACACGGACGGTACTCCGGCTTCCCTGCCATCGCTGAGCAAATATTTTAGGACCGCATTTATATCCCGCGGGGTATCCACGCGCTACTTACCTCCATGGCGAATCGCCACAGTCACTAAACGCTACAATAGCGCATTCCGTGGCGAGTTCGTAGCTAGATTATCGACTCTTCAATAAACTTATTTATATCGACCCGGGTCCAGCCAAAGGAGCGCCAGGATCGTTTTCATGTCGATGATCTCGCCGCTTGCTTGCATGCTTCGCGCTTGCTCGAACGTTACTTCGCGCACGTCGATGCGCTCGTCGTCCTCGAGCTGCTGAGGGCCGGCATGCAAACCGCGGGCAGCATATACGTGCACGCGTTCGGTGCAATAGCCGGGCGTCGGATATACCGAGCACAGTAGTTCCAAAGAATCAGCAACGTAGCCGGTTTCCTCACGAAGTTCGCGCCGCGCGCCGTCTTCGCACGATTCGTCCGCTTCCGCGGTTCCGGCGGGAATCTCCCAAAGCGCTTGCCCGGCCGCGTGCCGGTACTGCCGCACGAGGACCAATCGATCGGCCGCGGGGAGCGCTGCAACGGCATACGAGCCGGGGTGTTCGACGATGTCGAGGCGGTGCTCGCGCCCGTCGTTTTCGACCGTATCCGCGCGCACGCGGAAGATACGGCCTTTGTAAATTTCTTGTGATGCCACCAAACGGGGTCGTTCGCTCATAGCGGCGAGCATTAACGGAATACGTGCGCCGGGCCTCGTAGAAGCAAGCGTGCAAGGTTCGCAATCTTCCATCGGTCAGGAACTGCTGTGGCTGCTCGTTTGGGCGGTCATCTTTATCGTCATCACGTGGCTCATGCTCAAATTCGTGGTGCCGCACCACTTCAACGACCGCATCGCCGTCATGATCTCAGCGATCGTCTCGGGCGTTGCGATGATCGCGCTGCGTGCCTACGTCACTCGGCGCGCATAACGCGCGCGTCGACGCCGCGCACGACCTTCTGACGAAGAAGGGCCGCAAAGCACAGGCACGTTTTTCATTCGAAGGCGCGACGCTGTTGCAAGAGGCGCACGACGCGCGCGTTCCAATCGAATCAATTTTCGCGACGCAGGACGCGTTGCAACGAACGCCGCTCGTCGCGCAACTCGAACGTGACGGCGTCGACGTGTACGTCGTCGACGACCGCACGATGAAACGTCTATCGGACGTCGAGACGCCCGTGGGCATCGTTGCAGTCGCGCCCATCCGCTTACGAAGCGCGCAGGAGATTTGTACATCCGGCGGCACCGTGCTGCTGCTCGCGGACGTGAACGACCCGGGCAACGCCGGAACGCTGCTGCGCTCGGCGGAGGCCTTCGCCGCGGCGGGAGTCATCGCCGGATCGTTGGGGGCCGACCCGCATCTGCCCAAAGTCGTCCGCTCAGCGATGGGGGCGCTCTTTCGGCTACCCCTGGCGATAGCGGATCCCGGCGGCCTGGAGCCGTTGCTCGAGGGCTGGGAGGTGACCGGTCTGGTGGCTGGCGCGGCGCCGCTCGACGGCCTCCCCTGGGCCCCGAACAGCCTGCTCGTCGTCGGCAACGAACGGCACGGCTTGGGCCGCTGGGCTCAGCTGTGCACGCGGAACGGGTCCATCGTCATGCGCGGGCACGCGGAGAGTTTGAACGCCGCGGTCGCGGGCTCCATCGCGCTGTATGAAGCAACCAAGCGCTCTTCCGGCTGAGCGGAAAATCCTTCTTTATCGGCTTGTCAAGACAGTGAATTGAGATTAAAAAGTCAAGACTACTCTGTGGAAAAGTCGCATGCTATACTGCCTTTATTCGCACGGGCGTGCGCAGTCAACCGTCTACGAGAGGGAGATACGCGGAACCAATGGCGACCTCCGAATTCTTCTGGAAACTATTCAAAGACACCGGATCGATCAACGCCTATCTGATATACCGGCAATTGCATCCGGCCCCATCTGCGGCAACTTGACCCTCGCCCACGAAGAAGAATGTTGATAAGCGCCCGGAATACCTCCGGGCGCTTTATGTTAACCGAACAACTCGACGAACTTCGCACGCGCTTCGACGCCGCGCTCGCGACGGCCGCAGATGAAAAAACGTTAGAAGCGGTGCGCGTCACCTTTTTGGGACGCAGCGGCGAAATTACCGCACTGCGGCGCAGCATCGGCCAGTTGCCGCCCGCCGATCGCCCGGACGCCGGAAAGATCATCAACGAAGCGGTCGCGGGCATGGAAGCAGCGCTTGCCGCCGTTCAGCGCAGCCTCGAAGCACGCGCGTTCGAGGCACAGCTCTCCACCCGCATCGACGTCACCTTTCCTTCGATTGCGCCCAACAGCGGTTCCATCCATCCGGTGCGCCGTGTCATCGAAGACGCATGCCGCTATTTTCAGCGCCATGGATTTGCCGTGGTGCTCGGCCCGGAGATCGAACCGGAATACTATAATTTTGACGCGCTCAACATTCCACCCGATCATCCGGCGCGCGAAGGCTTCGACTCGTTTTTCCTGACGGATAATTTGCTGCTGCGCCCGCATACCTCGCCGATGCAGATCCGCACGATGCAGCAGCATCGTCCGCCGGTTGCAATCGTCACGCCGGGCAAATGCTACCGCCGCGACGCCGTCGACGCGCGTCATCTCTTTCAGTTCCATCAGCTCGAGGGATTGCTGGTCGGCGAAAACGTCACGATGGGTCATCTCAAGGGCATGCTCACGGGCTTGTGCCGCGAACTGTTCGGGCAAGATCAACAAGTGCGGTTTCGTCCGTCGTTCTTTCCGTTCACCGAACCGAGCGCCGAAGTAGACACGACTTGTCCGCTGTGCGCCGGTGAAGGCACGACGAGCGACGAGCGGCAGTGCCGCATGTGCGGCGGATCCGGATGGATCGAACTCGGAGGCTCCGGCATGGTGCATCCGAACGTCCTGCGCAACATGGATTACGACCCGGACGTCTATTCCGGTTGGGCCTTCGGTTTCGGCATCGAGCGTATGGCGCTCGTGCGCTACGACATCGACGACATCCGCCGCTTCTTCGAAAACGACCCGGATTTTTTGCACCAGTTATCATGAGGGGCACAAGCTATTGCGGCGCCCACGGGGAGCTAATAATTTGCAAGCACTGTTTAAAAAGGCGCTCCGGCCTAGCCTGCGCGCCCCCCATCAAAGATGGGGCCCCCGAGCCTCATGGCGCCTATATGTTGTTGCTAACGTAAGCGCTCCCCGAGGGCGCCGCCAAAGTGAGATTTTTGCGTGAAAGTACCCCTGGGTTGGCTTCGTGAGTACGTCGATCTGCCGTCGGATCCGCAAAAAGTTGCGGATATGCTCGCGCAGATCGGCTTTCCCGTCGATGCGATCGAAGCGCGTCCGGTCGTTACCGGCGTTGTCGTGGGCCGCATCGAAGCGCTCGAGAAGCATTCGAATGCGGATCGCTTGCAAGTCGGAAAAATCAACGTCGGCAATAGCGCGCTGCTCACGATCGCCACGGCTGCAACGAACGTCGCGACGGGGCAGACGATTCCCGTCGCAACCATCGGTGCGCAATTGCCGCAGCTCAAAATCGAGCCGCGCAAGATGCGCGGCGTGGACTCGCAAGGCATGATGGTTTCGGCCGGCGAGCTCGCGCTTCCGCCGGAGTGGTTCGAGGACGGCATCATGCAACTCGAGCCGGATTTGGAGCTGGGAACCAACGTCGTGGAATATTTTCGTTTGAGCGAAGCGGTTCTCGACGTCGACGTCACGAGCAATCGTGTCGATGCCATGTGCATGGTCGGCTTGGCGCGCGAACTGGCGGCCTATCAAGGCGTCGCGCTTCGCGAGCCGCAGCCGCGCGAGGTCATGCCGGACGGCGCGAGCGGCGCACGCGTGAGCATCGAGTCGAACGACTGCCGGCTGTTCGCCGTTCAGCAGTTTTCGAACGTGCGCGCCGGCAGCTCCCCGGCGTGGATGCGCATTCGTTTGGCGCTGGCGGGCCAACGGCCAATCAACAACCTGGTCGACATCTCGAACTACGTGATGCTGGAAACGGGTCAGCCGACACATTTCTACGACGCGGCGAAGATTCCGCATGCGCATCTCATCGTTCGCGACGCGCGCGTCGGCGAGCGGCTTACGACGCTCGACGGCGTCGAGCACGAACTCACGAACAAAGATCTCGTCATTGCCAGCGAGCGGGGACCCGAAGGGTTCGCCGGTTTGATGGGCGGCGCTCGCAGCGAAGTCAGCGCCGAAACGACCGCGATTTTGCTCGAGGCAGCGATCTTTACCGGCTCGCGCGTGCGCCGCATGAGCGCGCGGCACGGTTTTCGATCAGAGGCGAGCACGCGTCACGAAAAAAACGTTGCGGCCCCACTCGCGCTTGCGGGCGCGAGGCGTGCCGCCGAGTTGCTTACCGCGCAAGGCGCGAGCGCGGGGCCGCTCCACGTGGAAGGCACGCCGGACCAACCGAACGTCATTGAGTTTCGCATGCGCGACGTCAAACGGCTGCTCGGCTACGAGCTGACAACCGAAGAGATCCGCGAGTTTCTCGACCGCCTGGGATTTGCGATTGCCGTCAAAGACCCGCACGCCCTCTTCGTCACGGCTCCGCCGTGGCGGCGCGACGTCACGATCGCGGCCGACGTGGTCGAAGAGATCGCGCGCATGGCGGGCTACGACCGTATCGAGTCCGCTATTCCGTCAATCGGCGAACACGAGATCCGCAGCGGTGATTACGAGCTCGAGCAGCGGATCGCACACACGCTCAGTGCGCTGGGATATCACGAAGTGATCACGTATGCCCTTCACGGCGCGCGGGTGTTCGAGCGCATGGAGCGGAGCGCGACGATCGCAACATTTCCGCCGGTCGAGGTGCTCAATCCACTTTCCGAGGATCAGCGTTATCTGCGTTTTGCACTCGGCCCCGCGCATTTGGAATATCTGGCGCGAATCGACGCGCCGGCGAAAATTTTCGAAATCGGGCACATTTTTTATCTCGAAAACGGCGAGCCGCTCGAACTGCCGATGGTCGCCACCGCTTTTGCGGCCGAGCCGCTCGACGAGCCCGAGTGGCGCGACTCGAATTTCCTGCGAGTGAAAGGTGATGCGGAGGAACTGCTGCACGCGCTCACGGGGCGCCGCGAATTCGAGTTTGCACCGGACAAACGCAACGGGCTCCATCCCGGAAAAACCGCGGCCGTATTGCTCGACGGGCGCGAGATCGCGTTCATGGGACAAACGGATCCGCGTGTGACCGCCGCATTCGACGTGCGGCTGCCCGTGTATGGGTTCGCTATTTATCTGGAGCGCCTTCCGGAGTACCGCAACGCGCCGTACCGGCCGCTATCGAGGTATCCGTCGACGTACCGCGATCTCGCGCTGGTGTGCGGCCTCGACGAACCGGCCGCGAACATCGAGCGAACGATCGCCAAGGCGATTGGCCCCGTGTGCACCGGCGCGCACGCGTTCGACGAGTACCGCGGCACGCAAATCAGCAGCGACAAAAAGAGTCTTGCGGTTCGCGTGACCCTGCGCAAGCCCGACGGCACCATTACGGACGACGAAGCCGACGCCGAGATTGCAAAGGCCCTGCGCGCACTCGAGCAGCTCGGCCTAACGCTGCGGACGTAGCCGTGCATATTGTTTGGCCCGACATTCTGATCGGTGCGATTCTGCTCATCGCCCTGCTCAAGGGCATCAAGCGCGGCTTCGTTCTGGAACTCGCCGGCGCGATCGCGCTGGTGTGTTCGCTCGTCACGCCGTGGTTTTACGGCGGCGTCCTCGACAAGCCGCTGCAGCAGTGGCTGCATTTGGGGCCCGGATCGGCCCACGTCGTAGGCATGTTCGCCGTGGGCATCGGAACGTATATCGTCATCATGCTGATCGCGCGCGCACTGAACGTGGTGGCCAAGTTGCCGGTGCTCGGCATCGGAAATGCGCTGGCAGGCGGCGCGGTCGGCATTTTGAAAGCCGCAATCGGTTTGTGGGTGCTGCTCTACGTCGCGCTGTTCTTTCCGTTATCACGCGACATCCGCACCGATTTGCACCGCTCGCTGCTCGTGCAGGTAATAACGCAGCCGAATCAGCGCGTGGACGATGCGATTATCGGGTCGCTGCCGGCGTTTGTACGTCCGCTGGTATTGCCGGAGTTTGCGCGGCATCGGGTCTAGAACCGCCCGCTAAATCCAAGAACACGCGAAGCGCAGCTTGCACGCCCGCGCCGACGTGCACCGGAACGTCGTATTCGAGCAGCGCCATTTCGAGCGCGCCGAGTGCGCCCAGCACGTCGGTCTGCGAGACGTCGCCCATAGTGCCCATGCGAACGATCTTGCCTTTGAGTTCCAGCTGTCCACCGGAAAGCGAAACGCCGCGCTCCTCGCGCAGTTTGCGCAGCAGCGTCGCGGCATCCAGCCCGGCCGGTACGTTTCCGGCGACGACCGTAACCGAGTGCGCTCCCGGCTGCGAGAATACACCCAGGCCGAGGGCCGTGAACGCCGCGCGAATTGCATGCGCGTACATCGAATGACGGTGCCACACCCGCTCCGCGCCCTCGGCGTGAAAATGCTGCAGCGCGGCGTCAAGCGCAAATAACACCGAGACCGGCGGCGTCCAGGGCGTCTGTCCCGCGCGCGCGAACTCCCGCGCCTTCAATAAATCGAAATAAAAGCGCGGCGTTTTACTTTGCTCGATCG
Organism: Vulcanimicrobiaceae bacterium; assembly: GCA_036826275.1. Taxonomy (GTDB): domain Bacteria; phylum Vulcanimicrobiota; class Vulcanimicrobiia; order Vulcanimicrobiales; family Vulcanimicrobiaceae; genus DATGJX01. Next base: position 29,513 of record DAISWS010000003.1, read on the forward strand.
TCTTCCATGCGCGCCGGCTCACCGCAACCATGGAAACGCCGGGCGGCGCGGCAAGAACTTTCTGCGAGGCGGTGACCACGACGTCGTAGCCCCAATCGTCCATCAAAAATTCGGTCGCGCCCATGCCGCTCACGGAATCGACGATCGTGATCGCTCCATGCTCCGCGGCGACGGGAGCGATCGCGGCCATGTCGTTCTGGACGCCCGTCGACGTCTCGTTATGCGTGAGCAAGATGCCTTTGTAGCGCCGCTGCTTATCCGCTCGCAACCGTTCCGCGAGCGCGGCCGGATCCAGCGCAAACCCCAGATCCGTTTCCAAGACGTCGACGTTGATGCCGTAGGTTTGCGCAATGGCGATTAGGCGGCGCCCGAACACGCCGACCGGCGCGGCCAATACGGTATCGCCGGGTGAAAACGTGCTGGAAATTGCTGCTTCCAAGCCGCCGGTGCCGGAGGAGCCGAGCAGCACGACATCCGCTTGGCGCGCGCCCAGAATCGGGCGCAAGCCGTCATCGATGCGATGTGCCAGCGCGGCGAACTGCGGTCCGCGGTGATCGATGAGCGGCTTGCTCATTGCCGCAAGCACCTGCTCGGGCACGGTCACCGGTCCAGGAATAAACAGCAGATTTTTTTTCATTTGGAGAGGCGCTTCGCCCTGGGCTGCGCGCCCCCCGCCTGCGGCGGGGCCCCCATTCCTCATGGCGCCTTGATGTGATTGCTAACTTGGGCCGTCCCCGAGGGCGCCGCGATAGTTTGTTTAAGTATCACGACATGGACACTGCGAAACTGCGGCTGACCGAGCTTTCTTCGTGCGCGGGTTGAGCGAGTAAAATCGGCTCGGCCGATCTGGCGCAGGTCTTGCGTCACTTGCCCGTTACCACGAACGAAAACGTCCTCGTCGGCTACGGAACCGCCGACGACGCGGGCGTGTATAAACTGCGCGATGATTTGGCAATCGTCCAAACCGTCGACTTTTTTACGCCCATCGTCGACGACCCGTTCGATTTCGGGCGCATTGCCGCAGCCAACGCCCTCTCGGACGTGTACGCAATGGGCGCCACGCCGATCAGCGCGCTCAATATCGCGACGTTTCCAATCGACACGCTTGACGCGGCGATACTCTCGCAGATTTTGGCGGGCGGCGCATCGGTCGCGCAGCAAGCGGGCGTTGCGATCCTCGGCGGACACACGATAAAAGATACCGAGCCCAAGTATGGTCTTGCCGTCGTTGGAACCATCCACCCGAAGCGCATCGTTACGAACGCGGATGCCCGGCCCGGTGACATTCTCGTTCTGACCAAGCCAATCGGGACGGGCATTCTCTCCACCGCACTCAAGCGTGGCGTCATCGACGAAGCCGCAATGCGCGACGCCGTTGAATGGATGGCCGCCCTGAACGATCGCGCGGGTGCCGCAATGCAAAGCGCCGGCGTGCATGCGGCAACCGATATCACCGGCTTCGGTTTGCTCGGCCACGCGCATGAAATGGCACGCGGTTCGAATGCCGCTCTGCATATCGACGCGGCGAGCGTTCCCGGAGCGTCGATGATTGCGCGCAGCAGATTCGTCATATCGACGCGGCGAGCGTTCCCCTGCACCGGCACGTGCTCGAGCTCATCGAACGCGACGTCATTCCCGGCGGTACGCTCGACAACGCCGCCGCGCACGCCGCGTTTACCACGTTTGCAAACACCGTTGCCGAACCGCTTCGCATGGCGCTTTCCGATGCGCAAACATCCGGCGGCATGCTCGTGAGCCTTCCTGCAGACCGGCTTTCCGCCTTTCAAGAAGAAATGCACGATGCGCATGCGCTGTGTGCGGTTATCGGCGAAGTGCGCAGCGGCGAGGGGATCGTGGTTCACTAAAGCCGTTGCCGGTTATCCTCGCGCTCGATCAGGGCACGACCAGCTCGCGCGCCGCCGTCTTCGACCGGCGCGGCGCGATGTTGTCATTCGCGCAGCGCGAGCTCACGCAACACTTTCCGCAGCCCGGATGGGTCGAGCACGATCCGAATGAGATCTGGGATTCGCAATTCGAAACGGCCGTCGAGGCCTTGCGCAAAGCGGGTCTGGATGCGGCTGAGGTTGCGGCAATCGGTATCACCAATCAGCGTGAAACAACGCTCCTCTGGGATCGCGCAACGGGGGAGCCGCTCTACAACGCCATCGTGTGGCAAGACCGCCGTACCGCCGCGCACTGTGAGGCGCTTGCGGAACGACGCCTGGGCGATCTCGTCGCGGACCGCACGGGGCTGGTGCTCGATCCGTACTTTTCGGCAACCAAACTCGCATGGATGCTCGAGCGCGTCGATGGCGCACGCGAACGCGCCGCGCACGGCGATCTCGCATTCGGTACCGTCGACAGCTGGCTGATTTGGAAGCTCACGCAAGGCAAACGGCATGTGACCGACGTGACCAACGCGTCGCGCACCATGCTGTTCGACATTCATACGCTGCAGTGGAGCGACGAGCTGCTGCACGCGTTCGAGATTCCGTCGGGCGTTCTGCCCGACGTGCTGCCGTGTACGGCCCATTTCGGAACCACCACGCTGTTCGGCGCGGCGATCCGCATCGGCGGCGTTGCGGGCGATCAGCAAGCGGCGCTACTGGGACAAGCCGGCTTCGAGGCCGGCGTTGCAAAGAACACCTACGGCACGGGATCCTTTTTGATGCTGAACACCGGCGAACGCGTCGTGCGCAATAGCGCAGGTTTGCTTGCAACCATCGCTTTCGGTTTTGAGCCGGGTGCGGTAACCTACGCGCTCGAGGGCTCGGTGTTCGTTACCGGAGCGGCGATTCAATGGCTTCGCGACGGTTTGCACCTCATCGAGGAAGCGGCGGACGTCGAACGCCTCGCACGCGAGGTCAGGGACAACGGCGGCGTCTATTTCGTGCCGGCGTTTGCTGGCTTGGGCGCACCGTACTGGGATCCGTATGCGCGCGGAACGATAGCCGGCATGACGCGCGGCACCACCGGCGCGCATATTGCGCGCGCCGCGCTCGAAGCAATGGCGTTTCAGTCGGCCGACGTTATCGGCGCGATGGAACGCGAATCCGGAACGCGTCTGCACGAGCTGCGCGTGGACGGCGGCGCATCGCGCAATGCACTGGCTATGCAATTTCAAGCCGATATGCTCGGCGTTCCAGTCATACGCTCGTCCGTAACGGAAACGACCGCACTCGGCGCAGCGTATCTCGCCGGGCTGCAGTGCGGCGTGTGGAGCAGTACGTCCGACGTTGCGACGCACTGGCGGGAAGACGCGCGGTTTACGCCGTGCATTGAACCCACGCAACGCGACGCGCTGCTCGAACAGTGGCATCACGCCGTGGCGTGCTCGCGCGGCTGGGCACGCTCGTGAATCGCGACCGTGCGATCGAGCGCCTGCGCAGCGAACTATTCGACGTGCTGATCATCGGCGGCGGTGCAACCGGCCTGGGCGCAGCCGTCGACGCCGCGTCGCGCGGCTATCGAACGGCGCTCATCGAAGCCGCCGACTTTGCCGCCGCAACGTCGAGCCGTTCGACGAAACTGATTCACGGCGGCGTACGGTATTTGCGCCAAGGCAACATCGCGCTCGTGCAGGAAGCGCTCCACGAACGCACGCTGCTGCTGCGCAACGCGCCGGAGCTCGTTCACGAGCTGCCGTTCATCGTCCCCGCGTACGGCCTCGGCGATTTCGTCTATTACTCCGCCGGCCTGAAAGCCTACGACGTGCTCGCCGGAAAGAGCGATGTTCCGCGCAGCCGTATCATTTCGCCGCGTACCGCCGCAACGCATATTCCGGCGCTGAACATCCAGCGCATGCGCGGGGCGATTATGTATACCGACGCGCAGTTCGACGATGCGCGGCTTGCGCTCGCTCTTGCGCGCACGGCGCACGATCTCGGAGCCGTGGTCGCGAATTACACGCACGCGGATGCGTTCGTCGTGCAGAACGGCGTACTTTGTGGAGCCGCGGCCGTCGATCGCGAAAGCGGCGAGCGCTTGCGCATCGACGCGCGCGCCGTAATCAACGCGACCGGTATTTTTGCGGACCGGTTGCGCCGCATCGACAATCCTGCTGCCGAACCGCTGCTCACCTTCAGCCGCGGAACGCACGTCGTACTTCCCTCGCGCGTCCTTGGCGAGGCGCGAACCGCACTGCTGATTCCGAAAACGGCGGACAAACGCGTGCTGTTCGCGCTACCTTGGAACGATCGCACGCTGGTCGGGACGACGGAGGTTGCCGTAGCGCACGCGGAACTCGATCCGCGCGCAACCGACGAAGAGATTCACTACTTGCTCGCGACGTTGAATCCGTATTTGCGCAGTCCCGTCTCGGAACACGACGTTACGTCGGCATGGGCCGGTCTGCGTCCGCTGATCCGCCGCCGCGCGGTGCGCACCGCACAACTTTCCCGCGAGCATTTCATCGAGGTCTCGCCCGCGGGCCTGGTTACCGTGACCGGCGGCAAATGGACGACCTACCGTAAGATGGCGCAGGACGCGGTGGATACAGCCGCAGCACGGGCGCAATTGCCGTCCGTCGCTTGTAAAACCGCCGAGCTGCGCCTGCATTGCTACGAAACGCCGTTTCTGATGCCGCTCGACGAGCGCGTTGCGTTCGCGGCGCGTGAAGAGATGGCGCGCACGGTTGAAGACGTGCTCGGGCGGCGGACGCGCGCTTTGTTTCTGGATGCAAAAGGCGCGCGCGACGAGGCGCCGCGCGTCGCCGCAGCGCTCGCCCGGCAGTTGGGACGAAGCACCGAGTGGGAAACGGAGCAAATGCGGGCATTCAACGCGGTGACAAGCCGCTATCGAGGTGTAGCATGAAAACACGTGCCCTGGGCAATTCGCGAATTTCCGTGTCAGAGATCGGTTACGGATGCATGGGCCTTACGTGGGCGTATGGCGATGCAATGTCCGCGCCAGACACCGAGCGCGGCAAGCGCGTGCTGAACACGGCTGCGGATCTCGGTATTACGCTGTTCGATACGGCCGACATGTACGGGCCGCTCACCAACGAAGCACTCGTCGGAGCGGCGCTGCGCGAGCGACGCGGGGATGTGGTGCTGGCAACGAAGTGCGGTATCGTCGTCGAAGGCGCGCGCGAGCACTACAATCTGACGCGTAACGGTACGCCCGAACATATCCGCCGAGCCTGCGATGCATCGCTTAAGCGTCTGCAGACCGAACGCATCGATCTGTATCAACTGCACCGCATCGATCCGGACGTGCCGGGGTTTTCGACGCGGTTCATGCCGATGGAAGCGGCGGCGCTCGCGCAGAATCAGGCCCTGCGAAGCGCGC
>DAISWS010000003.1:34811-35738 GCA_036826275.1 Vulcanimicrobiaceae bacterium
CGCGTCGATCCGGACGTGCCGGTGGAAGAAAGCGTCGGCGCGATGGCCGAACTCGTGCGAGCCGGAAAGGTACGCGCGCTCGGCCTTTCCGAGGTCGACGTACCGACGCTGGAACGCGCGTGCAGCGTGCATCCCATTGCAACGCTGCAATCCGAATATTCATTATTCGAGCGCAACGTCGAAGCAGAGATTTTACCGTGGTGCATTGCGCACGATGTGGCGCTCCTCGCGTACTCGCCGCTGGGCCGCGGCATGCTGACCGGGCGCCTGCGCCGCTCGGATATCGCCGCGAATGATTTCCGGGCCACGTTGCCCCGTTACCAGCAAGAGACGTTCGACCACAACCGCGCGATCGTCGCGCGCATCGAATCCGTTGCGGAGCGCCTGCACGCGGGCGCCGGCCAAGTCGCACTAGCGTGGCTGCTTGCGCAGGCGGGCAACGTCATTCCCATTCCTGGAACGACGCACGCCGAGCACCTCCGGGAGAACGCCGGCGCAGCGGCCGTCGTATTGGCCCAGGCGGACATCGATGAACTCGACGCACTGCCCCCGCCGCTGGGAGATCGCTACCCGCCGCCGAAAGCGACGGCAGGATGATCGATCCGCTTCCGGTTTCACAACTGGCCGAGAGTTTGCGTCGCGTGCGTTCCGGCGACGGAACGACGGCCGAGGTCGTTCAGTGGCTTCGCGCTTCGAGCGCGGCTATCGCGAACATTCCCATGCCCGCGCAGCGCAGTCGTTACCGCGATTATACGCGCACGTTGCTCTACAAGAACGATCTGTTTGAAATTCTGGCAGTTCACTGGACGCCCAACTGCATGAGCGCGATTCACGATCACGGCGGCGCGCTCTGTTGGCTCACGGTGGCACGCGGCGCAATGCGTGTCGAAAATTATTTACGCACCGACGGCGGAGAAGCGGAAGGCT
>DAISWS010000003.1:35748-51163 GCA_036826275.1 Vulcanimicrobiaceae bacterium
TGAATTTGAACGCCGTCCTGGTCAGCTCGCTGAAAGCGGAAGGCTACGCCGCCGTTCGTTTAGAGGGCCGCGAAGAGCTCGGCCCCGGCGCGCTCGATTATCGTCAAGATGACGTCCATCTGCACCGCTGCATCGCACCCGACACCGAAGCGCTCTCACTGCACGTCTACGCGCGCCCGATAGAACGCTTTCGAGCCTTCGACGAACGACGCGGCAGCTGCGTAGAAGTCGCCTCGACGTACGACGCCGTTCTCGGCTAGGCGCTCACATGCAAGCGTTTGCAGCGGTCATGGCGGCCGCGGTGCTGTACGCCGTTCCCTCGCCGTTGCCGCACGCGAAGCCCGGAGCCGTCATATCAACCTCGCCGTTTACCGGCGGCTCCGCGTTGAGCAATGCATCGCGCAATACGTTCGTCCTGTATCACACGGTTTCACCGACGGGGAAGGACGTGGCCGTTTCCGGCGTCGTTTCCATTCCCAAAGGTGAACCGCCCGCGGGCGGATGGCCGGTGCTCAGTTGGGCGCACGGCACGACCGGAAACGCGCCGCAGTGCGCGCCTTCGAGAGGCACGGCGCCGAATATCGAGCAGCGCTTTCTCAACGAATTTGTGGCGGCGGGCTACGCCGTCGCGCAGACGGATTACGAAGGCGAAGGCACGCCCGGCCTGCATCCGTATTTCGCGAATACGGCCGCCGCCCGAGACACGATCGATATCGTGCGTGCGGCGCGTGCGATCGATCCGCACATCGGCGCGAGGTGGATCGTCATGGGACATTCCGAAGGCGGAACGGCCGCGCTTTTTGCGGCGGCGATTGCTCCGTCATGGGCGCCGGATCTGCAGTTGCTCGGCGCCGTCTCGTACGCGCCGGCAACCGACATCACCGACGCACTCGGTTTCGCGATGACATCCCGGCAGCCGGCGTCCTCGCTGCCGCTGATCATGTTGATGGTAGAAGGCATCGCGTCGACCGATCCGGCGATCGATCTGAACCGTATTCTTTCCTCGCGCGGTCTCGCACTGCTGCCGCAGCTTCAGCAGCAATGCGCGGGCGAGCTGATGCGATCGCCGGCCTGGAATGCCATTGTGCCGGCGTCACTGTTTGTACAGAACCCACCCGTCGACCGGCTCATACAGGACTTCGCGCACAACGAGCCGCTGAATTTACCGATCCGGGTGCCGCTGCTCATCGAGCAAGGGACGAACGACGACATGGTTTCGCCGACGCTTGCGGACTCGTTGCGCGCCAATCTGCGCGCAAACGGCGTGAACGTGGAACTCGACGCGATCCCCGGCGCAAATCACGACTCAGCGATGCAGCGCAGCTTTGCGCGCGTCAAGTCCTGGGTCGCACGGCGTTTCGGACTTAGCGGCTAGAACGGCGCCGCTTGCGGACGCCCCCGTTCACGCGTTTTGCAACTGCGGGACGGCGCCGCATCGGCACGACGTTGCTCGCGCGCCGGGAACCGTCGCCCAATTCGACCGGCGTTATCACGCGCTTGCCGAGGGCCTGATAGAGCACTTCGGACAACTCTTCGACCGGCACGAACGTCATCGTGTCGCGCACTTCCTTCGGGATGTCGTCGAGATCGATCTCATTGCGCTGCGGCAAAATGATCTTCTTGATGCCGGCGCGCTTTGCGCCGAGCACCTTTTCTTTGAGTCCGCCGATGGGCAGCACTTGACCGGTAAGGGTAATCTCGCCGGTCATTGCAACGTCGGGATCGACTTTGATCCCGCTGAGCAGCGATGCGATCGCCGTTGCCAGCGCGATGCCCGCCGACGGGCCGTCCTTCGGCGTCGCGCCCGCAGGCACGTGGATATGCAGATCGTGCTTGGCAAAGTAGTCCTCGGTCAAACCGAGCTCGCCCGAGCGCGAACGTAAAAACGAGACCGCCGCCTGCGCGCTTTCCTTCATGACGTCGCCGAGTTGTCCGGTCAGCACGAGCTTGCCCGTTCCGGGCATCACGGTCGTTTCGATGAAAAGAATGTCGCCGCCGACCGGCGTGTAGAACATGCCCGTCGAAACGCCGACGGACGCAACGCGCTTTTTGACTTCGCTGTAGAAACGCGGTTTGCTCAAAAACTGCGCCAGGTTCTCGGGCTTGACGCGGCCTTTGTAGCGCGGCTTCTCCGCGATTTGGCGCGCGATCTTACGGAACACCGTACCGATCTCGCGCTCGAGATTGCGAACGCCCGCTTCGCGCGTGTAATCGGTGATGATCAGCCGCAGCGCCGCATCGTTCATCTGCGCTTGGGTCTCTTTCAGACCGTTTACTTTTCGCTGCTTCGGGATGAGATAGCGCTTGGCGATCTGCACCTTCTCCAGCTCGGTGTAGCCCGAGAGTTCGATGATCTCCATACGGTCGCGCAGCGGACCGCTGATCGTATCGAGCGTGTTGGCCGTGCATACGAAGAGCACTTGCGAAAGATCGAACGGCAGATCGAGATAGTGATCGCGGAACGTGTTGTTCTGCTCCGGATCCAGTACCTCGAGCAGCGCGGACTGCGGATCGCCGCGGAAGTCGGCGCCGACCTTGTCGATCTCGTCGATCATCATCACCGGATTCCGCGTGCCTGCATCGCGGATAGCGCGCAGGATCGTGCCCGGCATGGAACCGATGTAGGTGCGCCGGTGCCCGCGGATCTCGGCTTCGTCTCGCACGCCGCCGACCGAAAGGCGAACGAACTTGCGGCCCATCGCCCGCGCTATTGATTGGCCGAGCGAGGTTTTCCCGACGCCGGGCGGCCCGACGAAGCACAGGATCGGACCGGTCAGGCGGTTCTTGAGCTTGCCCACCGCGAGATACTCGATGATGCGATCCTTGATCTTTTCGAGATCGTAGTGATCCTCATCGAGGATTTTGCGCGCTTCGCCGATGTCGAGATGGTCCGCCGTCTCCTTGCCCCACGGCAACTGCACGAGCCAATCCAAATACGTGCGGATGACGCTGTACTCCGGACTCGCTTGCGGCACTTTCGAAAGGCGGTCCAGCTCGCGCTCGGCGGTCTTTTTGACGTCTTCCGGCATCTGCGCTTCGTCGATCTTCTGCCGCAGTTCGTTGTTTTCGGCCTGCTGCGGATCCACTTCGCCCAGCTCTTCTTGAATCGCGCGCAGCTGTTGACGCAGGTAGAATTCGCGCTGATTCTTTTCCATCTCGCGCTGGATGTCGGATTGAATCTTGTGCCCGAGCTCCACGACTTCGAGCTCTTTGGTGAGCAGCATCGTGAGCTTGCGCATGCGCTTCATCGTGTTGCGTTCTTCGAGCAGCGCTTGCCGGTCGGAGGTCTCGAGCCGCATCGTCGATGCGACGAAGTAGGTCAGGAGATTGGGGTCCGTGATGTTTTGGACTTCCATCTCCATCTCGCGCGGCGCTTGCGGAAGGTAGCCGAGCAGCTTCTGGAACAGCCCGGCAAGATTGCGCTGCATGGCGACGAGTTCTTCCGACTGTTGCGTGATGTCGGGAAGTTCGGTGTACGCGGCGACCATATACGGATCGGTCTGCGTGAACTGCTCGACCTTGAAAACTTGCTGCCCCGCCACGATGCAGCGCAAGGTGCCGTCCGGCACCTTGAGCATCTTCTGGACGGTACCGATCGTACCGATGCGGTGGACGTCCTTCGGACCGGGGTTTTCGGTCTCGCGATCTTTGAGCACCGTCAGGCCGATGGGCTTGCCTTCGCGCAGCGCCTCTTCGACCAGTTGAATGCCCGGTTTTTTCACGACCGCGAGCGGTATGACGGTGTTGGGAAACAGCACCGCGTCTTGAAGCGGCAGAACGCCGATCAAACTTGCGGTGACGATGGGAGATTTTTGCTCTTGCGCGGTCATGCTACGCGAGAATCCTCTTGACGATCATTCGAATTTCGGTGCGGCTTGCCGGACGGTATTCCGGCACCGCAACCGGCAAAGCGATCGTGAGCATGCCGTCGGCGTAGGTCGCGGTGACCTCGCCATACTGCACGCCCACCGGGAGTGAAATTTTTTTGACGAACTCGCCTTCCGCGATTTCCTTTTGCAGAAAGGAGCCGCCGCGAAGACGCGCCGTATCGGCGCGGCGTCCGGAAATGAACAGATGCCGCTCGTCGACGAAAATGCGCAGGCTCTCGCTGTCCGCGCCGGCCAGCTCCACGCGAACGACGAGCGATCCGGCGGCGTCGTCAATGACGACGTCGGCGTTGGGCTCCCACACCGCGCGCGAGCGCAGTATCACCAGGTCCATCGGCTCCCATAACCCCCGCGGTTAGCAATCGGATGCGAGGTCTGCTAATTCGCTTGCCTCGCCCGGGAGCCCCGCTCCTACGGCTGGATCGGGCTCGGGAGCGGCATGCCGTCAGGCCACGCCACACAGGGTTCTAGACGGATGTGCAGCGGGTCCATGGCCGTCGCCGGAATCTGCACCTGGAAGATCTCCGTGTAGTTCGTCTTTACCCCATATTTCCGCACCGGCGGGAACGTGGTGATGCTCGCGCCGGGCATGTGAGTCGATGAGAGGACCTGATTGATTTGCGAGCTGTCGGCCGCAGACATGTACTGTTGCTTGCGCTGTCCGAGCCACGTCGTGGCGTCCGCACGGGTGTACAGGTAGCCGATGATGTCGCCGCCGGTCATGGTGGCCGTCGACGTTACCTTGTCGATTTTCACCACCGCAGAAGTGCGATCGGTACCGAAGAGCCCTTCCGGAACCGTTTTGGCGGAATCGAGACATGCTCCGTTGTTGAGCACGGTCAAAGCAGCTAGAACAAAAGTCAGCATGCAACGTTCGTTCGGGGTAGATTGTCTAAACGCCTATGAAAGCAGCAGTCTATCACGGCGCTCACGACGTGCGCCTGGAACACGTTCCCGATCCGGCGATCCGAGATTCGCAAGATGCAATCGTACGCGTAACGCGCGCGGCGATCTGCGGCTCGGATCTCTGGTTTTACCGCGGCGTGACGCAATGGACGCCGGGCGATCGCACGGGCCACGAATTCGTCGGCATCGTCGAAGAAGTGGGAAGCGGCGTACGCAGCGTGCGGGCCGGCGATGCCGTCATCGCGCCGTTCGTTTCGAGCGACGGAACGTGCGAATTTTGCCGCGCAGGGCTGCAAACGTCGTGCGTGCACATGACGAATTTCGGCGACGAACAAAACGGCGCGCAAGCGGAATTCGTGCTCGTTCCGTACGCCGACGGAACGCTCGTGAAGATGCCGCCGGCGATCGCGCACGACGACGCGAAACACAACGCCAGCGTGACGTTGGCCGATGTCATGGCGACCGGTCATCACGGCGTCGTGAGCGCGCAGGCCCCCGCCGGATCGACGGTCGCGATCGTCGGCGACGGCGCGGTCGGCTTGTGCGCGGTTCTTTCCGCCGCTAAAGAGATCGGCGCCGAACGCGTGATCGCGATCGGCCATAACGAGAGGCGTCTGGAGATCGCAAAGAAATTCGGCGCAACGCACACGTTCAATTCGCACGATTCCGGCGTCGAAGAGGCGGTTCGCGATCTCACGGACGGCGGCGTGCTGCACGTGGTCGAAGCGGTGGGCAATCAGGAAAGCCTGGATCTCGCCGCCGCAATCGCGCGGCCCGGCGGAACGGTCAGCTTCGTCGGCGTCCCGCACAACGTCAAGACGCCGCCCATGCGCACCATTTTTTTGAACAACCTCTCGCTGCGCGGCGCGTTGGCGCCTGCGCGCGCGTACTTGCCGCGCTTGATCGACAGTTTGGAAGCCGGACGCATCGACCCCTCGCCCGTCCTCGATCTCGAGCTTCCGCTCGACGGCGTCGCAGAAGGTTATGCGGCGATGGACGAACGGCGCGCCGTCAAAGTGCTGCTCACGGTGTCGTAGCGGCGTGCCGGATTACGCGCGCGGCATAACGTGTTATGGCGATCCGGCACGGCCGCCGATCGTGTTTCTCCACGGCATCCGGCTCGGCGGAAAGATTTGGCATCCCCATGCGCGCGAACTCTGCGACGAATTTTTCGTCGTCACGCCGGATTTGCCGGGGCACGGCGCTCTGGCGGATCTGCCGTTCGATGCACCGTCCATCGACGGGTTTTTGGCGTACATCGCGGATGCCGTGGTGTCGCGGCCACCGCTCGTCGTCGGATATTCGCTGGGCGGGTACGTTGCGATGCGCTATGCGGCGGATTTGCCGGATCACACGAGCGGCCTGCTCCTGACGGGATCGTCAACGAATATCGTCGGCTACCGCCGTTTGCTGTATGCCGCTGCGGTGGGCGCGACCGCGCATATTCCGGATGCGCTCGTGCAGCGCATTCTCACGACGCTCTTTCAGCTCACGCTCCCACGGCATATCGCGCAGATCGTGATTCCATTCCGCTTCAACCACAAAGTATTTCAGCAGAGCTTAGGCATCGCGGGCGGCGCGTGCTACACCGACGTGCTGCGGCGCTACGCAAAACCCGTGCTTATCGTAAACGGCAAATGGGACATGCTCTTCCGATGGGACGAGCGCGAGTACGTACGAGCGGCGAACGCCCGGCTGGTCGTGATGCCTCGCGCGGATCACGTTGCGCCGCTCCGGCAGCCGGCGGCGTTTAGCGCGATCGTCCGGGAATTCGGGCGAAGCGTTTTCGCCGGTACCAAAACGCGAGGACGAACGGCCTAGAGTGTAGACGGTTGAAAGCCTCCGGCGGCGCGCACGCATATTTGCTACGCTCGCCATATGAAGGCCGTCGATCTGCCGCTGCCCGCAACGCGCGCGCTCTACGAAGAAGCAATCGCGCGGTATACGGCGATGGTCAAGAGCCGCGCGATCGGCATCTATAGCGTCGGCACCATACGGTATCCGGGCGTCTCGCACATTAAACTCCTCGTCGTCACCGATCGGATCGGTCTGGATAACCGGTTCTTCTTTTCGGCGCTGGAGCGCCTGCCGGCGCGCTATCACGCGCTTTTTCTGCAGGAGCCGTTCATTCTGCCCGCGTGGTCGTTGCGCGTCATGCGCCACGCCGTCCACGAGTCGCGGGAACTCGTCGCAGGGCGCGACGTGCTGCGGCCGTTTTCACCGATTGACGATCCGTCCGAACGGTGGTGCCGTACCCTTGCGTCGTATTGTGCGTCCGCCGCGTTCGCCGCGAATACGCGCAGTTCGCAGCTGCTCCGCGGGCGTCTGACCATGGAAGCGGCAAACGCGTTCCGGCGCGTGCTTGCAGATGTGGACGCCATCTTACCGCAAGCGGCGAGTCCCGCGTACGATCGCGAAATCGAAAACGTGCATTGCGGCTTCTTCGAGCAAGGCATCGGCGCCGCCGAACGGGTGCGCGAGGCATGGAACCTGTTCGCCGCTGCGTTCGACGCGTTTGACGCGCGCCTGCGTGACCACTTTGGGGCCGCAACGACGGCCGAAGCGGTGGCGATCGCAAGATCCCGTCTGGCGGGCGAAGCCGAGTGCGGCGACTTTGACCGCGATTACGCGTTTCGCAGAGCGCGCGAAATCAACGGCTACCATCAGGAACTTGCGTCGATGGGTTTCCCCTTCGGCCATTTGTTCTTCGTCGCCGCTCATCCCCAAGCAGTCCGCGCATTGCCGCGGCCGGCGGTCGTTGACACGGTACTGCGAAATGTGTACCGCGTGCGCCGCCGGCTCACGGAGTACGCTTAGTGGATCTGCGAGGGGATTTGATTCGGTTTTAGCTCGTTCGCGTTGTTCAGAATAAAGATCTTGTCGGCGTGGCGCATTCCCAGCGCCTTTTGATCGTACACGACCCGCACGTACTGCCCGTGCTTGAGGTATTTCATCTGATACGTTTCTTTGCCGTTCGCCGATAGAACCTGATCGAATTTCGGCGTCACGATGAAGCTGAGCGTTTGGTGCGACCTGGGATCGTACACTTTGACGTTGTTCATGGACGTGTGCACGACCTCGCCGTACCAGTTATTCGTCTTGCCCGCCAGTGCGAGCTGCGGTGCAATCAGAGCCGCAATGAATGCCAGGATGGAGATGCTTCGTAATATACGCATATACAGGATTTACCCAAGTGGGCGGGCGACTCTCCCTCATGGCGAAGCTCGCGCGGCGCTTGGGCGTTTTCGATGCCGGCCTCATCGTCATGGGCGGCATCATCGGCTCGGGCATCTTCCGTAATCCGTCCGTCGTCGCGCAGAGCGTCCATGCCGGGTGGGCGATTATGGCGGTCTGGGGGGCCGGCGGCCTCGTCGCCATTCTCGGCGCGTTCGTCTTCGCCGAACTAGCGGCCAGGCGCCCTACGGACGGCGGCCTGTACGGCTACATGCGCCAAGCCTTTCACCCCGCGGTCGCTTTTATGTACGGATGGACGCTGCTCATCACATCCCAGAGCGGCGGCATGGCGGCGTCGGCGATTCTCTTCGCCGGATACGCTCAGGTGCTGATCAACCACCCAATCAACGCGCAGTTCGCGGCATTCGCGGTGCTCGCGCTCTTTACGATCGTCAATTGTCTGGGCGTGCGTCAAGGCAGCAACGTGCAAAACGCCTTCATGGTCCTGAAGATTGCCGCCATTGCGCTCTTGATCGGCATCGGTTTTGCCGCGCATCCGTCCGCTGCGGCTACAACGCCTGCGCCCCCGGCGGGTTCCTCGCTCACGTTGCTCGGCGCCATGGCGGTCTCGATGATCGCCGTGCTCTTCGCGTACAGCGGCTGGCAAACGTCGAGCTTCATGACGGGTGAATTGAAAAATCCGGCGCGTACGCTGCCCATGGGCATGCTCTGGGGCGTCGGCGGCGTGATCGCGCTGTATCTGCTGGTAAATATCGTGTGTCTGCGTGTGCTCGGGCCGGCCGGATTGATGCACACGAACGCCCCTGCTTCCGAAGTCTTGCGCACGTTCATGGGCAGCGCGGGCGCGAAGGCTATTGCCGCCATTATCGCGCTTTCGACGCTCGGCTTTTTGAGCAACCAAATTTTGACGTCGCCGCGCGTCTATCACGCGATGGCGCAAGACGGCTTATTTTTCCGGCAGATCGCGTGGCTTCACCCGAAAACGAAGGTACCGGTTGTGGCGATCGCACTGCAGGGCGTTTTCGCCATCGCGATCACGTTTCTGAAAAGTTACGAACAAATACTGAATTACGTCATTGGGATCGATTACGTGTTCTTCGCGCTCGCCGCAATCGCGCTCTTCGTTTTTCGCGCGCGCGACCGGCGCGCCGGAATACCCGATCCGCCGTTCTCCGTTCCGTTACACCCCCTGACCACCGGACTGTTTTTCATTATCACCGTGGCGGTCATCTTGACCACCTATGTCTCCTCGGTTCAAGGTGCGGCCTGGTCGTTAGGAGCCTTACTAAGTGCAGTCATAATTTACTATCTTTTCCTCGCGCGGCCCGCTCAAGGTTTACCCGAGCAAGCGTCCGGGAACCCTTAAAGCCGGCTGCTAGCCCAGGGGAGGCTGCGCGAGATGAAAATCCGCATCATCGCGGTTGTTGCCGTTGCGCTGCTTACTGCGTGCGCTACGGCACCCGCACCAAAACAGACTGCAAACGTCAGTACACCGTGCGGCGAGCGCGCCGTACAGATTATCGCCCGGAACGTCGATGCGATTTCGGCGCACCGGTACGCGGCCGCCTCGCTATCGGCGGAGAAAGCGGCGCGCATATCGCTTGCATGCGCGGCGCAGGAAGCCGCGCCGCCGGCACGCTTCACCGACCGCTGGCGCGGCGCGAACGCATTGGTCGTCGCAGCCGAGCTCGCGCATCAAGCCGCACAACCCGCGCGCGCACGCCGCTTACTCGCGCAAGGGTACCGCATCATGCATTCGCTACAGCAACCCGCGCACGTGAGCGATCTCACGTCCACGCTGATTTCGCAAACGCGTGACGGCGCCGAGCGCGACCTGCACGGACAGTGGTCGTACTGGTAGCGCTTACTGGTAAAACAGTGTGATCTGACCGTCCGAGCCGACGTATACGCCGGTAACTTGATCGATCGTCACGTTCTTCTGCATCAGCAATTTTCGCAAGGTAATCAGCACGCCGTCGCTTCCCGTGACGGTCGTGTGGTTCAGCGTGTCGCGCAGATCGCTGATGTCCGACGCGTTTTTACGCAGAGCCGATTTATAGGCGCTCTCGTCATTCGACGACATCGCGCTTTGCACGGTGACCAGGTGAATTTGATTGGCGTTGATATTTGCCATCATCGAGCGGAATTTATCCGATTCGCCCGATACGTTTCGTACAGCGGCCAGAAGATCGCTGGTGCTGCCCGCAGCGCGCGCCGGTAACGCGTGCGTCGCCGCGAGCCCGAACATCAAGATCGAAAGAGCCGCCGCTGCATGCCGGTTGGCCATGAGCTTTCGCCTCCTCGCTCTAGTATAGAGCTCGCGGGTTAAATTTGGAAATTGCCGCAGGAAAGCGGCGTGCGCGTTTTAGCGTCCACGACCACGATCGCATAGCGGCCGCCTTTGATTTGGCCGATGTCGGGCCCGCTGACGTAGCTCTTCGATTTACCGCCGCTCACGGGATGCAGCCGCTTCCACGGCCGCGCCGCGGGAGGCGTGCAATTCCCGCGCGCGATGTAGGCCCGCTCAAAGGCGCGCGCGGGCTCGTTATCCAGCCGGATCTCCACGTCCATTCCGTGCTTGGCGTCGCCCATGCTAGCGCTGCCCCATTGGCGCGAGCCATGCAGCGCGCCCATATTCGCCGTGAGCGTGTCTTGACTCATCGCGTTGTGCGCTTCGTGAAGGAGATTGATCTGGCTGACGGGGCGGCCGCCGCAGGCGCTCAGCACTGCGGCGGCCAGAATAAAGACCGGGAATTTCACTACAAGACGAGATCCCCGCAAGAAACGTACGTCTTCAAGTCGTTCGCACTCTTGTGAACGTTGATCGCGTACTTGCCTTTCTTGAGCTGCGCCACGGTCACGCCCGGCACGTGCGTGAACGATTTACCATTCACGACCGGCGTGAGCGCTTTCCACGGCGCCGGATTCAACTTGGCGCAGGTGCCTTGGTGAATATGCGCGGGCTCCGAAGCGCCCTTGGGTTCCTTTTGCACGTTGATCGTGACGTTGGCGCCGCCTTTGACGTCGGTCACGCTCGCATTGCCGGTTTGACCCGAGTTGCTTTGCGCGCCCATGTTGATCTGCAGGCTGTGTCCGGCCATCTCATTATGCGCGACGTGCGCGGGATTGACTTGTTTGACTTGGCCGGCGTTCCCATTGTTGTTGCCGCCCCCACCGCCGCCGCACGCGGCGAGCGCTAATGCCGCCCCTGCGGCGAGCGCGATGGAGACAACGTTCACATGCTTCATCGATTGCTTGCCTCACAAAAAAGAAGTGGTCGGCTACGTTCTTCCCGGAACACCGCCCGGCCACGCAAGCAAACGGCTAAAAGGGTTACTTTCCGGCGCTCGTTCCCTTGGTGATGACGATCGATGTTTGGTTGCCCTTTTTGCTTACCATGACCATTGTTTGGATTGCTCCTGGTTTATCGCTGCCGGTGACGAACTCGGCAACCGAGGAGCCGCCTTCTTCCATCTTCATTTTTTCGGAACCGGCGGGCATTTTATCGTGATAGAACCGGTAGACTTTATCAAAGCCGTCGGTCGTGCTGAACGCAACCATTTGACCGGAACCTTTGGCGCCGCTTACGGAAAAGGCGCCTTCGTCTTGCGTTGCCCCGGCGTACACCGGTACGCCCAACGACGCGACGTCGACGACGTTTTTGCCCGATTTGAACGTGCCCGCGCTGCTCTGGACGGTGATGGTGTTCTGCTTGGTGTCGGTCGTGACGGTCGCCCCGTTTGCGGAATACACTTTCTTGCTCGATGAGCACGCGGCGAGCGCGATAACGGCCGCGACGGCAATGATCAGAATCTTTCTCATACGAACCTCCGCTTGGTTAGTGTCACGGCGTCTTTGCGGATCGCGAGCGTTGCCCTTCGTACTAATGGCTCAACATAGATGGATTTTTCACTTATGCAGGGCGCAACGACGCAGTACCATATTCGGGCCGACCATCGCCGGAGGGCGAGGTTGGCTTTCTTTTTCTTGCAGCACTTACAACCGAAGGAGAGACCATGCAAAGGGTGTTTCTCGTTTTGGCCGCGACCGGTGCGCTCTTCGCCGCAGCGCAGGTGTGCGCACAAGCGGCGCCTGCAGCGACTACCTCGCGGTATATGGCAACGACAAACTACACCACGCTCTACAATGAAGGCTGCAGTATGGGCAAAGCGGGCCTGAGCGGTGTCGTGATTTTGGATTACGGACAACCGTGGACGTCCGGCAGCACGCAAGGCACGTACGATTACGGCAGCACGTGGGTTTCCGACAGCGCGATCATCGGCGCGGCGGAAGGCTACCTCGATGGGTTTTGGAACTGCTCGGGCTCAGCGCCGCGACTGCGTCTGGCGATCGGCACGAGCAACTACGGCAGTGAGGTAAGCAACGCCGCCGGCGTCGCTTGGGGCCACGCCGTCAATTCCCTCAACAGTTACATTTCGAGCAAAGGATACGGCTCGCAAGAGTATGCGCGTGGGGCCGTCGATGCCGAACCCGGCTGGGACACGGAGTTCTCGCGCACGTCGGCGTGGATCGACGGCTACAACTCCGCGACAAGCACGCCGCTGTACGACTATGGATCGGCGGACGATTGCCCGTACAGCGGATTCAGCGGAAACTGCGACGGCTGGGGACAGCACGGCCTATGGTATGTGTCGTGGGGCAATACCGACGGATATCCCGTGCCGGAAATCTACCAATGGTTGATGGGCGATCAGTGGTACTACGAAAGCGTGTACTCTTCGACGAGCGAGTCGAACGGACGCTTGGGATTCCTTGGAACGATGACGCAGTACGCTGCGTGCGGCTGCGGCAGCAGCACGTACACGCCCGCACAAGGCTTCGATACGTTACAGAACCTGATCAACGGCGATTCACGCACTTCATACACGATGTCGTATTCTACCGACATCACCTGGGCGAATTAGGAGGGCATCATGCGAAAACTCTTTACGTTCACCGCAATCGCACTCGCAGCGCTGCTCTCCGCCTGTTCCCACGGTGCAAACACCGCGCTCCCTTCCGCGCAAGGCGGAAGCTCGCCAACGGACGCCCTGCGGGCCAAGATGCTGCGCGAAGCGCAGGCCGTGCCGAGCACGTTCGTTGCGCCGAAACATCCCGGCTTTCTCGCGGAAACGCCTGCAACGCAAACCGTTCCTGCGGGGATCGAAGAGGCCGGAGCCGCGCCGGTACCGGGCGGCATATTCGACATCGTCAATCAATACAACACGACGTCGAACGGACAACTCGTGACGGTCTATGCCGGTTCGTTGAAAACCACGGGGGCGGGCATCTTGCTCGTCGTGACACGTTCGGCCGACCTCCATACGGCACGCGCGCAAACGTTCACCGTTGCCGCGCGCCCCGTGCGCATCACGAGCGCAACGGACGGACAACTGCAATTGCAAACAGTCGGCGGCGAGCAGCCGCAATCCGTGCCATTCCGAATGCCGCTGTAGGAGCGGTAAGAGAGCGAAGGGACCCGCAAGGGCCCCTTCGTTTCTTACTTCTGCGGTAATCTATCGAGGATAATCTGCGCGACGTTTTCCGCTGCGGGCGGATCGAGGTTCGATAACGCGGTCACGACGTAGCCGTTCACGGGGCAAATTTCCAGCACGCCGTTCATCCCAGGCGCGCCGCCATTGTGTCCAAAACAGCGCACGCCGTTGAACTTATCCTGACCGAAGCCGAACCCGTACGTGCCGCCTCCCGGCGTCTTGACGTGAGCGCTGACCATCATTTGCGTGTACTTGGCGTTCAGCAGTTTGTGTGCGAGGAGCGCGTTGGCAAATCGCAACAAATCTCCGACGGTGGAATAGCCGCCGCCCGCAGAAGTTCCGCGGTATGGAAGCGTATCGGTGTTCGGCATCAGGTCGCCGGCGGGCGTAATCGTGTATCCCGTGCTGCGGTTCGCGACCGCGACGTTTTCCGGCTCGGAAGCGGTCGAGGTCATGCCTGCGGGTTCGTAAACGTGCTCGCGAACGTAATCGTAGTAGTTTTGCCCGCTCACGCGTTCGATGATTGCGCCGAGCAAAATGAAGCCGTAATTGCTATACTCCCATTTGCTGCCGGGCTTAAAACGCAAAGAGCGTTTACCGAACAAGTTTACGTAATCGCGCAGCGTCCGAATTTTCAAACGGTTGCGGTCGTACTCGGGCGTGAAGATGTCTCCGGTTCCCCCGGTATGCGTAAGCAGCTCGCGAATCGTGACGGCCGACGAAACGCTTTTGTTCGGATAATCCGACAAGTACGTTCCAAACGGCTTATCCAAGCCGATTTTTCCGGCTTGCACGAGCTGCATAATGGAAGTCGCCGTAAACATCTTGTTCATCGACCCGATACGAAATTTCGTGTCCGGGGAGTTCGGAATCCGGCGACTCCGATCGGCGAGGCCGTAGGCGCGTTCAAAAACCGGAGTTCCATCGTTTGCAACAAGTACTGCGCCCGCAAACAAGCCCTTTGGAGTTTCCCACTCCAGCCGCGAGGAAAGTTGCGCGAGCAACTGCGGCTGCGCCATGCGGCGGATCGCGAATGCTGCCGGACGGTCGACAACGCGGATGAATCCCGGAAGCATCCGATGCGGCGGGGCGCTTCGCACTTTGAAGGTCGTGCTCGCGAACAGGTCCGAGGCGCGCGGCTGCATCAGGACGGTTATCGAGGTTGGCGAGGTCGCGCGAACGCTGCGCACGTCAAACCCGCCGGTCGCCGCATAGATCTGCGCGTACGCCTCGACCG
Source organism: Vulcanimicrobiaceae bacterium (assembly GCA_036826275.1). Classification (GTDB taxonomy): domain Bacteria; phylum Vulcanimicrobiota; class Vulcanimicrobiia; order Vulcanimicrobiales; family Vulcanimicrobiaceae; genus DATGJX01. Next base: position 50,469 of record DAISWS010000003.1, read on the forward strand.
CCTGCTTATCGTGGCCTGTTCCATACGATGTTTTGAATTCTGCGTACCGTGAGCGGCTGCCGCTGTTGAAAGCGCTTAACCAAAGCGTGAAGACGCGCCCGGCGGGGCTGTTGGGGATTGACGCCGACGAGGCCGCAAAGGCGCTGCTTCCTACGATAAACACGAGCGCGAGCGCAACGCTTAAGTTGATCCGCATCCTACTCCTCGAAACCATTACGAACTAAAGAGCGCAACGACGCGCAGCCTGTTTGCGTGACATGAAAAAAAAGGCCCCGTGCGGTTGCACGGGGCCCGCTTTTCTCGGTCGTACGATGCAGTTCGCGCGAAGCGATACTACATCATATCGTAGCCGCCCATGCCGCCGCCCGGCATCGCGGGCTCTTTCTTCGGCTCGGGCTTGTCGGCGATCAGCGTTTCCGTCGTCAGGATGAGCGCGCCGATCGACGCAGCGTTTTGCAGCGCCGCACGCGTCACCTTGAACGGATCGATGATGCCCGCTTCGAACATGTCGACGACTTCGCCGGTCATCGCGTTGAAGCCGAACGGCGAGTTCTTCGAGCGAACGTTGTTCACTTGAACGGAGCCCTCGAAGCCGGCGTTCTCAGCGATCTGACGCAGCGGCTCTTCTAGAGCTTTGCGGACGATCTGGATGCCGATCTTCTCGTCGGCCCACGTCGTTGCGTGACCGTTCGTCT
>DAISWS010000004.1:0-47153 GCA_036826275.1 Vulcanimicrobiaceae bacterium
CAAGACGCCATCGTTTGGGACAATCACGCATGCCTGCCGCTGCGGCCGCACGACCGTCGTTTTTTACCGCAGCTTGCGCGGTTCCGCAGCGCCGGCGTCAACGTCGTCAGCGTCAATGCGGGCTTCGGGGAGCACGGCATCGATCAGCACGTTCGCATGCTCGCGCACTTCCGGCAGTGGCTGGCGCAGCGTCCGTCTGAGTATGTGCTGGTTCAGACGGTTGACGATATCGCCGCTGCAAAGGCCACCGGCCGGCTCGGCGTCGTCTTCGATATCGAAGGAATGAATGCAGTTGAAGACCAGCTCAGCATGGTGCAATTGTATTACGATCTCGGCGTGCGCTGGATGCTCGTCGCATACAACTTGAACAACCGCGCGGGCGGCGGCTGCATGGACGACGACTGCGGTTTGACCGGCTTTGGCGCACAGATTATCGCGGAGATGAACCGCACCGGCATGGTCGTTTGCTGCTCGCATACCGGCAAACGCACGGCCTTCGAAGCAATCGAAGCTTCGTCGCAGCCGGTCATCTTCTCGCATTCGAACGCGCGCGCGCTGCATGCCCATGCACGCAACATCGACGACGATCTCATTCGCGCGTGCGCGAACAAGGGCGGAGTCGTCTGCGTGAACGGCGTCGGGATGTTCTTGGGAGACAACGACACGCGCAGCGAAACGGTCGCGCGTCATATCGACCACATCGCGCGTCTTGCGGGCGTCGACCATGCGGGCATCGGTTTGGACTTCGTGTTCGACAACGGCGAGCTGCTCGAGTACTTGCGCGCGCGGCCCGAAATGTTTGGAAGTGACGACGAATCGCGCAACAAGTACGACTGCGACTTCGTCGCACCCGAGCAGATACCGGAAATCGCTTCCTGTTTGCGGTCGATGGGCTACGGGCAGGCAGACGTCGCCAAGGTGTTGGGCGGCAACCTCATGCGCATCGCGCGCTGCGTCTGGAAGTGATCTAACCCGCGCCGATGAGCCCGGCGGGCTGATGTCCGAGCAGCGGCGGAATGTACCGCCCTGCAATCCATGAAATCGCGAACACCGCGGCACCGAATAGCACGATCTCCATACCTTTGCGCCACGGATTGCGTTCGCCGAGCACTCCCGCGTAAAAGCCGATTCCGAACAAGCCCGCGACCGCCAACAGCAGGCTCGCGACGAGCGTCCACCGCGCATTCAGCGGCGTCAGATACGGAATGATCGGAAGCAGCGCGCCGATCGCGAACGAACTTGCCATCGCCAAAGGCCCGCGCAACCCGGTTTGCTCGGCGATGCGGGGATCGATGCCGAATTCGTCGCGTATCATCTCGTGCAGATAGATCTCCGGATTCTGCGCCAGGCGCCGGACGATCATGTCGGCCTCTTCGGCGCTAAAGCCTTTGAGTTTGTAATACGCAACTTGTTCGGCGAACTCGTCTTGCGGATGCGCCTCCATTTCGGAGCGTTCCGTTTCGATCGCCGCCTGTACGACTTCGCGCTCGGCCTTGGATCCCAGATACTCTCCCACGCCCATCGAGAGCGCTCCGGAGATGAGTCCGAGCACGCCGCTGATCACCACGAGCCACTGTTTGCCCTCTGCTTCACCCACGCCGGTAACGATACCGAGCGTCGTCAAAATGCCGTCTTGTATGCCGAAAACCACTTCGCGAATGCTGCGCTGACGCTCCAGGCGCCGGCGCTGCGGCGTGTCGGGAATACGCGGCTTGATACGCCGCCATCCCGGCGTGTCGACGACGACTTTATGATCGGGAACCGGAAACCGCTCGGAATCTTTCACAGGTTCGCGCTCCACCACCGCAGCATGCGTTCGTACAACGCGCGCCAATCGGCGAGATCCGTAAATCCATGCCGCTGACGCGGGTACGCCATGAAATTGACGTGCGTTTGATCGCCCGCTATCGCATTCTGCAGAAACGTGATCGTGTTGGCCATGTGAACGTTGTCGTCGGACGTGCCGTGCACGATGAGCAGCCGGCCATGCAGTTTGCCTGCGGCGAGCGCCGAGGAACTTGCATCGTACGCGTGCGCATCGTCCTGCGGACGTCCCATGTACCGCTCGGTATAAATCGTGTCGTAGAGGTGCCAGTCGGTCACCGGCGCTCCCGCGACTCCGGCGTGGAAGAGATCGGTGTGTGTGAGCGCATACGTCGTCTCATACCCGCCGAAGCTCCAGCCCCAAATGCCGATGCGGGATGGATCGACGTACGGAAGCGATCGCAGATACTGCACGGCTATGCGCTGGCCGAGAAGCGAGCCGGGGCCAAAATTGTGGTAGAGCAGTCGAACGTTCGCGCTGCTGTCGACTTGTGAAGCGGGCCCATCCAGACTAAAAACGATGAAGCCTTCGCGTGCGAGCAGTTGATGATACAGCCCTCGCATGTTTCCGAATTCATCGGCGGTGGTCGGAGCCTCCGGACCGCCATACACGTAGATGACCACCGGATATTTCCTTGCCGGGTCGAATCCGGGCGGCCGCAGCATCAGCGCGTCCAGTTTGCCGTACTGCGAATCCACGCCGATCATCTGCGTCGGAAGCAGCTGTTGCGCGAGCGCCCCGCTGCGCGCGACGACGGTCGCGAGGACTCGTCCGGATGACGAGAGCAGATCGGTCTGCGGCGGATCGTCGAGCGTCGAATACGTGTCCAGCATGGCGCTCGCATCGGGAGCGATCGAAACACTGTGCGCGCCGGCTGCAGGCGTCAGATTCACGAACGGCGATCCTGAAAGCGGCACGGCGAGCACGGAGCGATCGCGGCGCGTCGGATATGCCGCACTGACGAACGCAATCCGCGCGTGCGCATCGTATCCCAGCAGCGAGAACACCCGGAAGGTTGCAGGCGTGAGCCGCTGTAGCGCGCCGCCGGCACTTCGTGCGAATAAGCCGGCGGTCGTTCCACGGTCCAAAACCCACAGCGATTCGCCGCTTGCGGTCCACTGCGGCAGCGGCACAGCATCGATCCATTTGTTGCCCGTTTGTTCGAGCAGCGTGCGCGGCTTTGTCGCTCGGCCCTCCCACGCGATCACGCGCAGATGCAGCTGCGCGCGATCGAGAATCTCGGCGAGCAGCTCGTTCGAGGCCGGCCTCCACGCGAAATGCGGAAGATACTCGTCGTGCGCCGCCGCATCGTACAGCAGCGTATCGCGGCCGCTGGCTAGGTCGACCAGATGAAGCGTTACGGCCGGATTCCGTTCGCCTGCGAGCGGATACCGTTGGTACGTGACGGTATTGTCCGGCTTGAGAAAATCAACGATGGGAAAGGCCGTAACCGGGCGTTCGTCCATGCGCATGTACGCGATCGAGCGTCCGTCGGGCGACCACGCGTAGCCGTGCGCCGTGCCGAGCTCTTCGGGATAGACCCAGTCCAAATCGCCGTTTAGGATCGTGTTGTCGATGCCGCCGCCGGTCAGGCGTTGGACGCGCAGATGCGGCAGCAGCGTGGCGACGTACAAATCTTCGTCGTGCACGTACGCGATGCGGCGGTTGTCCGGCGACCACTGTGGCGCCGAAGCGTCCTTTGCCACGACGCGGTCCATATTCGTGGCCATGTCGCGCACGTAGAGCACGTTGCGTTCGGTGAACGCGAGAAATGCCGAACCCGGCGACCAAACCAGATTTGCGGGCGTTTCCGCGCCGCGGCCATAGGCGCGCGGATCGATCAGTATGCGCGCTTGACGACGCGCCACGTCGTATTGCCACACCGGTACCGGCTCGCGCGATTGCTGCGTGCGCAGAACGTAGAGAAAGGAACGGGCGTCCGGGGCCCAGGTAACCGCCGAGGGCTGGGCGCCCCAAGGCGGATTCACCGCGAATACTTCATCCGTCGTCAGATCCGCTGCCGGCGCGGTAGCCGGACAGAGAAGCGCCAGCAGCAAGCAGGTAGATAAAAGTCGCCGCACCATGGGGGCGGAGTTCACCGCGGCCACTCGCGAATACTTGCCGGGTGCCCGATCCGTTCGAAGACGACTTCACGAAGCAAAATCCCATCGTCGCGGCGGCGCAACGGATGCGCGCGCGCAAGGAAATCGAGAGCGCCATCGACGCCCACGGCGATCAGCCCGTGGCGTTCGAAGATGCGGAAAGCGCATTTGCGGCCTTCGGATCGCAGCTCCAAGCGGGCGCAAAAAAACTGAACGCGATCCTGGGCGAACGTAACGGCGTGAAATTCATTCGCTTGGAAAACCCGCTGCGGCTGCGTCTGCGCATGGGCGAGAAGCGCGTGAGCCTCGATCTGGATGAAGTGCACCAACTCGTGCGCGTCAGCGGTCTGGACTTAGACGGCGAGTGGCAATTCGATCCGGGCGCGGACCTGCCCTCACTCATCAACCTGTCGAAAATTTCAACCGAAGCCGGTTACGGCGAGGCGCTCACGCCTTCTTCTTTGTTGAAGGCGATCGCGCAGGACGCCGAGCTGCCGCGCCCGCCGCACTTGAGCGGCCCCGGCCCGCTAAGCTTTTAGCAATAATCTTCGGCGTCGGGCAGATTGCGTTGACGGGGCACGTCCCACAGCGGGGCACCGGCGCTTTGCAGATCGCGCGTCCGTGCAGAATGAGCCAGTGATGCGCGTGCCGCCATTTTTCGCGCGGGACGATCGCCTGCAAGTCGCTCTCGACGTCGCGCGGCGTCTTGCCCAACGTGAGTCCGAGCCGGTGAGCCACGCGAAAGACGTGCGTGTCGACGGCGATCTCGGCTTCTTCAAACGCCACCGACATAACCACGCTCGCCGTTTTTCGGCCGACGCCGGCCAGCGCTTCCAACTGCTCGCGTTCGCGCGGCACTTGGCCTCCGTGTTTTTCGACCAGTTCCTTGGCACAGTTGATGATGTTCCGCGCCTTCGTCCGGAAAAAGCCGCACGACTTGATGATGCGCTCGACGTCCTCTTGCCCGGCCTTGGCAAGTTTTTCGGCGGTCGGATATTTTCTGAACAGGATAGGCGTCGTCATATTCACGCGCGCGTCGGTGCACTGCGCAGAGAGTATCACCGCGATGATCAGTTCGAACGGATTGGAGTATTCGAGCGCGGTTTCGGCATGCGGATACGTACCCTCGAGAATGCGAAGCTCTTCGAGCGCGACGTCCTTTGAAACTTTTCGTACGGGAAAAGGCACTTTCGGCATAAGCGTTCAGTCCGTAAGCGCGACGCGCGCGCCGCTTACCTGCACCAGGCCGTCGCGCTGCAGGCGTTCCACGAGCGCATCGAGGTCTTTACGCGTACGTCCGATGCGCCGGGTGACTTCTTCGTGCAGATCGAGCAGTGAAATACGCTGCCCCGGCGGCAGCTCGCGCAAACGATCGATGATGCGCCCGCGCGCGTAGCGCGTCGTTTTCACAAACGGCAGCGCTTCTTGCGGTGAGCGTCTGCGCGCGTTCGCCGCCCGCGCCCGCTCCAGCATCGCCGCGTCGACCGGTGCGGCAGCGCAAACGCTTTGCAGCGGGCAGAGCAGACATTTCGGTGCGCGAGCCGTGCAAATCGTCGCGCCCAAGTCCATCATGGCCGAGTTCCAATCGTGGCCGCGGCCGCGCGCCACGAGCGCTCGCGCATCGCGATCGAGTTGAGCCGGGGCCGCGAACGGCGGGTATTCCAGCCCATACAACACGCGGTGCGTTACACGCCGTACGTTCGTATCGATGGCCGCGTCGTCGAATTCGAATGCGAATGCGCGAATTGCGGCTACGGTGTAGGGGCCGATGCCCGGCAGCGAACGCAGCGTCTGCTCGTCGCTCGGCATCCGTCCGTCGAAACGCTCGCAGATCTCACGCGCAATGCGCTGCAAGCGCACGGCGCGTGAGTTGTATCCGAGTCCCTGCCACATGCGCAGCACGTCCGCCGTGCTCGCCGACGCAAGCGCGGAAGCGTCGGGAAAGCGTTGGATAAATGCTTCGTATTTCGGCAGCACGCGGTCGACCTGCGTCTGCTGGAGCATGAACTCGCTGACGATAATGCGGTACGGATCACGCGTCGTGCGCCACGGCAGATGCGCGCGCCCATTACGCTCGTACCATGCGAGCAACAGCCCCTCTGTGGCATGGTGAGCTTGTCGAACCATCACGCTTCTTCCTCGTCCGAATCGGATGCCCGGTCGAACGCCGCTTTCGAGCGTTCGCGAACGTATTCCCTAAACGCGATGATATCGCGTTCCACGAGAACCACGTCGTCGAGCGCTTTGGTACCGCGGTACAACTGCAATGCGTCGTTGATGATCGAATGATACATGCGCGGAACCGTCTGCAACGCCCATGTTCCGGCCTCGTCCTTGTTGAGCGCGCTCGGCACCGGAGAAACCGCGCCGTGCAACACGCGGCACGCTCCAAGTACCGCATACACCGGCATGTCCTTCACATGTTCGCGCGCCCAATGGAAATCCGCTTCCAGCGCGTTGACGTACGCGTGCCACGGCACGGGGCCGAACATTGTCCGCGGCGGCGGTCCTACGAGCGGCACGCCGCGCTCGCGGACTTCCAAGACGTTTGCCGCAAGATCGACGTTCGTACGGTCCTGGGCAAAATCGAACTGCCGCCGGCGAAACCGTTCGTGCCAAGCGCCGCTGTAGTGAACCTCATACGGCATCGGATGCTCGAACGCGCGGGCGTAACGCTCTTGAACGACGTTCACTTCGATGTCGCCCGCGACCGGCCGGGCATCGGACAGACGTACGAGAGCGCGCCCCACGGCTTCACGCGCCTGCGGATCGAGCTTTGCAGCGCTCACCGCGATGAGATCGATGTCGCTTCGCTCGCGGTGATAGGCGCCCGTTGCGAGCGATCCGTGCACGTAGAGGCCGGCCAGACCCTCGCCGATCGCCTCGCCCAACGTTGCAGCAATTCGAACGAGGTATTGCTTGACGTCCCGGTCCGCATCCGAAACGCTGTGTCCGCGCTTCATCATTACGATCGTATGTGCGCGACGGCTTTGCCGATGCGGTGAATGCCTTCCGGTATTTGCTCGCGCGTCACCGGCGTAAGCGCCAGCCGGAAATGATGGTCGCCGCCCGAGTTTGCGAAGAACGGCTCGCCGAATAAAAACGAGGCGCCGAGGCGTTCGGCCTGATCCAAAAGCGGACGCGCCCGCATTTCTCGCGGAGTGGTAACCCAAAGGTAAAAGCCGCCGCCGGCTTTGCTCGTGCGCATGGTCGAAGGCCAGTGTTCGGCAATCGCGGCGTCCGCCATTTCGCGCCGTATGCGCAGTTCTTCGCGCAGCTGAGCGACGTGTTTGTCGTAGCCGGTCTGCAAATAGTCGGCGATCGCCGCTTGCACGTATAAACTCGTCGCCATGTCGAGCGCCTGCTTGCGCAGCAGCAGCCGCTCGAGGATGGTGCGCGGTGCTGCAAGCCACCCCACGCGCAGCGACGGTGCGATCGTTTTGCTGAACGTGCTGAGGTACACGACGTAGTCGGGTGCGAGCCCGACGAGCGGCCTCAAACCGTGCGTCGCCAACTCACCGTACGGATCGTCTTCGATAATCGGGATGCCGGCGCGCCGCGCGAGCGTGACCAAACGTTCGCGGCGATCGGCGTTCATCGTTACGTTGGTCGGATTATGCAGAGACGGCATCGTGTAGATGAAGCGCGGGCGGCGCGTGCGCAAAATCGCCTCGACGTGATCGACGCGCATGCCGTCTTCATCGACCGGTACCGGAATCGCCCTCAACCCGCAGATTTGAAAAATCTGCAGCGCGCCCGGATAACTCGGCGTCTCCACGATGATCTCGTCGCCTGGCTCGGCAAGCGATTGCGCGACCACCATGATGCCTTGCGTCGAACCGGTCAAAATGATGATGTCCTTCGGCTGCACCTGCGCGCCGCGAAGCGTCAGGCGTTCGGAGATGGCCGTGCGCAGCGGTTCGTACCCTTCCGAATCGCCGTACGACAGAATGAAGCGCGGATCGGATGCGACGCGCGCAAACGACTTCGCTAGTTCGCCCAGCGGCGAGGGTTGATCGGGCGCGACGCCTTGCACGAAACTGATGCGCCCAGGCTCTTGCTTTGCCGCGAGCTCGCCCAAAATCGTCGGGAATTCGCCGACGCGCCAGGGAGGCAGCGTAACCCACCATGGCACTGCCGCGGAACGCTCGGGTTGCCCGGCGCGCAGTTGCGGCACAACGCGGGACCCGGACCCCACCTTTTGCTCGATAAGCCCGTCGGCCACCAGTTCGCGGTACGCATGGACGACGGTGCTCCGATTCACGTTCAGCCGCCCGGCGAGCGAACGCTCGGGCGGCAAGCGGGTGGACTCGGGGAGCGTTCCGGCCAGGATGGCCTCACGGAGCGCCTCATAGATCTGACGGTAGAGCGGGACGATGCTCTCGCGGTCCAACTCCGGCAGGCCGCCGAGCCATCCAATTTTCGGCATTTGTCGTCCATTTCGTCGATTGGATGGTCCAACCCCTACTTTGGTGCTTGCGATGCCCGATGGTGTCATGTTGAGCTTGTCGAAGCATGGCACTCTCCATCCAGAACGGAGCGTAATTTTCGTGGCAGAGCATAACGTCGACGCAGTCGTCATCGGCGCCGGTCCGGGCGGCTACCACGCTGCGATCCGGCTGGGCCAACTCGGCAAGAAAGTCATCTGCGTCGATCGCGACGAGGTCGGCGGCGTTTGCTTGAACTGGGGCTGCATCCCCACCAAAGCGCTGCTCCACGTCGGCGAAGTAATCCGCCACATCGACCATGCGGGCGCGATCGGATTGAAGGTTGCCAAGGCGGACGTCGACCGCGAAGGCGTCGCGAAGTTCAAAACCGACGTCGTGAATTCAAACGTCGGCGGCGTGAAGACGCTCTTCAAAGCGAACAACGTGCAGTTCATCTACGGCGAAGCCGGATTCAAGAGCCCCACCGAAATCGTCGTCAAAAAGAAAGAAGGCGGCGACGACACGATCAAGGCGCAGTACGCCGTGATCGCAACCGGCTCCGCGCCGATCGACGTCAAAGCGTGGCCCCGCGACGGCGAATACATCATCAATTCAGACGACGCGGTGCAGCTCAAGCGCGTGCCCAAAAACCTGCTGGTCATCGGCGGCGGCGTGATCGGCCTGGAGTTCGCGACGGTCTACACGCGCATGGGCAGCAAAGTACTCGTGATCGAAGCGCTGCCTCAGATTCTCACCGGCACCGATTCGGAAATCTCGAAGACGCTCGGCCGCATTCTCAAAAAGCAGGGCGTCGAGATCATGCTCGGCACGAAGGTGGGCGAGATCAAAAAAGACGGCAAGACCGTCAAAGCGACGTTCAACGGCGAAGGTACCAACGGTAAGGACGAAACCCGTGAATTCGATTGCGTGCTCGTCGCCGTCGGCCGCCGCCCCGTCACCGATGGACTCAACCTGCAGAGCGCGGGTCTTTCCACGAACGACAAAGGCTTCATCGATGTCGACGCGCAGCGCCGCACGAAGGTATCGAACATCTTCGCGATCGGCGACATCACCGGCGCGCCGATGCTCGCGCACAAAGGCATGAAAGAAGGCGTCATTGCCGCCGAAGTGATCGGCGGCGATAAATCCGCGGCGTTCGATCCGGTTGCGATTCCGAACTGCGTTTACACCGATCCCGAAGTTGCGACGGTCGGCCTTTCCGAGGAAGAAGCCAAAGCAAAAGGCTACGAGGTGCGCATCGGCAAGTTCCCGCTCGCGGCGAGCGGCCGCGCGCGCACGATGAACGAAACGGACGGCCTGATCAAACTCGTCGGCGATGCCAAGAGCGACATGCTGCTCGGCATGCACATCGTCGCGCCGCAGGCGGAGTCGCTCATCGGTGAAGGCGTCATCGCGCTCGAAATGGGCGCGACGCTCGAAGACATCGGCCTGTCCATTCACCCGCATCCGACGCTGACCGAAGGCATCATGGACGCCGCCGAAGCCGCGCACGGCAAAGCGATTCACATCGTGAACGCCAAGAAACCCGCTCCCGCTCAACCGGTAGGAGCGCGCTGACGTTGGACGGCCAGCGCCATCGTGTAGAGATGTGACTCAGGCAAGATTGCTCGATCTCGGGCTTCGGTCGTACCGTGAAGTGTGGGACGTGCAGCACGAACTGCACGAGCGCGTGCGCGAGGGCGGCGATCCGGAGACCTGGATTTTCGTCGAGCATCCGCCGGTCGTTACCCTCGGGCGCAACGCAAAGGAAGAGAATCTGCTGGTTTCGCGCGATGTGCTCGCGGCGCGCGGCGTGGACGTCGTCCGTATCGAACGCGGCGGCGACGTCACATATCATGGGCCGGGACAGCTGGTCGTGTATCCGATACGCCGGCTCGAGCGCTTTCGCGAAGTCGTGCCACTCGTGCGTGCGCTCGAGAGCGCCATTATCGACGTGTGCGCGCAGTTCGGCATTCACGCGCAGCGGTGGAGCGAACACGCCGGCGTCTGGGTTGGACGCAATCAGATCTGCGCGATCGGGCTTGCCGTTCAGAAGATGACCTCGTTGCACGGCATCGCGCTCAACGTGAGCACGGAGCTGAGCTACGACACGCTCATCAATCCCTGCGGCTTGACCGATCGCGGGATCACGAGCCTATCGAAGGAAGCCGGCCGCCCGGTTTCCGTCGAGGAAGCGAAACCCATCGTGCGGGCGGCACTGTCAAAAGAGTTCGAGTTGTGGTTCGACACGCTCACCATGACAAAGGCAAAATCGGCATAGTGGTAGAGATAGATCTGATCAACGCATCGCCTCAGCGCGTTCCCAAGCCGGAATGGCTCAAAGTGAAATTGCCGTACGGCGAACAGTACGAACGCGTCAAAGCGAAGGTCGACGGGCTAGCGCTCAATACCGTTTGCAAGGAAGCGAATTGTCCGAACTTGGCCGAGTGCTGGGGCGCCGGAACCGCGACGATCATGATCCTCGGCGATACCTGTACGCGCGGATGCCGCTTCTGCAACGTGAAGACCGGCAATCCGAAAGGCATCGTCGATTGGCTGGAACCGGTGCGCGTCGCCGAAGCGGTGCGCGATATGGGCTGGAAGTATTTGGTCGTGACCGCCGTCGACCGCGACGATCTGCCCGACGGCGGTGCGCTGATTTTTGCCAATACCGTGCGCGCCATTCACGAGCGCGTCCCCGAATCGCGCGTCGAGATTCTTTCCGGCGACTACCGCGGCGACCTGGATGCGCTCAACATCGTGCTCGACGCTCAGCCCGACGTCTTCGCGCATAACCTGGAAACGGTACGGCGCCTCACGACGCGCGTGCGCGACAAGCGCGCGAAGTACGATCAATCGCTCCGGGTTCTGGAGCACGCCAAGCACTTCGCGCCGGAGCGCTTCACCAAGACCTCGATCATGGTCGGTCTGGGTGAAACCGACGAAGAGGTGGAGCAAACGATGGACGACGCGCGCAGCGCGGGCGTCGACATCTTTACGATCGGCCAATATCTGCAGCCCACGAAAAAGCATCTGCCTGTCGACTCTTACGTGACGCCGCAGAAGTTCGCCGACTATGCGCAGCTCGGGCGTTCGAAGGGCTTCCATCAGATCGTGTCCAGCCCGCTCTCGCGCAGCTCCTACCACGCCGAGCAAGCTTTCCACTAGGCCAACTTCACGGCGCAAGCAACCCCGCGCCGGGACTGCGGGTTTCAGCACGAAAGAACGTAACCTGGGTTCCTTCGTGCTGGAGGCCTCTTGACCAACTTCTTCCTTCGGCGGCCAATCTTCGCCGCGGTCTGCTCGCTCGTCGTTACGATCGCGGGTCTCATCGTGATTCCCACGCTGCCGATCGCGCAATATCCGCGTATTGCGCCGCCGGTCGTCACGGTCAACGCGTACTACACCGGTGCGAATGCTCAGGCGGTCGAGAGTGCGGTAACGACGCCGCTGGAACAAGCCGTCAACGGCGTCGAGGGCCTGCGCTACATCAGCTCCAGCAGTTCCAATAACGGCGCGAGCAGCATCACGCTCACATTCAATCTTGGAACGAATTTGGACATTGCCGCCACGGACGTTCAGAACGCGGTCCAATCCGCCTCCGGCCAGCTCCCGAACGAGGTCAAGCAAACCGGCATAACGGTCGCGAAAAACTCCGGAACGTTCGTCATGGTCGCAGCCATGAAATCGAACAACCCGCAGTTCAGCCAACTGTTTCTGAGTAACTACACCGAGTTGAACGTCGTCAACGCGCTCAAGCGCGTTCCGGGCGTGAGCGACGTTCAAATCTTCGGCGAACGCCGCTACGCGATGCGCGTCTGGGTCGATCCGCACGAGTTGGAAGCACGCGGCTTGGCAATCAGCGACGTGCTCGCGGCACTCCAGGAGCAGAACGTCGAAGTGGCTGCGGGCAGCATCGGCTCGGCTCCCGAGTCGAAGAATCAGCCGTTCACGATCAGCGTTCGTGCCGAAGGGCGTCTGAGTACGCCTGACCAGTTCCGCAACGTCATCGTCCGAGCCAATCCCAACGGCGGCTTCACGCGCCTTGGCGACGTAGCGCGCGTCGAGCTTGGCGCGGAAGATTATTCCTCCGCCATCGCGTTCAACGGAAACAAGAACGTCGTCGGCTTAGGCATCGAGCAGCTGCCGACCGCGAACGCGCTGCAAGTCGCGGACGGCGTGCGTAAAGAATTGACGCTGCTTTCGCGCACGTTTCCGGCAGGCGTCAGTTACGAGATCGCTTTCGATACCACGGATTTCGTCCGCGAATCGATCCGCGAGGTCGTACTGACGCTAATCTTTTCGATTTTCCTCGTCGTGCTCGTCATCTTCTTGTTCTTGCAGAATCCGCGGTCGGCGCTCATTCCGGCAGTAACCCTGCCCGTCTCGCTGATTGGCACGTTCGCCGTGATGAAAATTTTCGGATTCACGATCAATACGATCACGCTGTTCGGGCTAACGCTCGCCACGGGACTGGTCGTGGACGATGCGATCGTCGTGATCGAAAATATCGCACGGTACATTCAAGAAAAGAACATGGGCGGCGCACAGGGCGCGGCAGCGGCCATGCGTGAAGTGCAAGGCGCGGTCGTCGCCTCGTCACTGGTGCTGCTCGCCGTGTTCGTTCCGGTGGCGTTCTTCCCGGGAACGACCGGCCAACTCTACAAGCAATTTGCGCTCACCATTGCCGCATCGATTACGATCTCGCTCTTCGCATCGCTGACGCTGACGCCCGTGATGTCGGCGCTGATGCTCGGCGGCGAGCGGCCTACGCACTTCCCGTTCTTCGTATGGTTCAACCATGGGTTGAGCAATTTCCGCGCTTGGTATCGCGGCGTGCTGCCGAATCTCTTCCGGCGGCGGTGGATCGTCGCCGGCATCTTCGTGATGGGATTAATCGCGACGCTCGCGCTTTTCCGCACGACGCCGACCGCGTTCATCCCCGACGAAGATCAAGGCTACTTCATCATCACGATCCAACTGCCGGAAGGCTCCTCGCTCTCGCAAGAAGAGGCCGCCGCAAAGAAAATGGAAGCCGTCGTCTTCGCGCAGCCGGAGGTCGCCGCGCTTTTCGACGTTTCCGGATTTAGTTTTACGGGTGCAGGCCCCAACCGCGGCATCGCGTTCGCACGCCTGCGGCCGTGGTCGCAGCGCCGTGGATCGCAGCATTCGCTCAAGGCGGTCTTGCAGCGCATCCAAATGCAGTTCTTCGGAATCCCGGGCGCGCAAATCTTCGCGTTCAATCCGCCCCCGATTCAAGGCGTCGGCAACTTCGGCGGCTTTCAATTCGAGTTGGAAGACCGTGGCAATATCGGATTGCCCACGCTCATGCAAACGGCGTATCGCTACATGGCCCTGGGAAATCAAGACCCGAATTTACGCAACGTCTTCACGACCTTTCGCGTTGACGCGCCGCAATACCAAGTACACATCGATCGCGAGAAGGCCAAAAGTATCGGCGTAGCGCTAAGCGACGTGTTCAACACGATGCAGACCGATCTCGGCTCGTTCTACGTGAACGATTTTTCGTATCTCAACCGCTCGTACCGCGTGTACGTGCAAGCGCAAGATCCGTACCGTAAATCGCTCGATTCGCTGCAGTACTTGTACGTGCGCTCCGCCGCCGGAGGCATGGTTCCAATCGGCGGCCTCGGTACGGCGACGCTCACGAAAGCGCCTCCGATTATCACGCATTACAACCTTTTCCGCTCGATCGAAATAAACGGCACGTCTGCGCCCGGCCACGGTTCGGGGCAGGCTATTGCGGCCATGGAAAGCATCGCGCAAAAGATCGATCCGCCCGGGGCCGGATACGAGTGGTCCGGCACATCGCTGGACGAAATCGAAGGCGGCTCGCTTTCCGTCATCATCTTTTTCATCGGAATCGTGTTCGTGTTCTTGGTTCTCGCCGCGCAATACGAAAGTTTCGTCGATCCGCTGATCGTGCTGCTCGCGGTGCCGCTTGCGATCTTCGGCGCACTCGTCTTCCTGAATGTGCGCGGAATCGCGAGCGACGCCTATGCACAAGTCGGCTACGTGATGCTTATCGGGCTCGCGAGCAAGAGCGCGATTTTGATCGTCGAGTTTGCCAACCAGCAGATGCGCGAAGGCGCCGACGTCTTAACCGCCGCGGCTCGCGCCGCGCAAACCCGCCTGCGTCCGATCCTCATGACCTCGATCGCATTCATCGTCGCGGTTCTGCCGCTCGTTTTTGCGTCGGGCGCGGGGAGCGCGGCTCGGAACTCGCTCGGTACGGTGGTGTTCGGCGGGATGATCGTCTCGACGGCCCTCAACCTCGCAATCACGCCGGTGCTCTACGTCATCATCAAATCGTGGTCGCTGCGCCGGCGCAGGGTCGCGCGCAGCGACGCACAGCTCTTCGTACCGGCGAAGCCCGAGCCGCCGATGCCGGTCTAGGCGGCTTAGACTTTTCTCGCAAAAGAGTAGGGTTTTCAGGCGAGCGGGGGGTACTCTGTGCCTCACACCCGGACTATTAAATTTAATACGTCTCGCTGTTGGAGATCGATATGGTTCGTACGTTCCTTCGTACTTGTGCCGCCCTGGCTTTAGCTGCGGCGGCCGCCGCCGCGCCGGCTTTGGCCGACCCCACGGGCATGTTCGGCACCGCCGTCTCGGGCGCGAACACCGCAATCAAGAATGCGGACAATGCGCGGCCGCAACAAGTGATTCATTTGCCCGACGGCACGGTGGCGCAGGTGCCGCCCGTGCAGCAGGCACCCGTCGGAGGAGCGCAAGCCGTCGGCTTGCCAACGGGCTTCAACTATACGTTCGACCTTTCCGTCGCGCACGCGTTCGGTAACATCGGGAGCTTCTCCAAACGCTGGCTCCCGGGCGGCACCGACGCCGTCGTCAGTTACGGTTTCAGCCCGCGCATGGCACTGGTCGCAAGTTACTACGAACTGCAGCACTACCCGGTCGGC
Source organism: Vulcanimicrobiaceae bacterium (assembly GCA_036826275.1). Classification (GTDB taxonomy): domain Bacteria; phylum Vulcanimicrobiota; class Vulcanimicrobiia; order Vulcanimicrobiales; family Vulcanimicrobiaceae; genus DATGJX01. The sequence goes on from DAISWS010000004.1 coordinate 15,296, forward strand.
TTCGATTCGGGGCAAACGAATCTGTATTTGCCCGCCGGCTTTCCGCCGGTCCCGGGGCTGAACCCCAGCTGCGTCGATCTGAGCGGCGCGACGTCTGCTACGTGCCAAGGCATTTCCTCGCCGATCGACGTGACGACGAAGGACAAGTTCCTGCTCCTCAATTGGGAAAATCTTTTCACGCTGACCAAGATCAACGGACGCGCCGTACCGATCGTCATCACGCCGACCTACGTGTCGCGCTGGTCGAGCGTCGCAGCCTCGAACGGCAACGGCGACGTCGTGCCGTTCGTCGACAGCAACGGCGTCCCGCACACGAACGTCAGTACGCGCACCGCGCAGCTGTACTCGGTCGCCGTGACGCTGCCGTTCCTCAAGACGCCGAAGATGTTCGGGACGTTCACCGTCGCGCCGACGTGGCTCGTTCACCGGGCGGGCTTGAATCAACAGAATCACGCGCAGCTCTATCAGATTCTGTATCTGGAATACACGCCGACCGCGAACATGAAATTCTTCATCGAGCCGCAAAGCTCTCGTGATTACCTGCCGGCCGACCCGTACGCGCAGCATCTCGCAGCGTACTTCATCGGCGCATCACAACGCGTCGGCAAGAACGGTTTCGTGCAGGTTATTTTGAATAGCGGCAGCCCGACGAACTACAGCCCGTACGGCGTAAAGCAACTGAACTGCCTGCAGCTCCCGTGCTCGCAAAATACGCTGCCGACGATCGGCGGTCTGAAAGCCTCACAAATTCAAATTCAGTTCGGCATCGGTTCGCCGAGCGTCATCCAGTTCTAGAGAACGGGGTTCACAAAGATGCTTAATCGTTTTCATCGGCCGCTCGCGATACTGGCCCTCGCGTCCTTGGCTGCGTGCAGCGGAGCCGCTACGGCGGGCCCGGGCAGCGGCAGCACGCCGGCGCTCCCGCCGGCGAACACCCCAAATGCCGGACTGACGCAACAAAATTACGTCGGCGTCGGCGATAGTTTGACGGCGGGCTATCAAGCGGGCGGATTGCTCGGCGATCCTTCGGCGACGAGCCCCGTGTCGGCGCTGCCGAATCACATCGTCCCGGTCACGCAAGAAAACGGCTGGTGGGCGCTCTTCTATCAGCAGGCCACGGGCGGCTCCGCGGCAGGCGTTCTTCCGTTGATCAAGGCGCCCGGTTTGGGCGATCAGCTCGTCGTAACCGCGGACCCCACGGCTCCCGGCTTCGAAGGTACGCATTCGAGCTGCGACTCGTTCAACAACGCGGCGTTTTCGCCGACGAATTGGACCGCCGTGCGCATGAATCCGGCCGCACCCATCGCCGACGTTGCCGTTCCGGGCGTCACGATGCATGAAGCCGTCTCGCAAACCGGGCCGATCACCGGTCCGCCGACGGGGCCGAATTGCGGTTACGTGACGATACCCGGCGATCCGACGTCCGGCGGCTTGCAATCGCTCGTGAACGGCGAGAGCGTCATGTACTATCCCATCCTCGGGCAATTCGCTACGACGCTTGCGCCGGGAACCGCAACGCAGCTCAATGCTGCGGTTTCGCTCCGGCCGCAAGTGACGACGGTGTGGCTGGGCGCGAACGACTTGCTCAAATACGTTTTCTCGCACGGTAACTCGCCTGTTACCGATTCGCCGGCGCAGTTGGCGGCAGATCTCACCCAGATCGTCACGACGCTCGAAAAAGCCGGCTCCAAAGTCGTCGTCGCCAATCTGCCCGATATTCTGGGCAACGGCTCAACCGAGCCGCCGGTGCCGCAGTTCTTCCCCATCGGCAAGCTTTCGGCGGATCTGCAAGCACTCGGCGTTCCTTCCGCGGTTGCGGGCGGCGTACAGGCGTACGTTCAAGCAACGTATACCGGTCCGGGCGGCTTCCTTACGGAAACAGGATTCTTCACCGTATTGAAAGAGATCGCGGGCGGCGCGCCGTCTATCAATCTCGACCTGTCCGGACCTGGAAGCGGCGCGGGCACGCTCTATCTCGATACGGCGTTCGCAACGCAAGCGATGGCGCTGAACGCGGGATACAACGCCGCGATAAACACGGTCGCATCCCAAACGGGCGCTGCGCTCGCCGACATTCAGACGACCTTCCAAGGCATCAACGCCGCAGGCGGCGTCACGCTCGCTCCCGGCGTCACATTGACGACCAAGTTCGGCGGCGGTCTGCTCAGCTATGACGGGCTGCATCCCTCGAACACGGGCTACGCGCTGATCGCGAACGTGTTCATCGGCGCCGCCGACACGAAGTTCTCGCTGACGATTCCGCCTCTTTCGAACGGACAGGTCGGCGCGATCGCATCGAGCGACACGTACAACCCGTACGTCATCAAGGCGGTGAATCCGGCGTGGCCCTATCCGCTGCCGTAAAACGCAACGGTTCTCTCGAAAACGGGCTCTCGAAAGGGAGCCCGTTTTTTCTTTTGTATCACCATAGGATGGCAAGCATCGAGCATCTCAAGAACGCCCAAGGCGTGAAGATCATCGACGTCCGCAAGAAGCCGGACGATATGCAGATTCCCGGTTCCATCCGGTACGACGGGGATGCGCTCGAGACGTCCGAAACGCTGCCGTTCTCGAAAGACGAGCAGGTGGTGCTGTACTGCGGCAGCGGCAATTCGTGTTCTCGTATCGCGCAGACGCTGCGCGAGAAAGGATTTGCGAACGCGCAAGCGCTCGACGGCGGCTACGCCGCTTGGAAAGAGGCCGGCTTGCCGCTCGAGCCGATTAGCGAAGTTCGCGAAGTGTAACTAGATCGCGTCGGCCGATAAGACCGTGCGCGCGCGAGCGTTATCGTTTGTCGCTATCGCCACGACCGCCCACCCGTCGGCGCGCTGCACCATATTGAGTCCGCGTATGTCGAGACTGGCTTCCATGAGGCGGCGCGAAAGGTGCGCGAGCGCACCGGGGCGATCCTCGATGCGCGCAAGCAGCACCTCTTCGGTCACCGCGTTATAACCGGCGGAGGTCAAGATCGCCAGCGCTTCGTCGACGCGCTCTACGTCGATCCGCAGCACGCCTTGCGCGCCCACGGCTTCGGCAACGATCGCACTGATGCTCAAACCCTTCGATGCGAGCAGTTCCGCAATCTCGGCGAGCGAGCCGGGCCGGTTTTGAACGATTACGGTGATGCGCTGCAACGAAGATCCTCCACGAATGCATCGACGAGCTCTTTGCCGATTCCGGGCATGGCGATGAAATGCGAAATCTCGTCCTGCGTCGCGAGCTGCCACCTCTCGCGGACCGGATCGGAAACTCGCGGAAAGACAACGGTCAGCGCATCGGGATTACGCCACGCCGCAATGCCCGCGCCGCGCAAACGGTCGACGGCATAAGCGGCCACCGCCAGGGCGTCCTGCGCCCGGCGCCGCAGTCCGTCGATCCCCAAGGTCTGCAGACGGTGCCACAATATCAGTGGCGTAAAGCCGTTGCGGGAGCCGCTTATGGTCGTATCCAGACTGCCGATGTAGTCGACGGAACGCGCTATCCGCGAGACGTTGTGTTTGCGCGCAAGCACGACGCCGCAGGGCATCGGCGCGCCTAAAAATTTGTGCCCGCTGATCGAGATGCTGTCCGCTCCGTCGGCAAAATCGAACGCCGGACGCGGATCGAGCAGCGGCGCAAAGGCGCCGCACAACGCGGCATCGGCATGGACGTAGCGCTGGCGTATCGCCATCGAGTTCATGATATCGACGATGCGCGAGACGTCGTCGCGCGCTTCCGTCATCGTCGTTCCGATGTTCGCGAAGACGATGGGTGGAACGTCGCGATGAACCTTCAGCGTCTCACGCAAATCGTCGTAATCGATCTCGCCGTTGCGCTGAGCGCGGATCATGATGTGCCGCATGCCCAGGAAGTGCAAGTTTTTGCTGACGCTGTAATGCGTGTGTTCGGAGAAGTAGACGATTCCGCCGGGATGCAGCTCGCGCGCCAGGTAGAGCCCGTAAAGATTGCCCTCGGTGCCGCCGTTGGTAACGTAACCCCACCAGTCGTCTTCCGGAGCGCGAAGCATGCGCGCGAAGAACGACAGAACGTCGCGCTCGAATTCGCGCGTTTCCACTTGATACGTGCCTTCGGCAAACGGATCGCCGACGTTGTTGAGCGGGAGCCGCAGAAAGCGCAGCAGCGGCGTGCAGTCGAAGTCTTTGGCGGCGGGATAGCCGAGCGCGTCATGATTGCGCCGCTCGAGCCGTTCGTACAGATCGTCAAGGGCCTGCGTCGCCGCAGGCCCTTGTTGATTATGCGTAAACGCCACGCAACCTGAGGGCTTGCACGACGCGATCGATCGCGACCATGTATGCCGAGGTGCGATAGGGAATGCCATGGCGCTTCGAGATGCCGCGCAATTCGTGGAAGTTGGTAATCAGCGTGTCCTCGAGCCGCTCGTTCACTTCTGAAAGCTTCCAGAAGTATCCCATGCGGTCTTGAACCCACTCGAAGTATGAAACCGTCACGCCGCCGGCGTTCGCCATGATGTCGGGAATCACGGTAATGCCGCGCTCGTTGAAGATGCGGTCGGCATCGGGCGTGGTAGGCCCATTGGCGCCCTCGACGATCAGTTTTGCTTTGACCTTTGCGGCGTTCTCCGCGGTCAGCACTTTTTCGAGCGCTGCCGGAACGAGCACGTCGCAGTCCGCGACGAGCAGCTCGGAGTTGCTGATCTTGTCGCCGCCTTTGAAGCCGTCAAGGTTGTGATTGCGTTCGGTGTGCGTAACCGCTTCCGAGACGTCGATGCCCTTCTCGTTGTAGTACGCGCCGGTAACGTCGGAAATGCCGACGACTTTGCAACCGCGTTCCTCGAAAAGCTGCGCGGCCCAACGGCCGACGTTACCGAAGCCCTGAATGACGACGCGGGCGTTCTTCGGCGAAATACCCATGTTCGCAAGCTCGTCCATGCCGCAGATCATGACGCCGCGGCCCGTTGCTTCCACGCGCCCTTTCGAACCGCCGACTGCAAGCGGTTTGCCGGTAACGACGCCGGGCACCGCTTGGCGCATGTGCATCGAAAACGTGTCCATGAACCACGCCATCGTTTGCGGATTCGTGTTCACGTCCGGCGCGGGCACGTCTTTATCGGGGCCGACGACTTCAACCAACTCAGCCGCGTAACGTCGCGTGATGCGCTCGAGCTCGCCCTGAGAAAGTTTGGTCGGATCGCAGGTCACGCCCCCTTTGCCGCCGCCGAAGGGTAAGTCGACGACCGCGCATTTCCAGGTCATCCAAAATGCCAGCGCTGTTACTTCGTCCAGCGTCACGCCCGGATGGAACCGGATGCCGCCCTTTGCGGGGCCGCGGGCGAAACTATACTGCACGCGATAGCCCGTGTACACCTCGAATTCACCGTTGTCGCGCTGGAACGGAATCGAGAAGATGATCTGACGCGTCGGATGCGTCAGGATAGCGCGCATGGTGGAATCGAGTTCCAGGAGCGCGGCCGCCTCGTTGAAGTAGGCGATGCCGTCTCCGAATACGGACACTTCGCGCACAGCAGTGGTCATAAAGTGTAAAAGCCTCCGGTAGAAACCAAACCTTGGAGACTTATGGTCCTGCGCCGCCTTCCCCTATGTTCAAAAGTCGCAGTTACTAAAAGGCCCGGCAAGCGCGGGGGGCCGCCCGCTGGGTGGAACCGGAGCGGCCGGCTGGTGCCCCTAGACGTTAAACTTGAAGTTGACGACGTCGCCTTCTTGCATGACGTAGTCCTTGCCCTCGCTGCGGACCAGACCCGCGGTTCGCAGCGCATCCATCGTCTTGTGCTTGACGTAGTCGTCGTAATCGACGATCTCAGCCCGGATGAAGCCGCGCTCGATGTCGCTGTGAATCTTCCCCGCGGCCTGCGGCGCTTTCGTGCCCTGCTCAATCGTCCAGGCGCGCACTTCCTTTTCGCCTGCCGTCAGGAACGTCATCAGCCCCAGCAGACCGTAGGCCGAAACGATGAGCTGGTCCAAACCGCCGCGTTCGATGCCCAGCTCGGCCCGAAATTCCTTTGCTTCTTCTTCAGTCAAACCGGCCAGCTCCGCTTCGACTTTGCCGCAAAACGCGACGACGCCGCTGCGCTCGCTCTTCGCAATCTCTTTCACCGAACTAAGCAAAGGTCCCGGATTGCGAATCTGTTCTTCGTCGATGTTCGCGACGTAGAGCAGCGGCTTGGCCGAAAGTAAAAATGACTCCGCGGCAACTTCCGCTTCCGGCGAGTCCTTGGCAAACGTTCGCGCCGGCACGTTGTCCTCGAGCGCCTTGATCAGGTTTTTGGCCGCGTCGAGTTTGTAGCGCAGTTTTGGGTTCGCACGGGCCTCACGCTCGAGTTTATCTATGCGTTTTTCCAGCGTCGCAAGATCCGCGAGCGCCATCTCGATGCCGACGATCTCGATGTCCCGGCGCGGATCGGGGCCGCCCTCGACGTGCGTCACGTTCTCGTCCTCGAAACACCGCACCACCATCGCGACCGCATCGGTCTCGCGGATGTGGCTCAAGAACGCGTTGCCCAAGCCTTGCCCGGTGCTCGCTCCGCGCACCAAGCCCGCGATGTCGACGAAGCGCATCGTCGCGGGCACGATCTGTTTGGCGCGAACCAAGTCGCTGAGCACCTGCAGACGCGTATCCGGCACCGGTACCTCGCCGACGTTGGGCTCGATGGTAGCAAAGGGATAATTCGCCGCCAGCGCCTGCGCCGAGCGAGTGAGCGCGTTGAAGATAGTGGACTTGCCGACGTTCGGCAGGCCGACGATTCCGCACGAAAGAGCCATGTGAACCGCGCTCCGTTCTGTCCGGGCGGCTGCGCGCCCTGGTTAGCCCGGCCGCTTCCTTAGGAATGATTAGCCGGGGACCACGTAGGATAGGACTCACATGCGGCAGATGAAGGTCGACAAGTTGGGAATCGATCTCTTGACCCACGACCCAGTCGTGATCCTCAAGGACATGGATGGCAAGCGCTTCCTGCCGATCCTCATCGGGCCGTTCGAAGCCACCGCAATCGCGCTTGCACTCGAGGGCGCGCCGGTACCGCGGCCTCTGACGCACGATCTGATGCGCAACGTTCTCGAAACGCTGGACGCACACTTGGAGCAAGTCGTCATCCACGACATCCGCGAGTCGACGTTCTTCGCAAAACTGATGGTACGCACCAACGGCGATTTGCAAGAGATCGACGCGCGGCCTTCGGACGGCATCGCGCTCGCGCTTCGCATGAGCGCCCCAATCTACGTCTCCGACAAGATCGTGCTCGAGGAATCGGTGCCGGACAAGAAAACCGAAGACGCCGAGGTCGAACGCTTCAAAAAATTCATCGATGACTTAAAGCCGTCGGATTTTAACAGGTAGTGCAGCCGTTCACCGCAATCGATCACGTGCAGTTGGCGATGCCGCCAGGACGTGAAGACGATGCGCGTGCATTTTTCTGCGGCGTGCTCGGCATGACGGAGCTGCCTAAGCCGGCCGAACTTGCATCACGTGGAGGTTGCTGGTTTGCGAGCGGCGTCGTTCAAGTGCATCTCGGCGTCGAGGCGGATTTCCGTCCAGCGCGCAAGGCTCATCCCGGATTGCGCTGCGCAGATTTACGGCAAACGCTTGCGCGGTTACGAGCAGCCGGCATCAGCTACGAGGAAGATCGGCGAACCGGAATGCTGCGCGCGTTCGTCGACGACCCGTTCGGAAACCGCATCGAACTTACGTAACCGGCGGCTGTGTCGGGCGTTTCTGGAACGTCACAACGCCGCGCAGGGGCAACGGCACCAGAGGCGAGTAGCGATCGAAATACTCTTCCGCGGATTGTTTGCGCGCGGGATCGTCGAGGAGCCAATCCGCGAACGTCGGATAAATCCCGAACGGCGATTGATGCAGCGTATCTTCCGTGTCCGTAGCAACGAGCGCCCCCGTACGAGATGATATTTCTGACGTATACACGTCAAGCACCCAATCTCCGAGCATGGCAACGCTGCGTTCGGCGTAGAGCTGGCTCGGATTTTCGCGTATCAGGCTGAACAATGCCGTATCGGCCGCGCCCCGCCGCGCGAAGGAGAGCACGAAACGGCCTTCGCCGGCCTCGATAACGCGCACGAAGCCTTGAAAGCGGTCCACGCTGATCTCCGTCAGCATGTCCGAAAGGGCTGAGAGCGTGATGGTCCGGCCCATATGGAACTCGACGTATCTGTTCACGTACGTTGCTCGCGTTTGACGAACAGCTCGCCCGCCCATGCTTCGAGCGCATCAAGATTTGCACAGGTTCCTCGAAAGCCGATGTATCCGTCCGGACGCACGGCATAGACCATGCTCCCGCCGCCGCCGTACTGCTTGATGAAGTCCTCGTCGCCGTCGAGCAGCACACTGCCCTGCATGACGTCCCGGTAATCCGCCAGCAAATGCGCGACGCGCGCCAGCTCCGTGCCCCCAGCCGGTTTCACCGCGATCACGGTGTGGACGGGCTCACGCAGCAAATCGAACATCCGCAAGCGCGTCCCGACCTCGTCAACGGCCTCGCAATCGGGTGCGCGATCGCCCGCGCGCAGCGGTGACGGACCGCCGGCGTCGCGCACGATCGCACTGCGGCGGTAGTGAATGCCGATCTCCGACACGGCGCCGCGCAGCCGCTCCTGCACCGCGCCGAGCGGTGCAATGCGCGAAAACAGCGCATCGCGGAATTGCTCGAGCAGCCAGTTCGGCGTCGTCGCCGCGCGCAGCACAAGCGACGTAGCGTCGACGAGTGCATCGCCGACGGGTTTGCGTTCGGCGTCATACGAGTCGCGCAGCGACGGCCGCGCTCTCCCCGACTCGAGCAGCGCGAGCTTCCAAACGAGATTGGCGGCGTCTTGGATGCCGGTGTTCATGCCTTGCCCGCCGACGGGTGAATGCACGTTCGTCGCATCCCCGGCCATGAAGACGCGGCCGGCGGAGTACGCGGGCGTCTTGCGTTCGTTCACGTGAAACGCGGTCATCCACCGCGGATCGCTCACCCGCACGTTTTCGATCGCGCAGCTGTCTATGGCGGACTGGAAGTCCTCGATTGTGGGCTCGCGTTCCATGGGATCGTCGTGCAAAGCAACGATGAACCGGCAGTAGTCGTCATCCATGCGTCCAAAAAACACGATGTTTCCACGATGCAAGCGCACGGTCAACACATCGTCCGGAACGTCGCCGTGCGTCTTCAGATCGCCCAGGAAGAAGTCGAACTTCACCGCGCGCCCTTCGAACGGCATGCCCAGCAGACTGCGCACGGTGCTGTGCGCGCCGTCAGCGCCGATGAGATACGCGCATCTCATGCGTTCGGCCGTACCGTCCGCGTGCCGCAGCTCGCACTCGACTCCCTGGCCCCGATCGCTAAATGCGCGCAATTCAACCCCGCGTTCGATGCGCCCGCCCTGCGCTTGCACGTGTTCGCTCAGCAGCCGCTCAGTCTCGGTCTGCGGCAGGAACAACACGAACGGATAGCTGCCGGGAATCTCGTCGAACGACGCTTCGAGTATGCGTTTGGCGCCATCGTACATGCGAATGCGCCGTAAGCGGCGTCCGCGTTCGATCGCCTGCTGGGCAATTTCGTAACGTTCGAACTGCTCGAGCGTACGCGCTTGAATGACCAGCGCTTGCGAATGCAGGGCGCCGTGCGGCGCTTTGTCGATGATGCGGTACCGCAGTCCGAAACGCGTCGCCTCAGCTGCCATCGCGAGACCCGTCGGCCCCGCACCGGCGATCAGCAGATCGACGTCGGCCGCGCTCAAATATCCCATTGCCAGATGTTGTACCATGGCGTGCTGCTTGGGTTCACTTTGAAATTACGCAGGTCCGGCGAGTGCACCGCAATCCGGCGGCGCTCGTACAACGGAATGAACGGAATCGTTTGCCAGATGAGCGGCTCGGCGCGCGCGTAAATCTTCGCGCGCTGCGCCGGATCGTCGGTGTTCAGTCCGGCCTTCTCCAACGCATCGACTTGGCGGTTGCAGTAGCGGTAGACGTTCTCGCCTTTGGGATAGAAGTAGTCGCAGCCGATGTAGTACGACATGTCCGGATCCCACGAGAGCGTCACGCCGTAGGTCGCGAAATCGTACTGGCCGCTGTAGATGGGTCCCTCGGGCGTAAAGATCTCGTTGTAGGCATACGTCTTGATGTCGAGCCGCACGCCGACGGCGTGAAAATACTGCTGCAACTGCACGGCGACCATCCGCAGCGAGTCGGATCCGGTAATGATGTCGATCGTGTATTCCAGGCGCGTCTTGCCGTTCGTCCGCACGCCGTCGGGGCCGCGCTTATAGCCGGCCGCATCGAGCGCCGCATTGGCTGCCGCGGGATCGTAGCGGTACGCACGATTTTTTACATACCCGAGCGCGGTGGGCGGAATGATGTCGTGCGCCGGCTCGGCCGAGCCGTGCGTGAGCTTGTCGATGATCGCGTTGTAGTCGATCGAGGCGGCAATGGCCCGGCGAACGCGCACGTCGTCAAGTCCGGCGTGGCTTTCATTCATGATGAGCAGCGCCTGCGAGTTCCACGGATAGAGCTGCGTGACGACGCCGGGCAGATTCACGTACCGCTGATACAGCGTGGAGGGCGGCGAGCCGACGAGATCGATGTGGTGCAGGCGCACCTCGTTGAGCACCGTCTGATCTTCCGGGATCACGTGAAATTCGATGCGCTGCAACTTGGGCACGCCCTTGAAATACGACGTATTGCGCTCGAAGATGATCTCGCGTCCTCGTTCCCATTTGACGAAACGGAACGGCCCGGTGCCGATTGGCGCCGAGTTGAACGGCACTTGGTTTAGCGAACTGTATTTCGCCAGTATGTGCGCGGGGAGTATCGGTTTTCCGCCCTCTTGCAGCGGCGTGAAAAACTTGGAGACGAACGGCGGATAGCGTCTGGCCAAATGCACGACGGCCGTATACCGGTCGGGCGTAGCGATCGACGCGATTTCGGTGTACCCTTCGCGGTGAAGCGTGTTATTGTTCGGATTGACGACGGCTTGCCACGAAAACTTGACGTCGGCGGAGGTGAGGGGTGCGCCGTCCTGCCACCGCACGTTATGCCGCAGATGATAGACGTACGTTTTCCCGTCGGCGGAGATCCCGTGATTTGCGAGCGTCGGCACCTGCGTGGCCAGATCGCCTTGCAACTGCCCGCGGTCGTCGGCAACGACCAAATACGAATACATGAACGACGACAAAAAATACACCAGATCCATCGTCGAGAGGTACTCGTTGAGGTTATCCGGGTCCGAGATGTCGGCGAAGCGTAGAACGTGCGGGATCGTGTAGGCATGCCGGCCCGCGGCGGTCGGGGCCTGGGCGGTGCGCGTGCATCCGGCCAGCAGCATGGCAGCGGCCAGCACGCCGCCGGTCAGTCGCCTCATCATGATGATTGCTTCGAGGGGTGACGAGGTTTTCCCAGAATCCAGCGCCACTTATGAACACTGAAGAACGCGCCGACATCGGCGTTTTTGGCGGCTCGGGCTTTTATTCGCTCATCGAGAACGCCCGGGAAGTCACCATTGAAACACCGTACGGCGCGCCCAGCGACAGACTGGCGCTCGGCGAAATCGCCGGCAAGCGCGTTGCCTTTTTGCCGCGCCACGGCAAGGACCACCGTTATCCGCCGCACACGATCAACTATCGCGCCAATCTGTGGGCGATGAAATCGCTCGGCGTCAAACGCATCATCGCGCCGACCGCATGCGGTTCCCTGACGCCCGATTTCAAGCCAGGCTCGATGGTCGTCGCCGATCAAATCGTCGATCGTACGACCGGCCGCACCGATACGTTCTACGATGGCCCAATTACGACGCACGTCAGCTTTGCGGATCCGTATTGCCCGACGATGCGCCCGGTCGCTATCGAACAATTGCGTGCGCTCGGTATCGAAACGCACGGCCACGGAACCGTGGTCGTGATACAGGGACCTCGCTTTTCGACGCGTTCGGAATCGCGCTGGTTCTCGGCAATGGGCTGGGAAGTGATCAACATGACGCAATATCCCGAAGCGTATTTGGCGCGCGAGCTGGAGATGTGCTACGTGAACATCTCGCTGATCACGGACTATGACGTCGGCCTGGAAGGCGTGGGCGGCATCGAGCCGGTTTCACACCATGAAGTTATCGAAGTCTTCAACCAGAACAACGCACGCGTCAAAGACGGCATCTTCCGCATCGTGGAGAAGCTGGACATAAAGGCATCGTGCGCGTGTCAGAGCGCGCTCAAGGGGGCAAGAGCGTAATATGCACAGACCGGTGAGCGGATTAGACTGGAAAATGTATTTCGAGGCGTTGCCGCTCTACGCGCGCAACCTCGGCGTTCTGCTCTTTCCGCTTATCGCTGCGGCCATTGGTCTGGGAATCGACTATCTGGGACAGTGGCTCTCCGCGCCCATGGGCTTCGGCATCATGGGCATCTTCACGTACATCGCCTTGGTCATCGAAGGCTACGGCTGCGCGCTCGCAATTATTTTCGCGGACCAGGCATGGCGCACGGGCCGCGGCAGTTTGCGCAACGCATGGGATCAAGGCGCGCGCCGCGCCGGCGATATCTTTCTCGCCATTATCGGCTTCTATTTCCTCATCTACGTCGCCGGATTGATCGGCGGCATCGGCGGCCCCGTGATTTCACTTGTGCTGACCGTGGTTGCGGTGTGGGCATTCATCTTCTCGGTCCCGGCCGCCGCAATCGGCGGCATCCCGGCCGGCGGCGTATTTTCCGCATCGCTGCAAGCCGCGCGCCGGCATCCGGTAGCGACGGCCGTGCTTGCAATCGTATCGTACGGCGTGTGGGTTGCACTCACGCGCTACGCGCTGGCAGCGATCGGCGGATACATGGGCGCGGGCTACGATGCCGCGAGCGTCTTACTCGCGGCTATCGCGTTGGGGTACATCGCGCTGATCTTGGCGCGGCAGTATGCGGATTTAGCGTTTCGGTTTTGGTAGGGCGCTCGCACGCGCCAATCGTCAAAGCGTACCCCCTCACGACCTCACGGGACCGCAGCGCGATCGACCTCCTGTCGAGCGCGCTGCTCAGGACAACCGAATTTGCGCGAAAACGAGTTTAGTAACAGACATCCTGTCTGGCGCGCAAATTCGGAACGTCCCGTGACATCGTGAGGGGGTACGCTTTGGCGATTGGCGAGTGATCTTTTTTTTCTAACGCTTTGTTAGGTAGGAGCGGCTGTCGACGTTAGCGCCATGCGCACGAAGTCTGCAACGAGTGCCGGTGAAACGTTCGTGCGGGCTAGGCGTTGGGCTTCCGTGATCTTGGCGAGAGCTGCGAGCGCTGCTTGCGAGTCGATGGGCGCGAGCCCGTGTAGTTCCGTGTTGTAATCCAACGCCAGTAGAGGCGCTCCTTTGCCTACGCTCGTTAGCGCTACCCAATCGCGAACAAGCGTCTTGAGAATTTCCAGGCCTTCGTCGAGCGTTTCGCGCGTTGCCCAGGTTTCTTCCGGCCTGGCGCCTCGCGCGACTTCGAAGAACCAGTTTGCAACTTGTCCTCGCAGTTGCTCTTCGTCTTCTTCGAGTGCCGCGAGCGCGCGCGTGACGGAACCTTGCGAAAGCGCCGCGCCGAGCTTTGCGTTCTTGTCGTCGAAACCGCGTTCGCGTAAGATGGCTTCCACTTCGGCTGATGAGAGCGATGGGAATCGAATTTCGATCAGACGCGACCGGATCGTCGAGAGCAGGCGCGCGGGCGTTGACGTCGTCACCAGCAAGACGACGTTGGCGGGTGGTTCTTCGAAAAATTTCAGCAGGGCGTTTGCGGCGGCGGGCGAGGCGAAGTCGACGTCGCCCAAAACGAAAACGCGAAAGCCGCCGCTGTAGGACTGCAGCGACAGCTGGCGCACCAGATCGCGCGATGTGATCGCTTCGGCTTCGTGAAATCCGAGCGCTTCGTCGGTCTCGCCGATCTTGAGCGGGCCGATGCTTTCCAACAGATCGGGATGGCGCGTTTCTTCCTTGCCGATCAGTTTGCATGAAGCGCAGGTGCCGTCGTAGCCGAGCACGCTGTCAGGATGCGGCGCTTCGCATAGCAGCGATTGCGCCAACCGGCGCGCGAAGGTTTTTTTTCCGATGCCGGGCGTGCCCGTAAAAAGATAACCATGTGCGATCGTGTGTTTTGTGAGGCGCGAGAAGAACTGTTGGGGACCCTGCGCCCCGGCGACTTCAAACTTCAGACCGGTCATGGCCCATAATGCCCGAGAGCGCCGCAAGCGCCGCGTCCGTCACTTCTTCGGGCGCGCGTTCGCCGTCGATGCGCACCACCCGCTCTTCCCCGTTCGCCATTGCGAGATAGCCGTCGCGAATGCGCCGGTGAAACGCTTCTTCTTCACGCTCCATGCGGTCGTGCGCTCTGCCGCGATCGGATAGTCGCGCCCGAGACGTTTCGTATGAAACGTCGATCAGCAGCGTCAGGTCGGGCCACAAACCGCTGGTGGCCGCATCGCACACCGCTCGCACGATCTCCAATGGAATGCCGCGTCCGTAGCCTTGATACGCCAGCGAGGAATGCGCATAACGGTCGCACAGCACCACCGCTCCGCGCGCGAGCGCCGGACGGATAACGTCCGCAACGAGCTGCGCGCGGGAGGCGTTCATCAGCATCAACTCCGTGAGCGGAGAGATCGCCATGTCGCGCTTATGCAGCAGGATGTCGCGCGCGGCGTCGCCGACGGGCGTACCGCCCGGTTCGTGCGCGAGCACGACCTCACGCCCTTCAGCACGCAACGCGCGCGCGATGGCGGCCATGACGGTAGACTTTCCGCTGCCTTCAATGCCCTCGAACGAAATGAACACGCGGACATATGCCCCCCGGAAAGCGCGGGGTCCTTCGATGCCTCTTACGGCATAAAGAACCCGCGTTTTTTTCAGGTTACGCTTCGGATTTGAAGATCCGCACGCGGCGGTTGGGCTCCAGACCGGTGCTGCGCGACTGCAGCCGGTACTTCTCCGCGAGCTGATGCTGCATGCGCCGCACGTACGAGGTCTGCGGCGAGAGTTCGATGGCTTTGCTGTTGAGCAGGACTTGGTAGACGGCTTCCTCCGCTTCGCGCAAAGCGATTTCTTCTGTGTCGATGGAAGGCAGATTGAAGACGTCTTTGAGGCAACTTTGAATTTGCGTTGTCGTGTTCGTCTTGATGCTGTAGATCGGGATGTTTTCCGATGCGATCTGTTTGAGCTTCGGCTGCTCCTTGCGTTCCAGCGTCTTGAGCGTGAGCACGACGTCAGCGTCATCCCAGTTCCGCGCTATTGCCGCGTTGACGCGCAGGTTGTGCACGGCGCGCTCGATTTTGTTGCGCGAGACGCCGTACGGAAAGATCAGCAACGGCTTGTCGCGATCCTCACGCTCGCCGTCGTCCTCGTGATACGCGGCGGATGCGGCGAGTTGCGGCATCGACTCCGTATCGGCTTCCTGAACGATGGTGACTTGACCGGAGGCCGTGCGCTTGCGCACTTCCGGCTGCGGCTGATAGCCGCGCAACAGGGCGTCGACGACGTCGCCGACGTTCTTGTGGATCGCCATCGTGTCGCGATCGTGAATCTCGACCACGACGTCGAAGGTCGGCGGTGCCTTGCGTTCGAGCACGGTTTTGCGCGTGCCGCGGCGCCTGGCTTCTTCGTCGGAAAGCGTCACCGCGCTGATGCCGCCGACGAGGTCCGAAAGCGTCGGATTCATCAGCAGATTTTCGAGCGTTTGGCCGTGCGCCGTCCCGATGAGGGCGACACCGCGTTCGGCAATCGTCCGCGCGGCGGCGGATTCCGCCTCCGTGCCGATTTCGTCGATGACGACCACTTGCGGCATATGGTTTTCGACCGCTTCGATCATCACCGAATGCTGCAGCGCCGGATCGGCGACCTGCATGCGCCGCGCCGTGCCGATGCCCGGATGCGGAATGTCGGAATCGCCGGCAATCTCGTTGGAGGTGTCGACGATGACGACGCGTTTGCGATCTTCCGAGAGCACGCGCGCGCATTCGCGCAGCATCGTCGTCTTGCCGACGCCCGGACGTCCGAGCAGGCAAATCGATTTGCCGCTGCGCAAGATGTCCAGCAGAATATCGATCGTTCCGTACACCGCACGGCCGACGCGGCACGTCAGGCCGACGATTTTTCCGGTGCGGTTGCGAATCGCGCTGATGCGGTGCAGCGTTTGTTCGATGCCCGCGCGATTATCCGCGCCGAACGTCGAGAGGCGCGAACACACGTGAGCGATATCTTCCTGCGTGACGGCAGTTTCCGAGAGATAGACGAAGTCATCTTCGAAGCGTGCCTCCGGCGGACGTCCCAAATCCAAAACCACCTCGATCATCGCATCGAGGTTGGGAAGGCGAACGAGCGATTGCCGGATGGGAAGCGGAAAGATGTCGAGGAGTTGGGTGAGCTCCCAATTGGGAGCGAAGGATTCGGCTTTAACCGCCAATACTGACCCTCGCTTTTTCCGTTGACGAGCCCGTCCTGAGCTCGTCGAGGGGTTTTGAGTCTTTTTCCCATTATCGGGCGTTCGCCCTGCATTTCATAGGCTGACGACGCGGATCTTCTTGAGCTCCTTGTCGAACGGCCCTTGCATGCGTACGCCGGCCTTTAGTTCGAGCGCCAAGTAGTCGATAATTTCGTCGGTAATTTCTTCTCCCGGCGAGATTACCGGAATGCCCGGCGGATATGGTGAGATCGTCTCAGCGCAGATGCGGCCTTTGCTCTGTTTGAACCGCACGAATTCGGTTTGCGCCAGGAACGCGTCGCGCGGGAGCATGCGCATCGGCGGAATTTTCGGCAGTTTGTACGTACCGGTTTTCAAGCGGCGCTCGAGAATTCCCGAAGGGGAGAAAATGTCGATGGGGCGGTCTTCACGCGCCAGTTCCAACACGCCCTCGACGAGCCTGTCGGCGGCCGACTGCGTCGTGCCGATCGTAAAAAGGGCGACCACGTTGAAAAGGTCCGCCAGCTCCACTTGCACGTTGTAACGCCGGCGCAGGATCTCGGAGGCTTCGTAGCCCGTATAACCGAGGTCTTTGACCGTTATCGTTACTTTCGTCGGGTCCAAATCGAACACGCCGGGCTGCCCCTGCAGCTCTTCACCGAAACAGTAGACGCCGTCTATAGCGTTCAGGCGCCGGCGCGTATCCTCCGCGAGCGCAATCGTCTTCGAAAGGAGCGCGGCGCCCTCCACCGCCATCTGTTTGCGCGCTACGTCGAGCGATGCGACCATCGGCAAATTCGGCGAAGTAGACAAAAACATCTTGAGCACCGCTTCGAGCCGGTCGACGCGGACGCGCGGACCAATTTGGTGCAGCATGGCGCATTGCGAAAACGCCGAGAGCATCTTGTGCGTCGAGTTGATGCAGAGATCCGCGCCCGCTGCCGTTGCCGACATGGGTAGCGCGGGATGAAAGTGGAAGTGCGGCCCCCACGCCTCGTCCACGAGCAGCAGTTTGCCGGCGGCGTGCACGATCTGCGCGATCGCTTCAAGGTCGGCCGCAACTCCGTAGTACGTTGGACTCACGATATAGACCGCTTTGAGATCCGGATGTTCGGCAAGCGTTTGCGCGACGGTTCCCGTCGTCACGCAGTGGTCCATATGAAGCGCTTCGTCGACCACGGGTTGCATGTATACCGGCTGAGCGCCGCTCATTACCAGGCCGCCAAGCATCGATTTGTGCGAGTTGCGCGGCACGGCGATCTTCTCGCCGGGATTCACGGCGGTCATCATCATGCACTGATTGCCGCTCGTCGAGCCGTTGATCAAAAAGTACGAGCGGTCCGCGCCGTACGCTTCGGCCGCGAGCTGTTGCGCTTCCAGCAGCGATTCCGCCGGCTGCAGCAGATCGTCGATGCCCGGCATCGGCGTAAGATCGATCGCGCAGATGTTATCGCCGACAAACTCGCGGAAGGCGCGATCCATTCCCACGCCTTGCTTGTGGCCAGGCGTATGGAACGGAATGACGCCCGAGTCGACGTACTCGAGCAACGCTTGAAAGTAAGGAGTTTTCGTTTGATCCATCTTCTAAACCATCAGCCATTTGGGGGACCCCCCGGGCTTCGCCCGTGGGGGGCGCGCAGCCAGGGATGGCGGAGCGCCGGTTAAACTAACAGGGACCCAATCGCGTTAAACGCGATTGGGAATGGCTATGATGCGAAATCAGCCACGCCGCGAAGCGTGCTTCGAACGTCACGCGAGCACCTCGAAGCCCAGCCGCTCGAGCATCGCGAAATCGTCCCGGTCTTGCCGTCCGGCGGTCGTCAAATAGTTGCCCAGCACCAAGCCGCTCGCGCCGCTGCGCATGCCCAGATCTTGCAGCCCCTGCAGCGTCACCTCGCGGCCCCCGGCGAAGCGGATCAGCGCGGACGGCAGCGCGAGACGTGCCATGGCGACAAAACGCAGCGCTTCCGTCGGATCGACGAGCGCGCGATCTCCGAACGGCGTTCCGGGGCGCGGATTCAAAAAATTAACCGGGACTTCTTCGGGTTGCAGCTCTTGGAGCGATTCCAAGAAGTCGAGGCGATCCTCGAGCGTTTCTCCCATGCCGATGATGCCGCCGCAGCACAGCTCCAGATCGAACTGTTTGACGAGCCGGCAGGTTTGCCAGCGCTCCTCATACGTGTGCGTCGTGCAGACCGACGGGAAATAGCGGCGTGAGGTCTCCAGGTTGTGGTTCACCTTGTCGACGCCGGCCTCGGCCAGTTTCGCGAGCTGGTCTTCGCGCAAGATACCAAGTGAAACGGCAACCGTAAGCGGATAGCGCTGCTTGATGAGCGGTACGGCGGCGCAGACGCGCTCGAGAAGTTTGGCCGACGGCCCACGCACCGCAACCACGATGCACAGTTCGGCCGCACCGCGTTCGTACGCGTCACGGGCCGCGTCCAGAAAACCCTCGACCGAACTGAGCGGCTCCGGTTCGACGTCGCTCGCAAACCGCGCAGCCTGCGAGCAGAAATTGCAGTCCTCGGAGCACCCGCCCTTTTTCGCGTTGTACAGCACTTCGACGGCAATGCCGTTTCCGCAGAAGGCGGTGCGCACTTCATCCGCCAGCGCGAGGAGCGGCGGCACGTGCTCGTGCGCAAGCGCGGCGAGCGACGCAAGCAAATCGCGATCCGCCGCGCGGCGTTCGCCCAGGACGCGCGCCCGCGCGCGCTCGATGGTCGGGTGGGTCAACTCGGTCGTGGTTCCTCTATAACAACGGGACGAACAGCTGGGCGCCCTGCTCGACGGAAGCCTGCTCGTCAGGGTCAAACGGCACAATGCCAAGAATTTCAAGTTTTCCCTGCAACGCGCGCTTCACGTCCGCGACGTATGCGGCATCGTGGTTCTCCCAGCGATCGACCAGCACGCCGCCCGCCACATTCAGACGGAGCTGGTCGCAGAGCGCGAGCGTAAGCAACGCGTGGTTCATGCACCCCAGGCGCAAGCCGATGACGACGATGATTTCCAGCTTCGCCAGCACCGCAAGCGTTCCGAAATTTTGCGCGCCGTTCAGCGGCACCGCAAGTCCTCCGGCGCCTCCGGCCACGACCGAGCCTTTGATGCCGTCGATAACATGCGCCAAATCCTCGGCGTGCACGGTCGGCATGCCTTCGGCCAGTGCGGCCGACCAGGGATCGGCCGGTTTGCGGAAGCGCGCGAGCTCGACGTGTTTGCATCCCGAGAGCTTGCCGGCACGCACCGCGTCGCCGGGCACGCGCGGATCCAAACCGGTCTGCACGAGTTTGACGATTGTCGGCGTCTGGCCGGAAATGCGCAGCGCCAGGGCAAGCGCCGCGGTGACGCGCGTCTTGCCGACGTCCGTGTCGGTCCCCGTTACGAGATAGCGGTGCGGCACGCCAATTGCTCCAACAACAATCCAATCTGTTCGTAGGTGTGATCCGAACGCAAAGAAATGCGCAAGCGCGACGTACCGCGCGGCACCGTCGGCGGCCGGATCGCCGGCGCATTGATGCCGTGACGCGCGCACCGCTCCATAAGGTCAAGCGTTCGTTGTTCTTCTCCGAGAATAATCGGCACGATCGGACCTTCGCCAAACATCGCGCCGGCTCTGCCGGCAGGTGCCGGAAGTCCCAGATCGCGTACGCCTTCGCGCAGGCGGTCCGCATTTGAAAACAGCCGCGCGCGGCGATCGTCTGCGCTTCGCGCAAGCATGATGCCGACGCGGGCAGCGAAGGCGATGGCCGGCGGCAACGCGCTGTCAAAGATGAACGTACGACCAGTATTGACGAGCAGATCGATGAGCGCCGCGGGACCCGCGATATATCCGCCCGCGGCGCCGACCGCTTTGCTCAGCGTGCCCAGTATCACGACGCGCTCGCCGGCGATGCCGTGCGCGAGGCCCGCGCCCTGCGCGCCGAAGATGCCGAGCGCGTGCGCTTCGTCGACGAGCACAATGTCGTCATCGTTGAGATCGGCGGCCATCGCCTGAACGTCCGCTTTGTCGCCGTCCATGCCGAACAGCGATTCCGTCACGATCAGCGCGGGACGCCGGCGATCCGCTTTGGGCGGCAGCTTGCCGTGGGGATAAATTTCACGATGCGTTTTCGTTAACCGGATGCCGTCGATCAGACATGCGTGGTTGAGTTCGTCCGAATAGACGGCGTCTACGAACTGCGCGAGGACGGAAATCACGCCGAGCGCCGCCATGTAACCCGACGAAAAGAGCAGCGCGCGCTCCCTGCCGCTCCACCGCGCAATATCCGTTTCGAGCAGCGTGTGCTCGCGATGCCGGCCGCCGAGCAGACGCGCACCGCCCGCGCCCACGCGTTTGACGTGGCGCATCGCTTCCACCATGCGTGAATCGCTCGCAAGCGCAAGATAATCGTTGCAGGAAAAGTCGGCGGCGTAGGTGCGCTCCTGCCCAGCCAGCTCGCGGTAGCGGTTTTGCGCGCGTATCTCGGCGAGCCGCGCCTCAACGCGCTGCAAGTACGTCAAAAAGATCTCCCAGGAACCGGTGCAGTTCTTCTTGCGTGCTCGAGAGCGGCGGCACGAGCTGAATCACGTTGCCGATGGGGCGCGTGAAATGCCCGCGCTCGTAGAGTTCGCTCGCAACGCGCCATGCCGGAGTAACCGCATCGCGCCCGTCGATGTAGCGCTCCTCGAGCTCGACGCCGATCATCAACCCCGCTTCCCGCGTCTCGCGCACGGGCGCCAGCGCGCGCAACTGCGAAAGGTTTACTTGAATCGCGGCCGACAAATCGGTAACGCGGGCCAGCGTGGTTTCTTTTTCGAACAGTTCGAGATTGGCCAACGCGGCGGCACATGCGATCGGATTGCCGGCGTACGAGTGGCCGTGAAAGAATTGGCGCATTTCCGTGTGCTCGCCGCGGAACGCATCGTACA
The DNA here is from genome assembly GCA_036826275.1 of Vulcanimicrobiaceae bacterium. GTDB lineage: Bacteria > Vulcanimicrobiota > Vulcanimicrobiia > Vulcanimicrobiales > Vulcanimicrobiaceae > DATGJX01. Next base: position 36,562 of record DAISWS010000004.1, read on the forward strand.
CGCGTTCCCGTACGACCGTAGCGGAGAGCGCGAGCGTTCCGCCGGTAATGCCTTTACCGGCGCATAAGATGTCGGGCTCCACGTCGAGTTGCTCGTGCGCGAACATCGTCCCGGTTCTGCCGAACCCCGTTGCGATCTCGTCGACGATAAGCAGCGGCTTGATATGCTTGAGGGTGTCGTAGCGCTCGCGCGGAACGATGCGCATCCCCGCCGCAGCCTGCACGATCGGCTCCACGATCACCGCCGCGACGTCGGCGCGGTCCAGCAGCTCGCGATCGCCGCCATACGGCAGCGTCTGGAACGTAACGGCGCCGTACTGCGATTTAAAAATCGCAATATCGGAGACGCTCATCGCGCCGGCGGTGTCGCCATGATACGAATCCACCAGATGCACGAAGCGCGTGCGCTGCGGTTCGCCGGCGTTGCGCCAGTAGTGCAGCGCCATCTTCAGCGCCGCTTCAACAGCGCTCGCGCCGTCACCGGAAAAGAACGCGTAATCCATCTTGAGCAGGCCGCACAACCGCCGGGCCAGTTCCTCCGCGACGGGATTGCTCGCGCCGAGCAGGGTCGCGTGGTCGAGTGTTTGTGCTTGCCGCGTTATCGCAGCGGCGATGTGCGGATGGCAATGGCCGTGGACGGTCGTCCAAATCGAACTGACCGCATCGAAGACGCGGCGGCCGCGCGAATCGACGAGATAGTTGCCCTCACCGCGCACGAACGTGCGCTGCGAGGCATCGAAGGCGTCCATCTGCGTAAACGGCAGCCACAGGCGGCCGGTAGCGGTTCCTAGCACGGGGCGTTATTGTTTGCCGCCCGGCGCGAACGCCCTCGAAGGAGCGCCTACCGTCAGGTCTCTATGCGTTCGTCGATAGAGACGTTGTACAAGAACAAGAACTTGTGCCACTCGTCCGGTAGCGTGTTCCGCTTGATCTGAATCCACGGTATGTACTTGGGCTGGCGCGGCTTGCGCTTCAGCTTCATGTTGCAATCGTCGGGCGTGCGATTATTCTTGCGGTTGTTGCAGCGCATGCATGCGCAGACCAGGTTTTCCCAGGTTGACGGTCCGCCTTTGCTGCGCGGCATCACATGATCCACCGTCATGAAGCGATCGCCGCGAAGCCCGCAGTACTGGCACGTGTGATCGTCTCGAATCAAAATGTTTTTCTTCGTGAGGGCGACCTTTTGCATCGGACGCTTGATGTAATACAGCATCCTGATGATCGACGGCATGCGCATCTCGAACGTCGTGGACGCGATTATCCGCTCGCGGCCATGGACGACCTCCGCCTTTCCGGCGAAGATCAACTTGACGGCGCGCTGGAAGTTCGTGATGTTCAGCGCTTCGTACGTGAAGTTCAATACGAGAACGTCGCTCAATCTGCCCCCCCACACATCGCAAACGATAAAAAAAGAAAGCGAGGCATCACAAACCTCGCTTCCGCACAAACGTCATTCTGGTTTCGGCTAACAACTGACTTATTGCTAACCGCTCCTGCGGCCTCAGCCGTTCTTTCACCCGTTCGAAGGCCGAACTGGCAACGTCGATGGCAACTTCGGCGGCGGGCAGGTCGCCTTGCTTGCCCTCCTCGCCGGCGAGATAGGCGTGCGCCGCGAGGGTCAGGCGGGCGATAGAGTCCGTGACCAGGACCTCCACCGGAGGTATCTGGTCCGCGCCGATGGTTTCCGGTTCCGAGCTCGGAGCGTGCGGACTCATACTCCTACGGAATTTAGGCTACGCTGCGTTGGTTCCCTACTGGTTTTTCCCGCGACTCGCGCACCATTTGCAGAAAATAGCCGTGCACCCGCCCGTCCTGCGTGAGCTCCGGGTGGAACGAGGTAGCTAGCACGTTGCCCTGGCGCACCATCACGCCGTGCCCCTTGCGCTCGGCAAGCACCTCCACACCGGATCCGGAACGCTCGATCCACGGAGCGCGGATGAAGATTGCCGGAAACGGGGTTTCACCCAGCGAGGGAACCCGCAGTTCGACTTCCGCCGATTCGTTTTGCCGGCCGAACGCATTGCGCCGCACGGAAATATCGATCAGATCGAGAGAAGGCTGCGCCAGCGCGACGACCTCGCGAGCAATGACGATCATGCCCATGCACGTGCCCCAGATCGGCATTCCCGCGCGCACCCGTTCGACGATGGGCGCTGCCAGCGCAAAGCGGTCCAGCAGCTTCATGACGGTCGTCGACTCGCCGCCCGGAATGATCAAGCCGTCGACGCGCGCCAAATCTTGCGGTCTCTTGACCTCGATAGCGTCGCCACCCGCGCGCTGCACCGCAGCGACGTGCTCGACCACGTCGCCTTGCAGCGCCAGTACGCCGATCACGTTAGTTGCCACGCGGCGCGAGCAGCTCCGATTCGGGAAGTTTGCGAAGGTCGATGCCTTCCATCGCCAGTGCGTCCTTGCCGAGCGATTTGCTTGCCGCAACGATGACCTTCGGATCGTTATAGTGCGTGGTCGCATCGACGATCGCTTTTGCAAACGCTTTGGGACTGTTCGACTTGAAGATGCCGCTGCCCACGAAGATGCCCTCGGCACCAAGCTGCATCATCAGCGCGGCGTCCGCCGGCGTCGACACGCCGCCCGCACAGAACAGGACGACGGGAAGTTTGCCGCTGCGGGCAACGTCGCGAACCAGTTCGAGCGGCGCGCCGAGATCGCGGGCACGTGCGACCAGCTCTTCTTCCGGAACAACGGTCAATTCTTTGATGGCATCGCTAATCGCGCGAATATGGCGGACGGCCTCGACGATATTGCCGCTGCCGGCTTCGCCCTTGCTGCGAATCATCGCGGCGCCTTCGGCGATGCGGCGAAGCGCTTCACCGAGATCGCGCGCGCCGCAGACGAACGGCGTCGTGAAGCCGTGCTTGCTGACGTGATACTTGTCGTCGGCGGGCGTGAGCACTTCCGATTCATCGATGAAATCGATGCCGAGCTCTTGCAGCGTCTGCGCCTCGGCAAAGTGTCCGATGCGCACTTTCGCCATGACCGGAATCGTGACCGCGTCCATGATCGACTGCACCAGTTCCAAATTGCTCATGCGCGCCACGCCGCCCATCGCACGGATGTCCGCGGGAATGCGCTCGAGCGCCATAACGGCGACCGCGCCGGCTTCTTGTGCGATTACGGCTTGCTCGGGCGTGACGACGTCCATGATGACGCCGCCCTTGAGCATCTGCGCGAGCCCGCGCTTAACGGTAACGGTTCCGGTTGTCTCTGTCATGATCCCATCATAACAGCCATTTCCAATGGTGACATTGGGAATAAAATTTGGGCTTACGGCTCCGGGGAGGTTGCGGCTTCGGGCACGCCGCTCGGGCTGGCGCTCGGTGAGGCGCTAGGCGAGCCGCTGCCCTCCGGGGTAGCTGTCGGCAGCGGTGCGGCGCGCCGCCAAATCGGGATGTTCAGATTCGGCGTGGGCGTCGGCGTCGGAGCCTGCGTCGGGGGCGCCGCGTACTTCGGCACCGGCGTCGGCGTCGGCGGCGCGACGGGGGGTACGCGCGGGTCGGGGAAGCCCGGATCCGGAGCGGCCGCCATAACGTCGGTCCGCTTCCAATCGGGGCCGTAGGGCTTGGCACCGGTCTGCAGGGGTGCCGGCGTAACGGTCACCGGCGCAATGCTTTCCAGCCGTTTTTCCGTCACTTGTCCGATGACGCGGTTGCCCGCGCGTTCGCCCAAAGCGATGCCCGCCACGAGCACCAAAATGCCGAGGGCGAGGACAACCGTCATGAAGCGCTTGGATGGATCCGGCACGGGACTCTACGGATACGTGGCTAGACGGTTTCGAGCCTGCGTGGCGCGACGTCCCGCGCGGCAGCGCGCGCTTGACGCTCGGCCGGCTTGCCCACCAAGTGCACTTCCCGAAGCTCTCCCGGCGCGAGCGACGCCTTCTGCGTCATGCCGCGGAATTCAATCGAAACGTTGCGCGCCTGATCGTTGAGATTGCACAAAAAGACGCGCACCGCGCCGTCGTCGTCTTCGAACGCGACCGCGCCGACTTCGACCGGCGAGGTGGACACTTCATCGCTCACGTCGCGCCCGGCGTACATGCAGACGTAGGGCTCCTCCGCGGAGAGCTCGCGCATGTTGCCGTAGATCGCGTTACGTTCCAAATCGATCACGTACGTGCAGAGCTTGCCGCCCCAATGCACGCGCGCGGCCGCAACCCATTTCCATCCGTGCGGTCGAAGCGGCACGAGGTGCGGGCGGCCGCTGGTGCGATAGCCGTCGAGGCCGCCGATCGTTTCCGCGATGGCCCACAAGTATTTTGCTCCGGTCCATGGTGAGAGATACATGCCGCGGTTGGTCAGCGAACCGCCGTCGAACCATTCGCCGAATTCGCCCGGCACGGTGTTGCGCACGGCGCCGGCTTCCATCGTATCGTAGATCGCTTCCAACCAGTGCACGGCGGCTTCGACGTTGCCGTTGCGCGCCAGGCAAATGACGAACCAGAGCGTGAGATCGGGCCACACGCCGCCGAGCAAACCGAATCCGTGCGACGGAAAGTACCAGGAATCGGCCGTCGAGATCGTCCGCAAACCGACGGGCGTCGTGAAATCCGCTTCGCACAAACGATCGAGAATCTTGCGCCGCTGCTCCGAGTCTGCCACGTTGAACAGCACCGGGAAGACCTCGTCGGCGGTGAAGTTGTCCTGATAGTTTTGCTCTTGGTCGTAATTGAGCACGAACGCGCCGGTATCGCTATTGAAAAGATACTGCATCATCGCTTGCCGCAACGAATGCGCCTCGGACGAATAGCGGTGCCAGCGCTCGTTGTCGCCAACGACGGCCGCGAGCATCGCCGCCGCTTCCAGCGCGAACACACCCTCGGCATTGATCTCCGTCACGGCGCCGTCGAGCGTATAATATGGAATGATGTTGCGCCAGGAGCTGATGCCGAACATGTCCACGCCGTTTGCACGGCAGAACAGCAGGCCGTTCTTGTCGCGCTGCGTGAGCATGTAGTCCGCAATCTTGCAAATGAGCGGAAACCAGTCGCGCACCCATTGATCGTCCAGCGTGGCGTTGTAGTGGTGCAGCATGGCGATGAGATGCAGCGGCGTATCGTCGTTGATGTTCAACTCGTACGAGGTCTTGAACCCGCTCACGCCGCGAACGTCGATCATCTCGCCATTGTCTTCGATGAACGAATTGAACACTTCGATTGCATCGCGGCTGAATTGCGGCAAGAAGTAATCGAAGCCGTGCACGAACCACGACGTATCGCGTGAGACCAGAATATCGGACGGCGGCGAATTGGTCGATCCCCAGCCGTTTGGATACTCTTTGATGATGCGCAGCATGTTCGCTTTGGCCCACACGACACCGCGGCTGACGGCCGGTGAGGGCGCCATGAAGCGCGCATCCGCCAGTTTTGCTCCGAAATATCTCTGCGTTTCGTGCAGCGCTTTGGGATCGTGCAACAGCTGTTCGAGAACCGGGCGCGATTTCGCCTCGCCGTCCTTATGGAAAACCACCGCCAAACGCAGCGATTCGCGCGAACCCGGTGCGACGTTGATGCGGTATTCCAGAGCGCCGAAGATGCGGCGGCTCACGCATTCCGCAAGCTGCGGCGTAACTTCGTCCAAGTGTTCTTCGGGCCGCAGCGAACCCGCACGCATATGGTGCAGCATGATCTGCTCGCGCAGTCCGACGATCGCGGCGTGCGGAGCGCGCGAACCTCCCCACCACCGCTCCGCGCCCGTCTGCTGATTTTTCGAGCAAATATAATCGCCTTGCACCGTTGCGCGCACTTCGTGTTCCGGCTCGCCGTAAAAGCGTTGCCCGACGAGCAGTGCCCACGGAAAGACCGCGACCTCGAGCGGTGTGCCGCCCGGATTGTACAGCGTAACGTCGACCACAAAGCTGACGACTCGTTCGTGTTTGGGTCCGTGCGGCACGTAGAATGCTTCCGTGACGTGTAAGCGGTCGGCAATCGTGAATTCCGAGATCTGCGCGTACGGCAAGAACGTGAACTCACGCGTGATCTGGTGCGGAAACACGGTTTGCTTGAGATCGCGCAGCCGGTAGGCGATTTGATGGGTGCCGAAGATGATCTGGTCGGTGTCGGCGTCCCAAAGACCGCGGATGCCGCCCTTGGCGGTGGATTGCGCGAAAGACTTGAAATTGCCAAGCAGCAGCCCGTACGGCGTTTGCGCCTCGGGTAAGACGTACGCGCAATATTCGTTGTGCTGTGCGTCGTAACTGGGTCGCATATGCTTCTACATACCACCCGGCGCAGGGATGTCCCGCCCGCGCAAGCAACCGCAGCCGCGTGAAAGCAAGCGAGACGCTGCGCGCCCCCGCGAAGCTCAACCTCACGCTTGAAGTGCTCTCGCGCCGCGAGGACGGATTGCACGCCCTGCGCAGCGTGATGGTTCCCGTGGATGTTTGCGACGAGTTACGCGTCGGCCCGGGCGGCGCGGCGTTCTCTTGCGACGTCACCGAGTTGCAGTCTGACAACCTCGTGGAGCGCGCGCTGACCGCGCTTGCGATCTCGGGTTACGACGTTCACTTGCACAAGGCGATTCCGACCGGCGCGGGAATGGGCGGCGGCTCCAGCGATGCTGCGGCAATCTTGCTCGCCGCACAGCGCGGCATTTTTGGCACACCGCCGGCGGTCGATTACGTGGCCGTCGCGCGGTCACTCGGATCGGACGTACCGTTCTTTTTGGTCGAAACCGCGGCACTAGTAGAAGGAACGGGCGAACGCGTTACTGCTCTGGGTCCCGTTCCGCCTTGGCATGCCGTTGTCGTAAAGCCGGCAGTGGCCGTGTCTACCGCGTGGGCGTACTCGCAAATCGACGCATCGATCCGCGAAAGCAGACCGCGCAATCGTTCGGCGAGCTTAGAGATGGGCGAGGCATTGCAGCGCGGTGATTTCGATCGGGCGGTGGCTCTGCTGCAGAATGATTTTCACGACGTCCTCGCGCCCGTGACGCCGGAGATCGCCGCAGCAGCCGATGCACTGCGTTCGGCCGGCGCGCAAAAGCCGATGCTTACGGGCTCGGGTTCCTGCGTGTTTGCGCTCGCGCGAACGGCGCAGGAAGCAGCAGCGATTGCAAAGGCCTGTCCACTCGCCGAAGGCTCGCGCATACTGACATGCGCGTTTTGGAACGGCGAGGCATGGCGTAACGCCGCGTGAGCGCGATGACCGCAATCGTGCTGGCCGGTGGTCCGCACGACGAGCTGGCCGCACGAACGCCGGGCGCTCCGAACAAAGCGTTCGTCGAGATCCGCGGCATCACGCTGGTCGAGCGCACGCTGCGCGCGCTGCGTTCCGCGCCGTCGGTCGGCCGCATCATCGTGGTCGCACCGCCGCAGACGCACGGCACGCCGGCGCTTGCGCTCGCGGACGAATGCCGGACGGACGGCGAGCGCATTCGGGATAGTTTGCGCAGCGGGTTACGGGATTTGCCGGCGGACGAAGAGATTCTCGTCAGCACGTCGGACTTGCCCGTGCTGACCGTCGAATCGATCGAAGATTATATTGCGCGCGCGAGCGCAGCACACGCCGATCTCACGTATGGCTGCCTCGAAAAGCGCACGCACGTGGCGAAATATCCACAGGTGCCGCATACGTGGGCTCCGCTCCGGGACGGAACCTACTGCGGGACCGGTTTTATCACGATGCGGCCGCGCGTGTTTCCGTCGCTGGAGCGCTTCATCGAACAGCTCGGCCAAGCGCGCAAAAATCCGCTGCGGCTTGCGCGCCTATTCGGTATGGACGTGCTCCTGCGCTTTGCGTTCCGGCGTCTTTCCATCGAGCAAGCGCAGTCGCGCGCATCACGAGTTATCGGCGCCCCGGTTCGCGCGGTCGTCAGCCCCTATGCGGAGATCGGCGTGAATGTCGACCGCCTCAGCGATATTGCGCTTGCGGAAAGCCTGCTCGCCGGCTAACTGCCGGCCGGCCCGGGCGTTTGCCAGCGCTTGAAAAGCGCGTGCTGGATCCCGAATTGGTCGAGTGCCTTGCCGACGGTGTGGTTGACGATGTCGTCCACGGTCTGCGGCTTGGCATACATGGCGGGCATCGGCGGCAAAATCACCGCACCGATCTCCGCCAGCTGCGTCAACGTGCGCAAGTGTCCCAGGTGCAGCGGCGTCTCCCGGACGACGAGGACGAGCTTACGCCGTTCTTTGAGACAGACGTCGGCGGAGCGAACGAGCAGGTTCGAGTTGAGCGAGTACGCAATCGCGGCTGCGCTCTTGATCGAGCACGGTATCACGAGCATTCCGTCCGTGAGGAACGAGCCGCTCGAAACGGCGGCAGCCAAATCGTCGTCGCGGTACACGACGGCCGCGAGCGCTTCGAAATCGCGCACGCTCCTGTCGGTCTCCAATTCAATCGTGCGGCGTGCCTGATCGCTCAGGACCAGGTGCGTCTCGATGCCGGCGTGCCGCAGGGCCTCGAGCGCACGGTAACCATAAAGACTTCCGCTCGCCCCACTGATGCCGACGACGATCCGACGCATGGTTGCGCCGTTACACGTAGACGGCAGGGTCGCCTCCATCGCTTTCCCAACCTTGCTAGGTGCAATCTGCGGAGCATCGCGCTTTTCTCGCGGCGGCAGCCGCGTGGCGCGCGTCCGGCGATGAAACGCATGCGGCGCGCATGTTGCTTTCGCCGCTGTCGGGTGTCCCCCATGAAGTTGCCGGCGCATACGTCACGCTGGCCGCGCGGCAACGCTCGCTGCTCGACCTCATCGCGCGTGAACGCATCGCCTGCGGCATGGAAGACCGTGAGACGCTGCTGCGTTTCACCGCCGCCCTGCGCAGTTCGTCGTTTTCTTTCGACGGTCCGGAGCTTACCGCAAGCGCAGCAGCCGATGAACCATTCGCGCTCATCGAGCCTGTAGCGAAAGAGCCCGGTACGGGAATTCGCACGCACAATCCGCGGTTCAGCGCATCACAACTCAATACGTACGTCGAGTGCGCGCGCAAGTGGTATTACCGCTACCTGTGCGCGGCTATCGAGGATCGCGGGTCGTCGGCCTCGTTCTACGGTACGGCATTCCATGCGGCGCTCGAAGATCTGCACACCGCGTATCCGCAACCCGGTGCGGTGCAACCTGCCGAGTTGGATCGCAAGCTCGAAGGCTACGTCAATGCCGCATTCGACCGTCACCGCTCGCTGTTCGACACGCCAGTCGAATACGAATTGCAGCGCAGGCGCGCTCTGCGCACGGCGCGCAAATACGTCGAGTGGCTCCTCGCCGAATCCAAGCGCGCGCCGTTTACCGTAATCGGCTGCGAGCTGGGCGCGGCCATGCAGATCGACGGCTACGATTTCATCGGCTACATCGACCGGCTCGATCGCGACGATCGCACCGGGACGGTAACCGTCATCGATTATAAAACGGGCTCGATCGCCATGAGCGCCGCCGAGTACCGCGAAAAAGTGCGGCAATTCAAAGATTTTCAATTGCCGTTCTATTACTGGGCACGCACGGAAGCCGGCGATCGCGTTTCGCGTCTTGCGCTCGTGCCGCTCAAGGACGCATTGCTCGACGTGCGCCCGATCGTTTTGGAAGTCGTGGCGGGCCCCGCGGACGTAGCCCGCTCGCAAAGCCCGACGGGCGTCATCCCGATCGCGGAACTCGAGCGCGCGCGCGAGCGAATGCTGGAACTGTGCGCGGAACTGACGTGCGGTACTGCGGACGCCTTTGCGGTCGCAGACGATCCGGCAGCGTGTCAGTACTGCGCGTACACGACGGCGTGCGCCGGGCGGCCGTATCCCGAAGAAGAACGATTCGCACGATGACGACCTTCATCGTCGGGCCGGCGGGCAGCGGCAAGACAGCCGAGCTGGCGCGCCGCGCGCTCGACGCGGCGCAGCGCGAACGCGTGCTCGTCACCTCCGTTTCTTCCGCAGCCCTCGGCTCGCTTCGCGCGTACATCGCCCATGAAAACGTGGCCATCCGCGAACTGCACGACATCGCGCTCGAAACATTGCCTGGGGTGGAGCCCATCGACGACGTGCGGGCGGCCGATCTCTTCGCCGAGTCTGCAAAACCGCTGCTCACGCTCGACTGGCGTGAAATCATCGAAGCGCAGTGGGATCCCGAGGTTCCCGGCCTGCGCTCGCCCGAGCGCTTTTTGAACGCTGCATTCCGCTTGTTCTGCAAACTTCGCGACGCGCGGATTCCGCCCGAGCAATTTCTGGAGAGCTCGCTGCGCGGGGCAGCGCAATTTTACGCCAAACCACCGAATTTTGCTCACGCGGATCTTCTCTATTACACGAAGGATACGTACCGCGATTCGCTGCATGCGGACGGTCCGGAGCTGCAGCGGCAATACCGGCGCGAGATCGATCTCGCGAAAATTCTAGCCAAGCTCTACCGTTCGTATCTGGATCATCCCGTACGTCAAGGCTGTCTGACTCCACGCGATATTATCGCGCAGGCGGCCGATGCGCTGGGGCGCGACGCCGAGGCCGCGCGCGCGGTGCGCGATCGCTACCCGCGTCTGTTCGTCGACGACGCGCAAGAGCTGACGATCGGCGAGCTGCAACTGCTGCAGGCGATCTACGGCATGGATCTGGACGGCGCGACACTCGCCGGCGATCAGGATTCCGCTACGTCCGCG
>DAISWS010000005.1:0-26506 GCA_036826275.1 Vulcanimicrobiaceae bacterium
CCGGCAAAGAGTTTCGGCCGCGACGGCATTACTGCAGATACGGATTGGAGTTGCGTTCGGTTCCGATCGTCGTGAATGGGCCGTGGCCCGGTACGACCGGCGTCTCGTCCGCAAAATCAAAAAGTTTGCGGTGAATGCTGGAAACGATATCTTCCATCGACGTTCCCCCGAGATCCCAGCGTCCGATCGAACCGGCGAAGAGTGTATCGCCCGAGAGAACGATGGTGCGAGCGCCGTCGTCGATCGAAAAGCAGACGCTTCCGGGCGTGTGACCCGGCGTGTGCAGCACGCCGATGCGCGTTTCACCTAGACGGAACACGTCGCCGTCCCGCAGATCGCCGTCGAGGCGAACGACGCGCGGGGCATCGGCGAGCCCGATCCACTGCGCTTGCAACGCCAGCGTTTCATACAGCGGCACATCGGCCGGATGCAGCAGCGCGCGTCCGCCGGTCTGCGCGCGCAGCGCACCCACGTCGCCGACGTGATCGATGTGCGCGTGTGTGTGCAGCAGATATGCGGCCCGCAGATTCCGCGCGCGCAGGCGCCGCACGACCTGATCGATTCCGTCGCCGCCGTCGACTACGATCGCCTCGCCGCTTGCTTCGTCCGCGAGGATCGTGCAGTTGCACGCGAGGGCGCCGACTGCAAAGGTTTCGATAATCACGCCGCTCCTTATGCTCCACATCCGCACCGCGCCTGCCGATACCCATGGTGGTGGATATACAAGCCGATCTCGCTCGCGTTCAAGCCCGCATCGCACAAATTGCCGGCGGACCTCCCGCGCCGCCGCTCGGGCAAGCCGCCGGCAGCGGCTTCGCTTCCGTCCTGAGCGCCGTCGCCGAACCGGGCTCCGGCCCGCAAACGGCCGCTTCGGCGCGTATGCAGTGGCCCGTGGCGGGCGAGGTGACGTCGGGCTTCGGCGAGCGCAAAAATCCGCTTGGGCCGGGCAGTGATTTTCATCCCGGCGTCGATATCGCCGCCGAGGCGGGGACGCCGATTGCGGCGGCAGCCGCCGGACGCGTGATCTCCGCCGGACCGGACGGCGGTTACGGCAACCTCATCGTCGTGGACGACGGTAACGGCGTTACGACGCGCTACGGACACTGTTCGCAGATCTTTGCGAGAGTCGGTGATACCGTTGCCGCCGGAGAGCAGATCGGTGCCGTCGGTTCGACGGGACGTTCGACTGGTCCGCATTTGCACTTCGAAGTACGCGTCGACGATCGGCCGGTCGATCCCGCGAACTACCTCTCGCAGTAGTCAATTGAGCGAGAAGTATTTTCCGAAGTACTTCTCCTGGTCCGATCGGATCGCTTCGTCCTCGCCGTTCTCCGCACGCGCCTGCAGTTCGGCTTCACGGCGCTCGAGCAGCGCTTTCATCTGCGGCAGCAGGCGTTTCAAAAAGCCGATTTCGGTCGTCAAACGCTGCTTGGTGCTGCCGATCTCCAGCAGCCGCTGCTTCAGCATATCCGCGACCTGCAGCGTGTCCGCAATGATGTACGAAACGCCCGCGGCATCCGGCGGAAGATCGACGCTTGGCGGTTCGCTCGTAAACTGTGCGAGCAAATCGAGGTACTGCAGAAACAATTCGCGCGCGCGATCCTGTAACGAAGAAAGTTCGCTTGCGTCACTTTTATCCTCGTGCAGCACGTGCGCTTCGACGGTGAGATACGGATCGCGGCTGACGATTCTTTCAATGCGGAAGCGCTCGCGTCCGATGGTTGCTACCGAAAAGCGGCCGAACGGCAATTGCGTAACTTCGACGATTTCGGCGATGGATCCGATCTGATGCGGCTCGACGGTCTCGCCGACGGTCTCGCGGCCTTCGCGGATCAGCACGACGCCGAAGCCTTCGCCGGTTTCCAGGCACTCGCCGATCATCTGTTTGTAGCGCGGTTCGAACACGTGCAGGTTCAGCACCGCACCCGGAAAGAGGACGGCGTTGAGCGGAAACAGCCGCAGACGCGCAGGCATTGGACGCGAGCCTTTCAGCCGGAGGGGGAAGCGCGCCTGCCGCTTAAGCGTGCATGCGGACCGTTGCCATGAAAGAGACGCTCGATTCGCCTTGGCTAGCGCTCGTACTCGGGGCGGTTATCACCGTCGCGCTGTATCTGCTCGCGCAGCACTTGGTGCCGCACGGTGTGAGCTGATGGACTGGCCTGCGGCGCTGCTGCGCTGGTTTCACGAACTGGCCGCAATCATGTGGCTCGGTTTGCAGTATTACACGGATCTGATTTATTCACGGTCGCGCGCGGCTGCCGCGGCCTCCGGCAGCGCGGCGATCCTCGATAATTTCGTTGCAACGCGCCTTGGGCACGCGCTGCGCATATCCGCGGTCGTCGCATGGCTGCTCGGCTGCGGTTTACTCAGCACGATATCGATTCCGGGCCATAACGGATTCGTCGACGCGCTCTTGCTGCGCGGTATTTACGCGCCCATCGGTATCGGCGCGTGGATTGGAACGATTATGCTGGCAATCACGATCGGACCGATGCGCACGACGAACGTTGCGGCCGCGCTGGCGTGGGCGCGCGTGAACACGATTCTGTCGGTACCGCTGCTCTTTTTCATGGCGTTCGGCTACTCGCATCAAGGAATCGTCGGCCTGTAAACAAACAGGAGCAGCGATGTACGACGACCTTGCGCGCTATCTGGAGGCGGTGCATCCGGACCCGCACCCGTTGCTCCTCGAACTCGAACAGTTCGGCCGTAAAGAAGAGATCTCGCGCGTGTCTCGCGCCGTCGGACGCCTCCTGTCCACGCTCGTGCACGCCATGCAGGCCAACCGCATCTTGGAGATCGGCACCGCATACGGCTATGCGACGCTGTGGATGGCGCTCGCGCAGCCGCCCGTCGGAAAAATCTGGACGTTCGATCCCGACGCGGAACGCACCGAAGTCGCGCTGAGTTATTTCAAACGCGCCGGCGAAGCGGATTACATCGAGATCATCAATCAGCCGGCGCTCGAAGTATTGAACGTGTTCCCCCAACGCAACATGGACATCGTGTTCGTCGATGCGCCGAAAGGCGATTATGAGGCGTATCTCGACCACTGCCTGGCGCTGCTGAAACTTTCCGGCCTGCTGATCTTCAACGGCGTGCTCAAGAAAAAGAAAACCGACAAGTTCAATCAAGCGTTCGTGCGTCATCCGGATCTCGACGCGACGATTCTTCCGATCGGTACGGGCGTCGCGTTGGGCGCACGCAAGCGGTGAGCGCGCCGGGCGCGGCCGAATTCAAAGCGGTCATGCGCCACTTCCCAACCGGCGTGACCGTCGTCACGAGCGTGCGCGAAGGCGAGCCGCGCGGCGTCACGGTGAGCGCCTTTGCGAGCGTGTCCCTGGATCCGCCGCTCGTGCTCATCTGCATCAACCGTGAGGCGCGCAGCTACCTCTACATTTCCAGCTCGCAAATCTTCTGCGTGAATATTCTGGCCGGCAATCAACGCCATTTGGCAGAGCGATTTGCCAGCCACATTCGCGAGCACCAATTCGACGGGATCGACTACGATAGGGACGTGACGGGTGCTGCGGTGTTGCGCGGCACGGTGGCGCACCTCGACTGCGAAGTCGTCGAGGAGCACCACGCCGGTTCGCACAGCATCTTCATCGGCAAAGTCGTATCCGCGAAGTCGCGTACCGGCTCCCCGCTCGGCTACTACAACGGCGACTTTCACGACTTCGGGATCAAAATCGACTAGGTCTGCGCCCGGTGCGTGTCGTAGTCCATATGGGTTATGATTGACCGATATGTGCTAATCATGCCCCGCGTCTTCGGCGCAGCCGTTCTCTGCGTGCTCCTTGCGAACTGCGGTCAACGAGGAGGCGGCTGCGCGTGCATCCCGCCGCCGCCGCCGTTCTTGGCCGTTGTGCAGCGCGGAGCAAACGAGGTCGCTGTCTACCCGCTAAGCGGTTTCGATGCGAATCCGCCCGCTGCGGTGACCTCAGCCGCTCCGAATTCCACAATCGTTGCCGCGGGCGCGGACGCCATTATGGGATTTGGCTCAATCTACGTCGGCGAGCATCCGGGCACGGTGGCTGTCTTCAACGTCCTGCACCTCGTCCAGGGTGACTCCCTCGTTTCCGTCGGCTCAATTACCGACGGCATAAACGACCCGTCGGCTTTTGGGGTTCAGCAGTTCAATGGAACGCAATCGCTCTTCATTGCGAATCGTGGCGCGAATAACGTCACGATCTACGAAGGCAACAACAACGCTTCCATCGGCTTTAACGGCGCACCCGAAGCGACACTTTCCGGTTTGAACGCGCCAAACGGCCTCGCGTTCGACACGAAGGGCAATCTTTGGGTATCGCAGGCTGCGGACGTCGTCGAATTCGCTGTGCCGCTCACCGCGAGTTCTGTGCCGGCAACAACGATTACGAACGGCCTGCAATCGCCCAGCGCAATCGCTTTTGACTTTACGGGAAACATGTACGTTGCCGATACGGGAAAGAACGCGATTGTGGTTTATCCGGCGGGCAGTACGACGCCATCCGTTACCGTAACGAATGGTCTGAGCGGCCCGGCCGGCCTGTATATCAACGGATCGTATCTCTACGTGTCAAATGAAGCCGGCGGTAACGTTGCAGAATACCGGCTTCCGCTAAACCCGTCGTCACAACCCATTGCGACGAACGCGGTAGATATGAATCAACCGTCGGGGATTACGGAGATCCAATAGCGGCCTTGATGACGTTGCGCAAAAGCGCCACGTTTGTAACCGGACCGACGCCGCCCGGCACGGGAGTAATCGCGCCGGCAACCTGCACCGCGGAACTGAAATCGACGTCGCCTTTGAGCTCGCCGCCCACGACGGTCGTTCCGACGTCGATAACCGTTGCGCCCGGTGCGATGTCGGCGCCGCCGATGAGCCCCGGAACGCCGGTCGCAACGACAACGACTTCGGCCATGCGCACGTAGGGCTGCAGACTTCGCGATTCTTTGTGCAGCACGGTCACCGTAGCATCTTGTGTCAACATCAGCATCGCGACCGGTGCGCCCACGACGACGGAGCGGCCGATCATTACCGCCTTCTTGCCGGCGAGCGGCCAATGCGGGCTGCGTTCGAGCAGCAGCATCACCGCTGCGGGCGTTGCGGGCACGAACTCCGCCCCGCTGCCGAATGCCAGATGCCCTTGGTTTGTCGGGTGCGTGCCGTCGACGTCTTTATGACGCGGAATCGCGTCTGCGATCGTCCGGATCGACAGGTGTGGCGGGAGCGGTTGCTGCAGCATGACGCCGTGCACGCTGGCGTCGTCGCGTAAGCGCTCCAACCGTTCGCGGATCGCCGGCGCGCTCGAGTTGGCGGGTAATTCGTCGACGTGCACGGCGATGCCGACCCGCTCGCCGGTCTTGACGAGATTGCGCACGTACGCTAGCGAGGATTCATCTTCTCCGACGAGCGTAATGACGAGCCGGGGATGTATCCCCCGGTCGCGAAGCGCACTACTGCGAGCGAGCAGTTCGGCGCGCAGATCCGCTGCGACCGCGCGTCCGTCCAATATGCGTGCCGGCACGGCATCGCGCATTCGTCTGAAGGAGGAGGCTCCCCTGGAGCACGTGCGCCGCGAGGTGACTTTAGGCAGGCATTTCAGTTCGGCGGATTTCGAGCGCGCGTTTGCGAGCTTTGCGCAGATGTATCAGGTGCGTCCGACGCTGGTATTGTGCAGTCCCGACGTGCTCGACCGGTATTGCGAACTCTACGCACGCGCCGGAGAAGGCCATCGCCGCGAGCTCCGTTTCGACGGCGTGCGGGTAAACGCGTCGATCATGCCGCCGGGAACCGTTGCCTTCGAGGGCGACGTGGATCCGGATCGGATGGGAGATTGGTAGCAGCGGCCGCACGCACCGGTGTGGGAAGGTAGAGCGATGAAGAACCGCGGCAACTGGCTGTTTTGGATCGCCGCGGCGGTCATTGCCGCCGTGGTGATCGCCGTGTATTTTCGCGGCGGCGGATCGCAGGCGTCCGGTCCGGCAGCTTTGCAGGGCCAGCCGGCGCCGAGTTTTGCCGTACCGGTGCTCGGGGGCACGACGTCGGCCCTGCGTGCGTACCGCGGTCACGTCGTCGTGATGAATTTATGGGCGTCATGGTGTCCGCCGTGCCGGGCCGAAATGCCGGACCTGCAGCGGCTCTATCAGACGTACCGGACGAGGAATGTCGTCGTACTCGGAGTCGATCAAGGCGAGTCGGCGGAGCGCGTCGCGGCGTTTGCGCAGTCGCTGGACATACACTATCCGATCCTCCTCGATCAGCAGCAGCAGTATGGCCGCGTCTATGCTGCGCTCGGGCTGCCGACGACGATTCTCGTCGATCGCAACGGTGTCGTGGCGCGCGGATTTGACGGCCCGCTGTCGTACCCGCAGATGGTGTCGGCAGTGACGCCGCTGCTCGGCACGTAGCCGTGGCCGTCTTTTGGTTCTTGCTGCTCTGTGCGGCGGGCATGGTGATCGCGCAAGACGCGTATCCGGGCGAGGCCGTTTATCACGACGGGTGGTACAACGCGCTGGACATCGCGCTTTTTGTTCTGGCAGCATGGCAGCTGCGCGCGCTCCGCAAAAGCGCGGGCGAGCGGTTTGGCGCCCTCGCGCTCGCGGCGTTCGGAGGTGCCATCGTCGTTTTTTGCGGCGCGGCCAGCGGATTGATGGGTCCGGACACGCACACCGTCATCGGTGCTCCGGGCGCTACGGTGCGCGAGCGCGACACCGGCGGCTCGTTCGTGTTTCCACTCACCGGTACGACGGTGCAGTTTCACGGCGGGCAAAGCTCTGTTTCGATCGGCAGCGGCCGCCGCTACTCCGGCGGATTCATTTTTTGGCAAGACCCGCGCACGGTGCTCGACGTCAGTGCGGGTGATGCGCGCGGAAACCACTTGACGATTACGCAGCCCACAAATGCGTCGTTTCTCTCGCCGGTGCTCTTGCTGCAGCAGCACACGACAATCGACGGCATGGACGTTGCGTTCGATTCGTTCTCCGTTCCGGCCGCCTCGCGCAACGTCAAGGCGGTATTTTTCTCGCAGCAGCAAGCCGCGCAGCTGCACACAGACCCGCCGATCGTCGGCCGGCCGGCGATACTGTTCGCGGTTGCGGATTCGCACGATCAAGTGCTCAAAGGCGGAATCGGCATCGTGCCGCCGGGCATGTCGAGGGTGATCGGCGGTCTCACGCTCAATGCGAGCGTCGAGAGATATCCGGCGATCGTGGTTGCGTCGGCGCCGTTTTGGCCCGTGCTGGCGTTGGGGTTGCTGCTCTGCATCGCCGGCGCGTTTCGCGCGGCCGGCGTTAAAACTCCGTCCCGCTCGAAAACGTAAACCCGTCGATCTTCGCTGCGGGAACGACCAGGGAATACGAATACCCCCCGGTGCGCGCAAGCGCATTGGAAAGCTCGCAGTGTTGCAGCGCCTCGATGATGCTCTGGTTGAACCGCATGTTGCGCACACCGCCGGAAATCCGGCCGTTCTCGATGAGAAACGTGCCGTCGCGCGTCATGCCGGTCACGATGGCTTTCTTTTGGTCCACCGTGCGGATGTACCAGAAACGCGTAATCAGTAAGCCGCGCTTGGTTTCCGAGATCAGCTGCGCGAGCGGCTTGCTGCCCGGCGCGATGACGATGTGCGATGCCTGTGGTCCGTACGCGTTCGGCGCGGGAAGCGCGTGGCCGGTGTTCGCGCGCCCGAGCTTGTTGGCCCAGTAGGAATCGGTGACGATGTTCTTGGCGACGCCGTTCTCGACGAGCATCAGACGCTGCGTCGGCTGCGCTTCGTAATCGAACGGCATGCCGGGATTGAGCGGATGCGCGTAGTCGTCGCCGATCGTGAAGTTCGCGCCCAGATACGGCTTGTCTAAACCGTCGCTGAGAAACGACGAGCCTTCGTCGAATGACTGGGCCGAAAAGTGAGCGGTCAGGTACGCAAAGAGTTCGCCGAAGGCCGCGGGTTCGAGGATGACCGTCCATTCGCCAGGCTCAACGCTTCGCGGACTCGCAGAGTCTCCGGCCTTTTTTGCGGACGTGGCGCCGATTGCGCTGGCATCCACGCGAAGGACGTCGTTGTCGTAGCCCTCAGCGAATCCGGTGGAATCGCCGGCGTTCATCTTCACGTTGACGCCGCAGTCGGTCCCGTCGAACGACGCGCATGCGCCGCTCGAGTTGACGATCGTCACGCCGCTGGCCCTCGTCGTCACGTACCCGGCGCACGAGTAGTCGCGCTCTTCCGCTGCTTTAAAAATGTTATCGCACATTTGCGCGCGCAGCTGCGGCGTGGCACCGGCGGTCTGCGTGACGTACGCACCCTCGGGCGCCTTCACTTCGCCGCCTGACGGCAGACGCGGCAACTCCGGATCTTCCGGTGCGAGATTTGCCATGTCGATTGCGCGTGAGACGGCATCGCGCAGTGCCGCTTCATCCAGCACGTTCGTCGTCGCAACCCCGCTGCGTTTGCCCATGATGGCGCGCACGCGCACGGAGACGTCTGCCTGCGCCACGTTCTGGTGGACGATGTTGTGCGCGAAGCGCGTGAGTTCGTCGTTGCCGCTCCATACGAGAACTTCGGTTTGGTCGGCTGACGAAAGTGCAAGGACGCGGCGGGCAAGCTCTTCGCGTTTGCCGCTATCCACGGTAGCCCGCTCCTACCTGGACGTTGCGAAAGCGCGCGGGGGAAGCGCACTGTGCGGTGCGTCCCGTTTGCATCGGCTCGCCTTTGCCGCAGTTCGGCGTGCCCCATGCGACCCACGAGTTCTTGTCCGCGATGGCATCGCAGGAGTTCCAAAACTTCGGCGTCATGCCGGCGTACGTCGGATTCTTGAGCATGCGCCCGCGTTTGCCGTTCTTGATCTCCCACGCGATTTCGCAGCCGAACTGGAAGTTCAGCCGGTGATCGTCGATGGACCACGAGCGGTTGCTTTCCATGTAGATTCCGTCTTTGACGTCGTCGAAAAGGCGATCGAAGGGAACGTCGCCCGGCAGTAAATTCAGATTGCACATGCGGATCATCGGGACGAACTCCCAACTCTGCGCGCGCACGCAGGCGTTGCTCTCGCGCCCGATGAGACGCGCCGTGTCGTTGCTCATTTCATAGCCTACGAGCATGCCGTTGCGAATGATGTCCGATTGCTTGCTCTTGGTGCCCTCGTCGTCGTAGCCGACTGTCGCCATGCCTTCGGGCATCGTGTTGTCTATCACGATCGTCACGATGTCCGATCCGTATTTCAACGTCCCGAGCTGCTCGACGTCCAGGAAACTCACTCCGGAGAAGTTGGCTTCCCAGCCCATCACGCGATCGAGCTCGGCCGGATGACCGCACGACTCGTGGATTTGCAGTGAGACTTGGCTGCCGCCTAAGATGATGTCGAACGTGCCGCTGGGACATTGCTGAGCGGCGAGAAGCGCCACCGCTTCTTCGGCGATGCGCGGTGCGTTTGCCGCCAGCTGCGCTTGTTCGATGATTTCCCAGCCGCCCGCTTTGTAGAGGCCGATGTCGCCCGGAAACGTTCGCGTCTGCACGTCGCCCTCGCCTACCGCCATCGCTTCGATGCCGCTGCCGGTCTGACGGATCGTTTGTTCGATCTTGGAGCCGATCGTGCTGTAAAAGAACTTGTTCGTGCTCCACAGGTCCATCCACGCACGCCCGACCCGGATTTTTGGGGATACGTGCAGCGCTTTTTCGGCGGCGAGCAAGAGTTCGACGCGCTCGCCCGGCGGTACGTCGTGCGGGTCGCGCGTCATCGGCGTCGCGAATTTATCCGCATATGCCACTGGTGGGGCGTGGCCGATCGTGTTGCGCGCGATTCCGGCGCCGGCTTTTGCGATGTCGACCGCGCGTGCGGCGGCGCGATCCACGCCGGATTCCGTCAGTTCTGAACTGGAGGCGAATCCCCAAGCGCCGGAGACCAGCGCGCGGATGCCGTAGCCGCGGCTGCTCGTATCGGAAAGCGTCGCCACGACGCCGTTGCGCGCTTCGATGCGCTCGCTGCGCACGTTTTCGAACCGGATGTCCGCATAATCTGCACCACGCGAAGCAGCCGTATCCAGCGCTCGCGCCGCAAGAGCTTCAAAACTCATGGGGGCCGCTATTTTGTCCGGCTTTGCGCGCTGCCTGCAAGAACGACCCGCAGGTTGCGGATCGACACGGCGCCCGCCGCGCTGACGGCCGGGCCGGGGCCGACGCGATTGATGACGTAGAGCGCTTTCAACGTGAGCGGCTGGGGAAGCGCCTGCGGTACCGGAAATTCCACGTGCCGCCATCCATGCCAGTCGACGGTTGCGAACGTATAGAGAAAACGCTCGTTGATGGCGTTATCGATCGCGATGCGCAGCACTTCACCGTTGCCGTCGCCGTATACGTCCGCGGAAACCGCCAGCGCGCGTTGCGGCACCGCGAGCGACGTGTCGATGTACGCGGCGCGCTCGCCGCCCGTGAAATCGTAGCGCAACGTCGTGCATAATGCGCACGGCTGTGCGGGATCGACGCCTCCCGGGCCGCCTCGTGGAGCGGTGGCAAACGTTGCGTTGCGAAGATCGATCGGCTCCGTATGTTCGCCGACCGTCACGGGTACGCTCACCAGCGCGTCGCCGAGACGCACGGAAACCTGCGCATCCGCCTGGCCGGCTCGCAGAGCACCCGCTGAATCTATCGAAGCGTTGCGTGCGCTCCACGGCAACGCGGCCGGAACGGCGATAGGATAGCCGCGGGCGTCGAACGCTCGCGCCGTGAATACTTGTGTTTCGCCGGCGCGCAGCGCCGGATGTAGCGGCAGAATTTCGCCGCGCGCGACGGCAGTCGTAACGTGCACCGGGACCTCGGTATGCAACGCGCCCATTTCAAGGCGAATCACCGCGTCTTGCGCTTTGCCGCCTGCGACAAACGTGTCTCCATCGAATCTTCCTGCCGATGCCGGCAGCACGCGCACGCGCATGTCGCACGTACAGAAGCGCGCCGCGTGTCCCCCGGCGTCCGTTACGGCGATGCGAAGCGGAACGCGCGCGCCGGGAAGCGCGCGCACCGCTTGCGGCATCGTGGTTATCGTCGTCGCCGGTCCGGTGGGTGCGTCGCTATAGACCAAAAGCGAATCCGCAACGTGGCGCTCTTGACCATCGGACGGCGAGTTCTGCACGACCGCGCGCGTATCGCCGGGCAGGCGCGCCACAAGTGTCGAGCTTCCGCCGCCATCGAACTGCATGCCGTTTACGACGCCGAATGCAATGAGCAGTGAAGCGAGCTGCGGCTGAAGCACGCCGATCGAGACGGATGGCTGCCTTCCGTCCACTTCGAACAGCAGCAGCTCGCCATCGCGTGTTACGCCCACGGCCGTAGCCGGCATGTGCGTGCGAAACTCTCCTGCGTTCGGTCCGTCCGGATCGGCATACCACTCGCCGTTTTGCACCAGCAGCGGTCCGCCGCCGATGGCGCTCACGATTCCGTCGAGCGGCGGGTCCGACGTGCCTTGCACGGAGATCGTATCTCCCGTATTCGGAAGCGCAACGGTGCCATATGCCTGTGGCCCGATCGCCAAATAAAATCCGGGCGGCTGCACCGCCGTGTTATCGGCGATGCCCGTAACGCGGTATGTTGCGAACGGCGGCGTGCCGTTCACCGGCTGCAAACGGAGTTCCGTTACGTTTTCTTGCGGATGCAGCGCGCCGTACGCGTCCGTAACGAGCACGGCACCGCCGCCCGGCGGCGGCCAATCGTTGATCGTTTTGAGCGGCAAAACGCCGCCGGGCAGCGCCGCCTGAGCGGAAAGCGTGAATTCCGCGAATTCGGGCGCGCCGTCTTTCGAGAATGCGATGGCGTACCGGTGCATCGGCGCGCGTTCGAGGACGCCGCCGTTCACCAAGATGTTCAGCGGTTGATTCGTTTGGTTGATATCGAAATAGTCGCCGTTGACGCCGGCAACCGCTCCCGTGCGCGCGGCCATCGACGAAACGGTTTCCCCGGGGGACACGAGCCGATCGTTTGCAAGCACCGGGGCGACGCGTACCGACGGATCGCGCAGATCGACGGCGAGTACGTGCACCGAAAGCGGTCCGTCGGCGGTAACGATCGGATAGTCGCCGTATTCGACGCCCGGCGCAACGTCCGAGAGAACCGGGGCGTCGGTGAGGATCTTCGGAAATGGCGGCGCGGGCTGCGGTGCAAGCGGTAAGAGGCTTGCGGCCAGCGCTAGGGCAGCTACGACCAAAGGGCGACGCTCAACGGAAAACCGCCGGTGGCAAATGGTGCGCCGGCAACGCGCCGCAACGTTTTCAGATCGAAGACGTCGACTTTATCGGAGTTCGCGCACGGAACGTAGAGGCGGCCGTTCGAAACGCGCGGGCGCCACGGCGTTTCACAACTGCGGAGCGGTGCGTGCACCGCGCGAAGCGTGCGCGTGCTCAACACGTACACCGCATTTTTTGCCTCGTCCGTAACGAACAGACGGCCGCGTGCGGCATCGAGCGCGGCTCCCAGCGGAAAAACCATGTGCGCGCTTCGCATGACGATATGCGGCGTGCGCGAGGAGGTCAGGTCGATTGCCGCCACATAGCCGCCGTGCGACGGCATCGACGGGCTCGTATTCGACACCACGAACAAGCGCCGCCGTTTCGCATCGAGGGCAAGGCCAAAGGTGCGTTCGACGCTCCGAATGCGTCCGGTGACGCGCATGGAACGCGCGTCTACTACGGCAACCGTGCTGTCGTTCACGTTCCCGACGTACACGATGCCGCGTTTGGCGTCGATCGCAAGTCCTTCCGCCGTTTCGCCGGTTTTCACGCGTGTGACGCGTCCGCTCGGGGTGACGCGCGTGAGCGCGCCCGAACCGTCGACGTCGCGATTGCTGACGAAGATGTCGCCCGTTGCATCGTCGACGGCGATTTCGTTGCCGAGCTCGACGCCGCGCGTTATCTGCATGCGCCATGGAGCGCGTGGAATCGCGGCAAGGGCATCGCCGTCCGTGTCCGGCGCCACGATCGTTCCGTCTGTTTCGAACGCAACGTCACCGGGTGCACCGCCGATGGGCACGTAACCGATTAAACGGAACGTCTTCGGATCGTGCAAAGCGATGCCGTCGCGATAGGTGGCTACGGCCAGCAGTGGTTGCGTTGCTCGCGGCGCGGGCACCACTTCGAGGTTCTTGATCGCAACGGCGCCGTGCGCGCTTCCGATAATCGTCGTCGCGGTTTTTTGCGACACCCGCGGCGCAATGAAGTTGCCGTTTTCGAGGCGTCCGGGACCGAGCACCGAGAAGGCGACGCGTCCGTCGACGCCCGACGCACCCACGCTCAAACGGCTGCCCGAAATGAACGGGCCCGATGGTATCTGAATTTGGAACGATCCCGTCGCGCCGGCATGGCGCTGGGGCGCGGTGCCCAACAACAGCGCAGCGGCGGCTGCCGCGAGCAACGCATGTCTAGATCGCATGCTCGCCTGCGCGCTGGAGTCCGTGCAAGATGTCCGTGCCCGGCGCAACGGCGGTTTGCCGCGTCTTTTCCGGATCGTACACGAAGCTCGCCAATTCGTATCCGTCGAACGTTCCGCACATGACGGAGCCATCGGGATCGATTGCGTACGCCCGCGAACGCGCGGTATCGATGACGACGACGTACATGCGCAATTCCAGCGCCCGCGCGCGCGCAAACGTGACCTGCCACTGCGGATCGTAGGACGTGCGCCAAACCGCCAGCGTTTTGCCCGCCATGCGCGCTTCCACGAGGCCCCCAGGATCGAGCACGGCGCCGTCGTCCACCGCGTTCTCATCGCCGGCGTAGATGCACGCGTCCGCTTCCAGTATTCGTAAAAGATCGTCGTCACCGTCGCGCGCAGCGCGCGCCGCGATCGCAAAACGGCGCTTCGAGTCCGGTGCCTCCGGCAGCGTCTGGGATCCGCGCCTGCGGTACGGCCGTAGTTCGCCAATCACGATCGTCGAAACGATCGTTTCTTCGACGTCTTGCGGCGCGATGGCCGCGAGCGATCCGTCCGCCGCGACGATCTGGCTTTTTCCGCAATACGCCACGCAGTTCAATTCGGTGCCGCACTTATTGGCGGCGACGAACGGCACGCCGTTTTCGCGCGCGCGCGCGCGCGCCAGCAAATCGGCTTGCGCGTTCTCCAAATGAGCCGGATCGCGCCCGCTGGTCACCCACGCCGTAGGCATGACGAGCATCTCGGCTCCCTGGTCGACCAGCGTGCGTGAGATCGTCGGAATGCGTCCGTCCGCGCAGACCAAGGCGCCGATGGATCCGATCGACGTCTGCACGGGCGCGATGTGGTCCGCCGGCGCAAACCATTGCCGGTCGAAGTGCCACAGAAAATGCTTGTCGGCGTAGCCGGCGATGGCGCCGTCGCGATCGATGACGACGGCGCTGTTCAAGGCGCGCTCGCCTTGCGTTCTCGCCGCGCCGGCCACGATGACCGCACGATGCCGCTTTGCAATGTCGCGCAGCGCATCGAGGGCGGCCTCGATCTCGCCGCCTTCGTAGTGCGCGTACCCGAGCACGTAGGCGGGCAGCGAGCCTTCGGGCAGCACGATCAGTTCCGCGCCGGACGCGGCTGCGCTTTCCGTGCGGTGGGCGATATGCGGCCAGGCTTGCTGGAACGACGCACGCGAATGCGCCGCGAGCTGTACGGCGGCTGCGAGCAGGCGACGCGGCATGATGCCAGGGTGTTGGGCGCCGCGGCACCATCCTCTTGCCGCGGGCCCGCTCGCACATGCCCCCTAGGGAAGCAGCTAATTCCTCCAAGCAAGCTGGTCGATGCTCATTAGGTAGGGGAGAGAAAGGACCGGTGCGCCGTGCGCACGACAGCCGTTCTCTTTTTTGTTATCGGGACAGCCCTTTTTGCCGTTGGAGGGGCCCGGCCGCAATACGCGGCGGCGGCGACTCATACCGTGCGCGTGGCGCCGGGCGACGAGTACTTCGGCCGCTTGAAGATGAGCATTCTCGGGATTGGCAATCAACTGCGCGATCTCGCGCTGCGCTTGCAGTACACGCCCGACAAAAGTGAAGCGATCCTCGGATCCGCTGCAATGGTGGAAGACGCGATGCGCGATTGGGAGCACAAGTATCCCGGCGATCCGTGGCTCGCAAAGGACGTATACCAGTTGACGTCTCTCTACGCGCACATACGAACGACGCACGGACGCAGCTGCGCCGCGCGCTCGCTGCGCTGGCTGCTTGGACGCTATGGACGCACGAGGTACGGAGCGCAGGCGCGCATGCAAATGCAGCCGCAGGTCGGAATTCGGTAAAGCGCAGGAGTAAGCGAACACACCGGCCGTGAAGAACGTTACCCATACAACAAGGGTACGTTTCCAACGGAGAAAGGGTTGTCGTTGAAACGCGCGTTCATATCTCTAGCTGCCGGGGCTCTGGCGTTGAGCCTCGCGGCGTCGGTTGCGGCTGCTCCCAGCGCCCAAAGCAGCTCCAAGAGCACCGCACACCGGCCGAGTACGAAAAAACAAACACCGAAACTCTCGAAGTGGCAACAGCATATTCTTGACGTCCTCAAGAGTGCCGCGCCCGGCGACGAATACTTCGGACGCATGAAAATGAGCTACCTCGGAATCAACAACACCTTTCACGACGACGCGATCCGCGCCGGCGCCTACACGACCGATCAGCATCTGATATCGAGCCTCGCGTTCGCCGACGACGCGCTGACCGCATGGGCGAGAAAATATCCCAACGACCCGCAACTCGCGCGCTCCTATTTCCTGGCATTTCAAATGTACCGCAAAGTGTGGACCCCGGAGTACCAGCAAAAGGCGTGGGATTACGCGCACATCGTGCTCGACAAATGGCCGTCGAGCTATTTCGGCAAGGCGCTCAAAAAAGATTTGAGCATCGGATATACCGAGCACTACTTCGCAACGCCGGTCGCATGCGCGACGCTCGACCTGTTGTCGCCTTCGCCGGGAGCGCGGTCCGCAACGCCGTCGCCGACGCCGCAACCAACGGCAACGCCATCGCCCGCGCCGGGCCAGCCGAAGATCGATATTCTCCCGGTACCATGCTACACGCCAAGCCCTTCACCGACTCCGGTCGTAACGGCGACACCGTCAGCAAGCGCATCACCAGGCACGTCGGCCAAACCATCGTCAACTCCATCGGCGAAACCCTCAGCAACCCCATCGCCGACTGCCTCAGCATCGCCCTCATCACATCCCTCGCCGACGGCGACAGTAAAACCCACACCGACGCCGACGCACAAGCCGTAACACTTCATCCATCGAAAAACAAACGAGGAGCCGCCATTTGGCGGCTCTTTTTTTAAGCAGTAAGCGGTAGACTCACCGTTCCACTTTTGGGGTTGGGTGAGGGGCTGGTCCGCAAAGTCTCCGACTTTTTCGAGTTTCGGCAGGATGCCGATTTCAAAACTTCGTTCTCTCGAAAAAGCGGCGAAGTAGCAAAATCACACGATGTGATTTTGCGAACGCCTTTGCGGACCAGCCCCTCGCCCAACTCCAAAAGTCGAAACACGAACGAGCTACAGAAAGAGAAGAGCCCCGCTTCCGCGAGGCTCTTCGTTTGTTCGAGACTCTTACGAGACTAGAACTTGAGACCCAATCCGACGTACGGACCCGAGTGAGTGAAGTCGGCCGGAGCATTGGTCTTGCCCTTACCGTTGTCACCCAGGAATCCGAACTCGACGTAGAGCGGGATGTTCGCACCGAACGTGAACGCACCACCGATGTCCCACTTCCCGATGTTGTAGGCAAGGGTGTTGTTGCTGGGCGCCGTGCACCCGAGCGTGATGCAGCCGGTGAACGTACCCTTCACATTCGGGTAGTAGTAGTAGCTGCCGTACCACGTGAAGCCGTTCTGATTGAGATCAGGCAGTTTCTCAACGCCGAAACCGACGTTGCTCAGACGCGGATAGCCGTAGTTGCCCGTGCGCCACATGTAGCCCACGCCGATGTAGATACGCGGATCCAGAACCTTCAGGCCCAGGCGCGCATCCAGATCGTAGTCGCGAGCGGTGAACGCCGGAACGAACGTCTGGAACTGTCCGCCGATCGCGGTCACGCAACCCGGATCGCCCGGAGCGGCATGCCCGTTGAGACCGTCGCACACCTGACCCTGGTTCGCCGGGGTCGTGATGGCGAGCTGATTGTGCGGATAGTTGTACTGACGGTAGTCGCCTTCGATCATCCACGGCAGGCCGACGGTGTTGAACTCCCACGCGCCATGGACGCGATACGAGAAGCCACCGTTCGTGTTCGATCCGGTGTTGCCCGGGCTGAACTCGTTGTAGACCTTCGGCGAGATGATGTAGTCACCGGCGATGAACGCCGTGACGGCGGGCGTCGGAACCGGGGTCGGTACCGGCGTCGGCGGAGCCGTTGCCGGCGCGGCCGTTGACGGAGCCGGCGGCGGCGTCGGCGGGATGTAGCGGACTACCACCAAGCGGCGGTCCGGAACCCACTGAACGTACGCGCCCATGCCTTCCGAAATAACGCGGACCGGCACGACGACGTGGCCCTGATAGATCTCCGGCGGCACGTCCAGCGGACGGGTTTCGCCGTTGATCACGACCTCGGGTTTACCAACCGTCACTTTGACGTCCGCGCCCGGCTTGGTGACGTCAACCGTCTTGCTGCCGGGATCGTACGAAACCGTTGCGCCCATCTGTTCGAACATCGAGCGCAGCGGAATGAGGATGGTACCGCCGCGGACGAGTGCGGCAAGGACGCGGCCCTGCTTGAGTTCGTCCGGTTTTGCGTACACGTGGTGGTCGTTATAGAGGATTGGGATTTGTCCGGACGGCGGGGAACCGAAGTTCGCCGGCGGGACCGCTGCTGCGGGCGCCGGGGCCGCCGGGGCAGGTGACGCTGCCGGCGTCGCCGCAGCGGGCGAAGCGGGAGCGCTTGCTGCCGGAGACGGGGCAGTTGTTGCCTGGGCGATCGCGTTGGGTCCAATGTTGCCATGCGATGCCGAAGGCGCTGCCACCGCGCTAAGTCCGAGGCCGGCTGTCATCAGCACGGCGAGGACTCCGGTGCTCAGTCGTTTCAAGTTATCCTCCTAGCTAGAATGAAACCTAGGCTTACCTGGGCTAACCCCTCGATAAACCACACGTCAATCGAGCAAATACCCCTAAGCAAGCAGAGTTAATCCTTCGGGGAGCGGGTTGCCCCCCCTGCAGCATAAGCCAGGCGGGCGATCCCGTTCGTCTATAAAGGTAGCGTTAAGCGAGTTTCTCTTCAAGCTTTGCGAGAAACTTCGCGCGGTCCATGATGTACCGCTCGTGCGTTCCTTCGGCGACGGCTTCTTGCTCGTCGAAAACCTGAACCGCAAAGCTGATGCGCGGACCGTCGACCAGCACGACCTCGACCTCGGTGCGCACGATGAAGCCGACCGGCACAGGGCGGTGGTGCTCCAGGTCGACGTGGGTTCCCAGCGTCAGCTGGCCTTCCTCTAAGACGGGCGCGATGCAAGCCATGGCGGCGTCCTCGATTAGTTGGATCAGCATCGGCGTGGATAACACGTCGACACCCTTGTTGCCGGCCTTTTCGGCGGTCATCCACTCTTCGACGCGGCTCTGTCGGCTATAGGTACGCCCGATGTCCAGTTTCGCACGCATGCCCGGTGACAATACCACGCCGGTCTCCTTGCTCCCCCGCCCCTTCGCCCAACTCAGATAAACTGCGTGCAGCCGATTGGGGTTTTCTCAGGTTCGTATCGTACAAGTGAATCAAAATCGGCCGCTGGCCGTACTACAGGCGGAGAACGCCTTTGTTTTGACCTCGAGAAGGAGCGGCATGCAGTATTACCGGTTGGCAGTTGCGGGTTTGCTCGCGGCGAGCGTTGCGCTTGGCGGTTGCGCCAAGCACACGCAGCAGCGCGGCCCCGTGGCTTTGGACGTCGAGGCGCAGGCAGCGCAGCGCCGCGACATTGCCACCTATTTGACATTGGATGGTCAGATCGCGCCGCTCCAGGAATCGACGCTCTCCTTTCAGCAGTCCGGCCCGATTTCGGCAATCTACGTGAACCAGGGCGATCGCGTGGGCGCGGGTCAGCTGCTTGCGAAGATCGACGACTCCACATTGCGCGCGCAACTCGCGCAAGTTGAAGCACAGATCGCTCAAGCGTCCTCGCAGGCGCAGTCGTCCGCTTTGAACGTCCCAATCACGCAGCAGCAAACCTCGCAGGCCGCTGCATCGGCAAAAGCGGCGCTCGCAAATGCGAAACTGACGTACGATCAGGACGCGCAGCTCTTCAAACAAGGCTACGTTTCGCAATCGCAGCTCGAACAAGCACGCGCGCAATACGTCGCCGCGCAATCTCAGTACAACACGGCGGTCGCCAATCAAGGTACGACCGGTATTCAAAGTTCGAATGCGGCGGCGGCGCACGAGGCGGTTCGCGCCGCGCAAGCGCAGGCCAACGTGCTGCAAACGGAGATCGGCCAAACCGCGCTCTACGCGCCGTTCGACGGCGTGGTGACGGCACGTCTGATGGATCCCGGTGCGATGGCATCGCCCGGAAATCCGGTACTCAAAGTTTCGCAGGTCGATGCCGTATGGGTGAACGTCAACGTGCCCGATGAAGACCTCGAGTTCGTGCACGCCGGCACGCCGGTACGCTTCACTGCCTCGCAACTCGGCGGCCGCGGATTTACCGGTTCGATTTCGACGGTAAACGCCGTGCCGACGCAAGGCACGCTCTCGTACCAGGCGCGCATCCGTCAGCCGAATCCCGATGCCGCGCTCCGTGGCGGTATGCTGGTGAACGTCACGATCGAAAAAGAGCACCATCGCAATGCGATCGTCGTTCCGCGTCAGGCCGTTGCGCAGACCGATCAAGGTTCGAACGTGTTCATCGTTGGTCCGGATCATAAAGCGCAGGAAGTTCCGGTGCAGGTCGGTTTACAGACCGACACGATGAGCGAGGTCCACAGTCCGCAGATCCGCCCGGGAACGCTTGTCATTACGACGCGCCCGGATGCCTTGCAAAACGGCAGTTTGGTAGCAGTCACCGGCGAGCATCGCGGACAGCAATAGCATGAAGACGTTTCTCACCATATCCATGTGCGCATTCGCCGTGGTCAGCACGAGCGTTCCCGCGTTCGCCCAAGCCGTTCCGCAACTTCCGGCGAGCGCAGTCACGCAGCGGACGCAGGCCGGGATCCCGCAGCAGGTCACCCTGCAGCAAGCCGTCGACATCGCGGTCGCGAAATCGCCGGTGCTAGCGGCGGCGCGCGCCAACTTGGCGATCACGCAGATTCCCGTGCAACTCGCGCACTCGGCGATTCTGCCGAACGTCAGCGCCAATGCGAGCGTGACGCATAACAACTCGGCAACGTTTCAGGGCCGCAGCTTCGGCAGCAACACCAGCAGAGGGTTGACGGCCGACGTGCGTCAGCTCATTTACGACGGAGGCAAAGTGATCGCGCAGCTGCACCAAGCGCGCGCGAACGCCCTGGCCGGAACGAATACGTACGATCGCCAGCTGCAGACGCTGGCGTTCAACGTCGCGCAATCGTACTACGCCGAACTGCAGGCGCACTCGGCGACGCTGCTTGCGAAGCAGGTCGTGCACCAAAACGAAGTGCAGGAGGCGCTCGTGCAGGCGCAATTGCGCGCGGGTACGGCATCGCGCGTCGATCTCGCGACTGCGCAACTGCCGACCGCACAAGCACGCGTCGCCCTGGTGCGCGCGCAAGGACAAGAAGCCACGGCGCTCGCGGCATTTGCCAACACGTTGGGGCTCGATGCCGACGTCGCCGTTGCTCCGGCGCAGTCGTCCGCCGCGACGTCTACCGCCACGCAAGTTCCCGTACTTTCGTACGATCAGGCCGTTAGGCGGGCGATGCTCTTGCGCCCGGATTACCTGGCGGCACAGAGCACGACGCTTGCCGCGAAATACAACGTGCAAGTGCAGCGTTCGGGCCTCTATCCTACGCTCACCGCGAACGGAACGTACGGCACGAACTCCACCAGCGCGATAGGCACGAACTTCGCGCCGAGCAGCAGTATCGGCGCGACGTTGAGCATTCCGATTTTCGACCAAGGCATCACGCGCGCGCAGACCGAGCAGGCGCAGGCGCAGCTCGACCTCGCGCAATCGCAGCTCGACCAAACGCGTCTGGGTGTCGAGTTGAACGTGCGCCAGACCCTCGTGGGACTGGTTACCGCGCAAGGCGCGGTCGCGCAAGCACAAGCCGAGCTTGCGAAAGCGCAAGAGATTCTCAAAGCCACGCAAGCGCAGTACCGCGCCGGCGTGACGACGTTGCCGCTGCTGCTCAACGCGCAGGTCGGCCTCACCCAAGCCGAAACGGACGAGCTCAATGCCGTCTATGGCTTGCGCCAGGCCGAACAAACCTACGTCTATGCGCTCGGCGAAAGCACGCTGACCACGCCGTAGGCGCGCCGGCGCGCGAAGGGTCTGGGCGCGCCTCCTCTAATAGCGGCCGGAGGCATCTGTAAGAGGAGTAGCACGACTGAAACATCTGCGCATCTGCATGGCGTTCATCGCCGCTGCCGTCTTTTTGGCTTCATGCAGTAAACCCGGCGGCGGCTCTGCCGCAGGTGCCGGTAACTCCTGGACGCGGCCCGGCGTCTTGCGATACGCCGAAACCGCGTCACCTTCGTCGCTCAACGTCATGCTGGACTCGTCCGCCGTCACCGGCGACTTGTCGATGTTGATTTTTTCGTATGCGGTGCGCTACAACGACAAAGCGCAGCCGGTGCCCGACGCCGTGAGCGAAATTCCGACCGTCGCGAACGGCGACGTAAGCAAAGACGGCCTGACCCTCAAGTATAAGCTCCGCCCGAACATCAAGTGGCAAGACGGCCGGCCGCTCACGTGCGAAGACTTGAAGTTCACGTGGCAAGCGGTGATGAATCCGCACAACAACGTCGTGACCACCGACGGCTACAAAGATATCAAGAGCATAGACTGCAGTGACGAGCGCGTGGCGGTCGTGCACATGAAGAAACTGTACGCGCCGTATCTGCAGCAGCTTTGGGGCGTGAACGGCAACGCGCCCATTCTGCCGGCGCATCTGCTTGCAAAGTACAACGACAATCAGGGATCGCTCAACAACGCGCCCTATAACTCGATGCCGGTCGGCAGCGGTCCGTTCAAGGTCATCGAATGGCAGCGGGGCAGCGAAGTGCGGATGCAGGCGAATCCGTACTTTTATTTGGGCAAGCCGAAGCTCAACGAGGTCGTGTTCAAGATCATGCCGGACGAGAACACCGCGGTCACGGCGCTGCAAACGCACGACATCGACATGCTCGCGCGCGGCACGGGACTGAGCCTGCCGCGGTATCAGCGGATCACCGGTGGGGCCAGCGGTCTGAAGATGATTTTGGTGGACGACTTCCTCTACACGCACATCGACTTCAATCTGCGCCGGCCGCTGCTTCAAGATCGGAACGTGCGGCTTGCGCTTGCGTACGCGACCAACCGCAATGAGATCGTGAACAAAGTTATGCACGGCGCCGCGATCCCGGCGGACACGCCGGAATCGCCGCAGCTATCGTGGGCATATACGAACGACATCGAGCACCATCCGTTCGATCCCGCAAAGGCGAAGGCGATCTTGCGAGCCGATGGATGGATGCCGGGTCCGGACGGCATCCGCATGAAGAACGGCCAGCGCCTGTCCTTCGATCTGAGCTGCATCGCCGAGGCGAACTACGCGCGGAACATCGAAACACTGCTGCAGCGCCAATGGCACGAAATCGGCGCCGAGGCGATGATCAAGAACGTTCCGAGCGCCCTCATGTTCCAGAACGGCACGGCCGGCACGCTGCAAGGCGGCCACTATGATGTCGCGCTGTTCAGTTGGACGGGTGCAGCTGACCCCGACCTGAGCGCCATCTACTCGGGAGACAACCTTGCGCCGCATGGGCAAAATGCCATGTTCTGGAGCAACCCGGCGGCAACCGCGGCGATGAACGA
Organism: Vulcanimicrobiaceae bacterium; assembly: GCA_036826275.1. Taxonomy (GTDB): domain Bacteria; phylum Vulcanimicrobiota; class Vulcanimicrobiia; order Vulcanimicrobiales; family Vulcanimicrobiaceae; genus DATGJX01. The sequence continues at coordinate 22,883 of DAISWS010000005.1, forward strand.
CGCGCTTCAAACGCTGGACCAGCAGCGGCGCAAGCATGACTATGAGATCGCGCAGCAGCAGATGGCCAAGGACGTGCCGACGATCGTCCTGTTCTTCTGGAAAGAGCCGTACTTGTATAATACCGACCTCAAGGGGTTTACCGCATCGCCCGTTATTTCGCCGTTTTGGAATCCGTGGGAGTACAGTATATGAAGAAGATTCTCGCAGCAGCGCTGACGCTCGCGTTCCTCGCGGCGGGATGTACGCAGCAAGGCGGTCAGCAAGGCTCCACGACGAGCACGACGACCACCAATACGACGAACACGACCACGACGAGCGTTGGCGTGCCGGCAGGAGTACTGAGCGGCGCGCCGGCCAATACGTCGGCGACCGAGCAGAACTCGTGGACGGTGCCGCACGTGCTGCGCATGACGGTCGGCGAAGACATCGAGAATCTCAACCCCACGCTCACGCAGGACATTCCGGTTTCCGGGATGCTCGGACCGCTCACGATGGCGTATCTCATCAAGTGGGACCGCCACAATAACCCTTACCCGGAACTGGTGACGCAGGTGCCCACGCAACAGAACGGCGGCGTGAGCAAAGACGGGCTGACGATTACCTATCATCTGCGCCACGGCGTGAAATGGTCGGACGGCGCGCCGTTTACCGCGGACGACGTCATCTGGAGTTTCCATGCGGTGCTCAATCCGGCCAACAACGTCGTGAGCCGGATCGGTTTCGATCGCATCGCGAAGATCGACGAGCCCGATAAGTATACGGTAGTGGTGCACTTGAACAAGCCGTACTCGCCGTTTATCGAAGTATTTTTCTCGACGGCCGGCGCCAATCCGTGCGTCATGCCCAAGCATGTGCTGGCGCAACTTCCGAACATCAACAACGCGGAGTATAACTCCAAACCGGTCGGCATAGGTCCATTCATGGTGAAGGATTGGCAGCGCGGCTCGCGCGTCGTGCTCGTCGCCAACCCGAACTACTTCCGCGGCATGCCGAAGCTCAAAGAAATCGATTACGAAATCATCACGAACAATAACACCGTGCTCACGGAGATGCAGGCCAAGTCCTTGGACATGTTCTATCAGGCGCCGCAGAACATGGTCGGGCAGTTCGCATCTCTAAAGACATTTAACACCTGGACGCAGCCCAGTTACCTTTTCCGCCACATCGACTTCAATCTGACCAGTCCTAAACTCAAGGATTATGCCGTGCGCCAAGCGCTGCGTTTAGCGACCGACCGTGCGACGATCCTGGCAAAACTGTATCACGGCATCGGCGTTCTGCAGGAAGAGCCGGCGCCGAAAGTTGCGCCGTTCTGGGATCCGAACATCAAGATGCAGCCGTTCGATCTTGCCGCCGCCAACGCCCTACTCGACAAAGCGGGTTGGAAACGAGGCGCCGATGGCGTGCGCGCAAAGAACGGCGTTCGTCTCGATCTGGATTTTGCAACGGCCAGCGGAACCGTCATCAACGATCAGCTGATCGAGCAGTTGCGCCAAACGTGGGAGCAAATCGGCATCCGCCTAACGGTAAGTCATTATCTCAACACCCTGTTGTTCGCACCGTACGCCGATGGCGGCATCCTGTACCGCGGAAAATTCGACATCATCTACTTCGCGTGGGCGCAAGACGCCATCGGCGATTTTTCAGCGACCTATTCGTGCGATTCCATCCCGCCGAACGGGCAGAACGATTTGCATTGGTGTAATCCAACCGCCCAGACCGCGATGAAAGCGCTCTACACGCATTACGACCAGGCGCAGCGCAATAAGGATGATGCAATCGTCATGGAGCAGCTCGACAAGGATGTACCGACGATCGTGCTCATGGGTACCGAGGGATTGTGGGTGACGAACAAAGACCTCAAAAACTTCGATCCCGGCGAGCTCGCGCCGTTCGATAACTTCATGAACGTGGACATCTGAACGAATGAAGATGAACGTGATCCGTCTGTGCGCGGCCGTGTTATGCCTATGCATTGCAGCCTGCACCAAAAATACGCAAGGCGTAAACACGAGCGTGCAAGGCGCGAACGGCGGCGCTCGCGCGAATTCTTGGACCGTTCCACACGTTCTGCGGTATTCTACGGCAGAGGATATCTCATCGCTCAATCCGCTGCTGATTCAGCAGACGACGCTCGGCATGATGTCTTCGCTTACCATGGCGTGGCTCGTCAAGTGGGACAGTCATAATCATCCCTTTCCCGAGCTCGCAACGCAGGTGCCGACGATGCAGAACGGCGGCGTCAGCAAAGACGGATTGACGATCACGTATCACCTGCGCAAGGGTGTAAAATGGTCGGACGGCGCGCCGTTTAGCGCCGACGACGTAGTGTGGACGTATCACGCGATCATGAACCCGGCAAACAATGTCGTGAGCCGCGCGGGCTGGGACCGGATTACCAAGGTCGACGAGCCCGACAAGTACACGGTCATATTCCATTTGAGCAAACCGTACTCGCCGTTCATCGTGACGTTTTTTTCGAGCGGCGGCGCGAATCCGTGCATACTTCCCAAGCATTTGCTGGCGCAATACCCGGATATCAATCACGTCGCGTACAACTCCTTGCCTGTCGGCATAGGGCCTTTCAAATATAAAGCGTGGCAGCGCGCCCAGCGTGTCGTTATGGTTGCCAATCCCCTGTATTGGCGGGGAATGCCGAAGCTCAAAGAGATCGATTTCGAGATAATCCCCGATCGAAATACCGTCCTTACTTCCATGCAGTCGCATTCGCTGGACCTTTGGTATCCCGTTCCCGGAACGTACTACGTCGGCCAACACCTGAACGCGCTGGGCGGCTATAGGGCGATCGTCCAGCCCGCGTACTTTACCGCGTACATGGAGTTCAACACGCAGCATGCGGCGCTGAGAGATCCCGCCGTGCGTCATGCACTGGAACTGGCAACGGATCGCCGCTCGATCAACGACAAGATACGCTTCGGCGTAAACTTCGTGCAAGAAGAACCGGCGCCTCATACGGCGCCTTACTACGATCCGAACATTCCGATGGTGCCCTTCGATATCGCCAAAGCAAACCAAGTGCTCGATAGCGCCGGATGGAGGATGGGCCCGAGCGGAGTGCGTGCCAAGAATGGTGTTGCGCTTACGCTTGACTTTGCAACCGTCACGGGCTCTCAAGATACCGACCGGATGATCGAGTTGCTCCGCACGTGGTGGAAACGTATCGGGGTCAACCTTACGGTTAAACATTACCAGTCGAATCGCTACTTCGATACATATCAGGCCGGCGGCATACTCTACGGCGGTAAATGGGATGTCGCGCTCGTGAACTGGGGAGACGACCCGATCGGTGACATGTCTTTCCTGTTCGCGTGCGATGCGTTTCCACCAAACGGTCAAAACGTCGTGCGCTGGTGTGACCCGGCCGCGAATAAGGCGATGCACGACCTCTTTCTGCACTACGATCAAGGGCAGCGCAACAAGGACGATGCCGTCGTGATGGAGCAGATCTATAAGCAAACGCCGGCGGTCGTGCTCTACGGCGTTCAAGATATCTTCGTCTTCAACAAAGATCTGAAGAGTTTCCATCCGGGCGCCGTGACGCAGTTCGACCAAATCATGGACGTCGACATCTAGCGATGATGCGCCGCGTTTGCGCCGCCGCC
>DAISWS010000005.1:26516-45951 GCA_036826275.1 Vulcanimicrobiaceae bacterium
CTCGCCGATGCCCGGCTGGGGCGCCCGCGCGGAGCCGCCGCCGTCCTCCTCGCGTGCGCGTTGACGGCATGCTCGGGCGGCGGCGCAAACAGGACCGGCGCGCGCCACCGGTGGACGATTCCGGGGACGTTCCGCTGGGCGGACGGCGAGGACATCGACAACCTCAATCCGCTGCTTTCAACCGAAACGCTCGTCAACGACCTGTCCGCCTTTACGATGGGGTATTTCTTCGTTTTCGACGATAAAGGGCGTCCCGTGCCGTCCCTCTGTCTGCAAGTGCCGTCGAAAGCGAATCATCTCATCTCGCCGGACGGTAAATCGATTACGTTCAAATTGCGTCACGGCGTGCTTTGGCATGACGGCAAACCGTTTACCTCGGCGGACGTCGCGTTTACCGTCAAGACGATTCTCGATCCGAAGACGAACGTGCTCACGCGCGACGGCTGGGACCGGATCGCGCGCGTCGATACGCCCGACCCGTACACCGCAATCTTCCGGCTCAAGACGCCGTACGCGGCGTTTATCAACCGCTATTTTACGCCCGTCGGCAATCCGGCGATCCTGCCCAAACATCTGCTGCAGGGTCAGGACATCAACCGCGCGCCCTATAACAGTTTGCCGGTCGGTTTGGGGCCCTTCCGGTACATCCGCTGGTCGCGCGCAAACGAAGTGGTGATGGAAGCGTTTCCCAAGTGGTGGGGCGGCCCGCCGAAATTGCAGCGCGTCATCTTCAAGGTGATTCCCGACACCAATACGATGACGACGGCGCTGCAAACGCACGAAATCGATGCGTTCGTTCGCGTTCCGGCCAACGTGTGGGAGCAAGTGGCCAAGATTCCCGACACCAAAACCGCGGCCGTCGACAGCACGACGTATGGGCATGTGGATTTCAATGTCACCAATCCCATCCTTGCGGACCCGCAAGTCCGTCAAGCGCTCGCGCGCGCTATAGACGTGAAGGTGTTGTGGTCGAAAGTCTATCACCGCGCCGGGTATCTGGCCTGCACCCCGATCTCGCATTTGAATTGGGCGTACGATCCGCACGCCCCATGCTATCCGTTCAACCTCGATGTGGCCGCGCAGCAATTGCAACGCGACGGATGGATACTGGGCGCCGACGGCCTGCGGCATAAAAATGGGCAGACGCTGCGGTTCGCATTTGCGGGCAATACCGGCAACCCCGGACTCGACACGACCGAGTTGCTCGTCGAGGAGTGGTTCAAGAAAATCGGCGTCGGGCTCGAGTACTTCCGCTACCCGACGGATAAGCTGTTTGCCTCGTACGCGGGCGGCGGCGTCGTTGCCACGCGCCACTACGACCTCGCGTCCTATGCCTGGGACCTTCCGCCGGATCCGGATCTCACCAATCTCATCGCGTGCAGCCGTATCTCGCCGAAGGGGCAGAACTATATGGGCTACTGCAATCCGGCGGTGGATGCGGCGCTGCAGGACGCGCTCGTGAATTACGATCCCGCGCGGCGTAAACGCGACTACTTACGCGTACAGGAAGATCTTGTGCGCGACGTACCGTTTATCGTGCTGTACCAGCGCACCGAACACATGACGTACAACGACGATATCCACGGGCTCAAGCCGGGGCCTGTAATGGACTTTTGGAACGCGCAGGATATCTCGAACTAACCGTTATCGCAAGCGCGGTGAGCGCGCAACCGAAAAGCGAGAGCGCGCGCAGCGCCGCCCACACAGCTTCTTGCGCAAATAATCCCGTCGCCCGTTGCTCGGCTTCCCACGCGTTCGCGATATCGGTTGTGGACGCTCCGGGTGCGAGCGCGTGCATCGCGTCGGGCCATACCGGCGCCGGGTGCGTATGTGCAAAAACGGCGGCGGCGCCGATCAAGGCAAGCATCGCCGCCGGTACGGCGAGCATGCGCGGATCGGGGCGTTTGGCGAGCACGATCAACGCCGTCCCGAACGCGCCGATTAAGAGCAGCGTTTGCAGCGTCCCGTCCGGCCGCTGCGCAAGGCCGAGCCAATCGGTTGCGGCAAAACAGGCGCCGAACGCGAGCAGCGTCCAGTATGTGCCGTTGCAGCGTGCGGCGTAGACCGCAGCCGGAACGAACAGCACGAGCAGATCGTGCTCGTGAAAAAACGGAACGGCTAGCGGCAGTAAGGCGCAGGTCGCGCAGAAGCGTTCGACCGTAGCGTAAAGCGTTCGCATCAACATCGCCCACCACGCGATCGCCCCGACGCCGACGGCCGCGCCGGCTGTGAGCGCAAGTGCCGGCGGAGCGCCCAAGCCGTACGCAATGGACGTGGGCGTGAATTGGATCGCCGAAAAGCGTTCGGCGAGTGAATGCGCGTGCAGAGCGGATGCGTAGTGCACGATGCCGTCGAGGCCGAAAACCGCTACGCAGGCCGCGGCGAAAACCACGGCGGAGGCGATCAACGCGAAGCGCTCGCGGCGTTGTCCGAGAAACGACAACAGTGAGAGCGCGACGTTCGGCTGCATCCATGCCAGGAGCGCAGCGGGGCGCCACTGCAGCGCGAGCGCGGCAAACGCGTACGCCGGCAATGCGATTTGCCCGAGCGCAAGCGCGCTGGTCAGCGGACCAAAGCCCAGCGCTGCAACCGCAATAGCGCAGAACGAAACCGGCGTGAGCGGACGCTGCGCAAGGCGCAGCGCGAGTATAGCCACACCGGCGAGCGCAGCGATGAGCAGCGCGCGCCAGAGCACGTTGGCCGCTGCAAACGGCAGATGAGCAATCAATGAAAAAAGCGGAAGCGTGGCAGGCGGACCGGCGAACGGCAGAGCTTCATACTGCGCGGCGCGCACGCCCGCAAGCCGCTGCTCGGCCTTCCATATCTGCTGCGAATACGGATCGCCGCCGCCGTTCCACACCGTTCCCGCGCCGTAGTATGCTTCGAAGTCGCGCATCGGCGGACCGGGTGTCGGATGCGGACGCGCAAACAGCAACGCGGCGATGACCGCGGCGCATGCCGCCGCGAGAAGGGCCGCTTTCATGTACTTGACGTTGCGCTCAAATCGGCGTAGATCGTCAGGCGCTCGATGATGCCTTTGGCCGCCATCGCATACGCGACGCCGCCGGGAAAGCGCGCTTCGAATGCGCTGTCGTACACGACTTTCCCCGGTCCGCCCACCGCAGGCGTAAACGGCTCGGGAATGGCGTTGGTCAGCATGCCGACGCGTACGCCGCCCGGCTCAAGACGGAATCCGCCGAAATTTCTCGCTTCCAGATTCGGCGCGTGCGGTCCGCGCGGGACGTACAACTCCGCCGCGACGAGCACGCCGCTCTTATAAAACGCGCTGAGCAAGCAACGCTGCCCGGATTCGTTCGACGCGTACGTGTGCCAGCCGCGCGCGGGATAACTGAAGGCAATGCCCAGCTCGCGTTCGACCTGGACGCGTTTGGTTTTCGCGACGGCAAGCGTAAGGCGTTCGCTCTGCAGCAGCACCGGCCGGTCGATCGGCTTGGGTGGGACGTTGGGTTTCTGCCGCGCGCCTTGATGCATCTGCGACAGTATCTCTACCGCGCGCAGCATCGCGAAATCCGGCGGCGGCTTTTCGCTCATTGCACGATCGCGTGGCCGGGAACGCTGACGTGAGTCCACATCATTCCGGCGAAGAGCAGCGCCGCAAGTCCGAAGTAGGTGACGCCGACGAGCAGCCGCTGCGGCAGCGTCACGCCGTAGTAGTGCGGGTCGAGACGCCCGCGCCACGCGGCGACGACCTGCGGGATGCTGAGCAGGATCAGAATGACGATCAGCGGGTTGAACAGATGAAAGAAGAACATCGCAATCACGAAAAGCGCGAGACCGGCGATCCAAATGCGCGGCGAGATCGATCCGACGATGCGCCCGCCGTCGAGCGGCATGACCGGCGCTAAATTGAACAGATTGATGAGCATGCCCAGATAGGCCGCCGCGAGCCAGAAGGGCTCATGCAGCGTGAATCCCGCGTACGCGCACGCGGCCGATCCGAGCGCGCCGGCAACCGGTCCCGCGAGTGCTATCAACGATTCGTTGAACGCGGATGCCGGACGGCCGCGCATATTCACCAGTGCGCCCATGCCCGGAATGAAAAACGGCAGCGACGACGGCACGCCGTAAAAACGCATCGTAAACCAGTGGCCGAATTCGTGCACGGCGATCAGCAGCACGAACACCAAACCGAATTTCCAGCCCCAGAACAGTGCATAGAACCATACGGACGCCAGAAACGATCCGGCAAACCAAAAAAGTTTGAGCCCGACTGCAAACCATTTGAGATTGAGCAGGACGAGCAAGACCGTCTTGAACTTGGCGAGCAATGCAGCAATCGCAAGGCCGATGGCTCCGAGGCCTTTTGCGGTTTTCTGCACCGGCGTTTGGCCGTGCGGCGGCTGATACTCGCCTTCGAGTACGTCGTAGCGCTTGTGCTCCTCGCGCTCCGCCCAACCCGACCGGTGGGGATTCATGCGGGGCATGTTCGTGGCCGCGGCGCACCAGCCCTTATTCAAGGCATGCCTGTTCCGCTGAGCGAACGGCGCGGGCGTGAAGCGCATAGTCATTCTCGGCGGCGGCTTCGCGGCAATCGCGACCGCCCAGCGGCTGGAGCGCCGTCTGCGCGCAGGCGAAGCGGAACTCGTGCTTATCAGCCGCGAAAATTTTTCGCTCTTCACGCCGATGCTGCCCGAAGTAAGCTCCGGCGCGCTCGACGTGCGTCATATCGTCACGCCGATCCGTTCGCAGCTGCGCAGCACGCGTTTTATCCTTGCCGACGTTACCGCGCTCGACGTGCGTGCGCGCACCGTATCGTACATGCACACGCTGACCGGCGTGAGCGAGACTATTTCATACGATCACGTCGTCGTCGCGATCGGCTCGGCTACGTCCACGTTCAACCTTCCCGGCGTCGCCGAACGCGTCTTCGCGCTCAAAACGCTGGAAGACGCGGGCATCCTGCGCAACCGGTTCGTGTGGCTGCTCGAACTGGCGGACACGACGCCCGATGACGCGGAGCGCCGCCGTATTCTCACGCTCGTCGTCGTCGGCGGCGGATTCACCGGCGTCGAGGCGACCGGCGAGATGGTCGAGCTGTTCCGCAGCGTTCTGCGCTTTTATCCCAGCGTCAAACCGGACGACGTGCAAATCGTCCTGGTCGAAGGCGGCAAAACGCTGCTTCCGGGATTGCCGGCGCGCATGGGAGCGTATTCGGAACGCGACCTCAAGCGCCGCGGCGTGCGCGTCGTTACGGGCGATGGCGTAAAATCCGCCGACGACGACGGATTGGAACTCGCGAGCGGAACGCGCATCGAAACGCGCACGATCATTTGGAGCGCCGGCGTTCGCCCGCGCCCGCTTGCCGTCAGCGGCGAGCTGCCGCGTGCGAAGAACGGCACGCTTGCGGCCGGTCAGGATATGCGCGTCTCCGGTTGCGAGGGCGTATGGGCGGTCGGCGATTGCGCCGCGATTCCCAACGGTAACGGCGGCTTTTATCCGCCCACCGCGCAGCACGCGATCCGCGAAGGCCCGGTTCTTGCGGACAATATCGTTGCGGTCTTGCGCGGGCGGCCCACCAGGCCGTTCCGGTACAAGACGCTCGGCATGATGGCATCGCTCGGTGCGCGCAAAGCGGTCGCGGAGTTGCCGGGAGATCGCGTGCTTACGGGCTTTCCGGCCTGGTTTTTGTGGCGTTCGTATTATCTCTCGCGCTTGCCCGGACTCGACCGCAAATTGCGCGTTGCGTTCGATTGGACGCTCGAGATGGTGTTTCCGCGCGATATTTCGGAGCTTCGGGTGTACACGCGGCGCGCGCAATCCAGTGCGGCCACCGATGCCGGACTAGTTCCTAAAGACGAGGTCGTGTTAAAGTAACCCTATGGAATTCCGGGAGCCGATCGAACGCCTCATTCGCGATCCGCGCGAGTTTACCAAGCATCTGCACTTTCCGGATCCCTCGCAGATCCGGATCTACGATGAGACGCTGCGCGACGGCGAACAGATGCCCGGCATCTGCTTTACGCCGGAGCAAAAATACGAGATCGCCAAACGGCTTGCGGATATCGGCGTGCACGTCATGAGCGTCGGTTTTCCGGCGGCCAGCCCCGGCGATTGCCGCACGCTGCAATTGGTCATGGAGGGTAAGCGCCGCGGCGAGATGGGCGAGGTCGAGATCGTCGTCATGTGCCGCTGCAATCCCAAAGATATCGACGTGACCATCGATGCGCTGCGCGAAGTGCACGTCGATCCTTCCGAAGTTACGTTCTTTATCTTCACGAGCGGCAGCGATCTGCATCTGAAGTACAAGATCGGTAAAACGCTGCTCAAGCTCGAAGGCCGCAACGAAAGCGAATGGCTGGATCTGCCGCTCGAATTCTACCGTAACGCCAACATCAAGATGCAGTGCGACGCCATCGCGTACGCTCGCAGCAAGGGCGTTACGCAGATTGAGTTCGGCGCCGAGGATGGCAGCCGCGGCGACGTCGATTATTTCATCGAGTATTTCAAAGCGGGCCTGGCGGCGGGCGGCACCCGTCCGGCGTGGCCGGATACGGTAGGAACGATGACGCCGGAGGCGGCGCGCTGGTACTGCACGCGCATCGTAAACGCGATGCCCAAGGGACTGCCGCTGGTCTGTCACTTGCACAACGATTACGGGCTGGGCACGATCAATGCCATCACGGCGGTGTCGTGCGGGTTCAAAGTCGTTTCCGTGACCGCGAACGGTTACGGCGAGCGTGCGGGGAACGTCAAGCTTCACGAATTCGTAACGGCGCTCAACGTGCTGTACGGCGTCGAAATTCCTGGCTTCAAATACGACAAACTGCGCGAACTCGCGCGGTTCATGGAGCGCATGAGCGGTATTCCGATGCAGCAGCACGAGCCGATCGTCGGCAGCAAAGTGTTCGCGCATGAATCCGGCATCCACACGCATGCCATGCTCATCGATCACCGCATGTACGAAGCGGTGCCCGCCGCTTTGGTCGGCGCGCAAACCTCGTGGGTCTTCGGCAAGCACTCAGGCGTCGCGCTCGTGGAAGATACGCTTCGCAAGCACGCTGCCAAACTGGCCGAGCACGGAGTCGAGGTTACGCCGCAGCTCGCGCAGCGCGTTACCGATGAGGTCAAACGGATTCGCGAGGAACGCGCGGCGAGCAGCAAGAGCGAAGAGGTGATCGAGCAGCACGAGCGGCTGATGCGCGGGCTGTCGATCGGCGAGGACGAGCTCGCGGATATTGCCGTCGCGCTCGGATCGCCGGCGGTCGCGGGCTAAGCGGCGTTTGAGACCTGCGCGCACCGTCCTCGCCGTGATGCTCGGCTACGTTTGTCTGCTCGCCGTGGAGATCATCGGCGGATTGGTTTCGCGCGGCGTCATCGGCGGCGAGATCGTGACGTTTATCGCCGGAATCGTTGCGGGAATGGTCACAGCGCGGGTCGCCGCGTCGCGCCCGCTGCTCCACGCCGTCGTTCTGGGCATCGTCATCATCTGCGTGACGATGTTCGTCGCGCTATTTTCAAAACGCCCGCTGCTGGCGGGCATTCCGTCGTGGTATCCGTACGCGATAGCGCTGCTTGCCGGCTTCGGAGCCTTTGTCGGCGGCGCGCTCGCGACCCGCGAAAAGCGTGCCTGATGCGCTACGCCGGTTGGTCCGCTACTGCTCCTAGCCTGAACGCCGCGACGAACGCGCGGAAGACCGTCGGATAGTCATTGTGCGTAAAGCGCACTTGACGCGGTCCGCTGCGGTCGAAGCCCGGAATGATCGATACGAAGTCGGCTTGTTCGACGCGTGCGAGATCGATCTCCATGGTCACCGGCGCCTCAAAGTAAAACGGTTTTGCTTTCGGCGCGTTCTTGACCGCCTGTGCCGCGCCGGCGCGAATCGCGTCTTGCGCGGCGTGCGGCGAAATCGAGTCTACCGCGTAGTTACCGATGCTTTCCTTGACGACGACGCCCGTAATCCACGGCATCTGTGCCTTCGCGCTTTCGACGGTCACGCGATCGCCGGTGATGAGCAGCACCGGGACGCCGAAGTGGCCCGCGAGCGCAGCATTGAGCGTTGCTTCACTGCAGCGAATGCCGTTCATGCGCACGTCGTAGATAACCGAGGGCGTGTATGTGTGGCACAGCGCGGCATTCGCGTCGCCGATGGCGCCGTGATAGCCGGTGAAGAAGACGCCGCCGAATCCGCCGTCGACCTGCTGCACCATTGAGAACGGCTTGCGATTGCCGAAGACGACGCGCACGTCGTCCGGCAGTTCATCGAGCAGCACATTGCGCATCGGCCCATGCGAATCGTTCACGCATATGCCGCTTGCGCCGGCTTCACGCGCGCCGGCAATGGCCGCGGTCACCTCGCCCGTCATGTATTTGCGATAGATGAAGTAGTCCGGCTTGTAGTTCCGCGCGTCGACTTGCTCCCAGCTGCAGACGCCCGCGGTGCCTTCCATGTCGCACGATATATAGATATTCACGCGACGGCACTCGCAGATCCGCCGAGGCGGAATGCGCAGACGAAGGCGCGGAAGATCATCCGGTAATCGTCGTGCACGAAGCGCACCGTTCGTCCGGAGGTTCGCGTGAAGCCCGGCATCAGTTCGATGAAGTCGGCATGCTCGACTCGCGTGGTGTCAATTTCCATCGCGATCGGCGGCTCGAACGTGAAAGGCTTGGCTTTTCCGGCATCGCGTATGGCGCGCGCGGCGCCTTCGCGCAGCGCGGCTTGCGCGGCCTTGGGCGTGATCGAATCGGCGGCATAGTGTCCGATGCCTTCCTTCACGACGATACCCGTAACCCAAGGCATGTGCTCCTTGACGTGTTCGATGACGACCCGGTCGCCGCTGACCAGCAGCAGCGGAATGCCGTGCACGCCGGCCATCGCCGCATTGAGCAGCGCCTCGCTACACGCGACGCCGTTGATGCGCACGTTGTACAGGCTGTCCGCCGTGTAGGTATGAGCCAGCACGCCGTTTGCATCGCCGGCGCGTGCGTGGTAACCGGTGAAAAATGCGGCGTCGAATCCGCCGCCGAGCCCTTCGGCCATCGAAAACGGCTTACGTCCGCCGGAAAGCACACGCACGTCGGGCGGCAGTTCGTCCCACAGCAGGTTGCGCATATCCCAATGCGAGTCGTTCACCAAAACGTCCGTTACGCCGGCACTGCGCGCGCCGTCGATTGCCGCGCGCACTTCTTGCGTCATGTAGCGGCGGTAGATCGGATATTCATGACGGTTCGAGGGATCGCACTGCATCCAGCTGCAGACGCCGGCGGTGCCTTCCATGTCGCACGACAAATAAAGCTTCACGGTTTACTCTCGTTTTCGGCTTCGCCGAGGCCCTCTTTTGCCGCGACGTTATTCGGATTGACTGCAAGGGCGCGTTTGTAGTACGGAATCGCCTGCGCATACTTTCCGACCGCCAGATACATGTCGGCGAGCTGCGTGAGCGCCACGTCGTCTTTCGGATTGCGTGAGATGCGCGCTCGAAGATCGCTGAGCTGGGATTGAACGGCTGCGGGCGGGCCGCCCCCTTCCACGCTGACGGCGGGCGGAGCGGCGGTTGCCGATACGGTGCGGTTGCCTGCCCCCGTGCCCGAGCCGAACACTGAGCCGCCTGTGGAAAACGCGGTGCGCATCAAAAAGCCTATGGCGGCCAGAAAGACGGCCGCGAGGACGAACAGGATTGGAACGTAGACGCGCGGCGGTAAGCCGCGCTGCGGGAGTTGAGCCACAAGAATCCTTTTGCCACACGACGAACGATCTCTTCGTGCTGCCGTCGGAAACCGATCTGCAACTGCTTTTTGCAGAACTCAACAACTTCTATTTCAACGGGGAAGTGCCGGTGTGCCGCATTCGCTACAACGCGCGCTTTTCGAATTCGGCCGGCCGCATCACGTACAGCGAACGGCCGTTGCTCGTCGAACTTTCGCCGAAGCATTTTCGCGAGCATCCGGAAGCGCTGCGCGAGACGCTGCTGCACGAAATGATTCACGCGTGGCTGTTCGACCGCAACGGCGATACCGGCCACGGCGCCGATTTCCGCCGCAAGATGCGGGAATGCGGAATGACCTCGATCTATCACGATCTCGGAAACGTCCGCCCGTACAACGAAAGCGCGAAGCGGTACATCTTGCGCTGCGACGCATGTGCTCTCGAACTGCTTCGTAAACGCCTGCCGGCCGCGGCGATGAGCTGCGGGCGCTGCAGCGAGCGCGGCTACGACCACCGCTTTCCGCTGACGGTCATCGAGGTGCTGGAGACCCGCGAGCTGGGTCAGACCACGGGCCGGGCTGCCTTCAAAGGGAAGTAGCACGGCCGGACCGCCTGGTTTCCAAGCGTTGCTCCGACAATAATCCAGGCACGGACCCCCCGCCCGGCGTCAATATAACGAGGCCATGACGACGATGAACATTCCGACCACGAACGGAGCCAAGACCCGCACCGAGTCCGACTCGATGGGCACCATTCCGGTTCCGTCAGACAAATATTACGGCGCGCAGTCCGCGCGTTCGCTGATCCACTTCGACATCGGAGACGGCGAATGGCCGCGCGATGTGATGCCTCGCCAAGTCATCAAAGCGATGGGCGTGCTCAAGAAGGCTTGCGCGCTGGTCAACAACGATCTCGGCAAACTCGACAAAGAAAAGACCGATCTCATCGTTCGAGCCGCGGACGAGGTGATCGCGGGCAAGCTCAACGCCCACTTTCCGCTGCGCGTGTGGCAGACGGGCTCGGGCACGCAGACGAACATGAACGTCAACGAGGTCATTTCCAACCGCGCGATCGAGATCGCGGGCGGCGAGATGGGCAGCAAGAAGCCCGTCCATCCGAACGATCACGTCAACATGTCGCAGTCCTCGAACGACACCTTCCCGACGGCCATGCACATGGCGGCGGCGGAAGCGATCGTCGACATGCTGCCCGCGGTGCAGAAGTTGCGCGACGCGCTGCACGAAAAAGCACAGAAGTGGAGCCATATCGTCAAGGTCGGCCGCACGCACTTGCAGGACGCGACGCCGCTCACGCTCGGTCAGGAGTTCTCCGGCTACGTAACGCAGCTCGATCGCGCGATGCACGCGATCCAAGCGGCGCTCGACCCGATTTACGATCTCGCGATCGGCGGCACGGCCGTCGGTACGGGCTTGAACGCGCATCCCGAATTCGCGGAGCGCGCTGCGAAGAAGATCGCGCAGCTCACGGGCCTGCCCTTCCGCTCGCACCCGAATAAGTTCACGGCGCTTGCCTCACACGATGATTTCGTCTTCGCCTCGGGCGCGCTCAAATCGCTCGCCGCCGCGTTGATGAAGATCGCCAACGACATCCGCTGGCTCGCATCCGGGCCGCGCGCCGGCATCGGCGAACTGGTTCTTCCGGAAAACGAACCCGGTTCGTCGATCATGCCCGGCAAGGTGAACCCGACGCAGTCCGAAGCGATGACGATGGTGGTCGCACAAGTATACGGAAACGACGCCGCTATTGCGTTCGGCGCCTCGCAAGGCAACTTCGAACTCAACGTCTTCAACCCGGTGATGATTTACAACTTCCTGCACTCGTGCAATCTCCTGCGCGATACGTGCACGATGTTCCGCGAGCACGCCGTTGAAGGGCTCGAAGCCAACGAAGACGTCATCGGCAAGTACCTGAACGAGTCGTTGATGACGGTGACCGCGCTCTCGCCCAAGATCGGCTACGATAAGGCGGCGCAGATTGCCAAACACGCGCATCACAACAAGACGACCCTCAAAGAAGCCGCAGTCAGCCTGGGCCACGTAACCCCCGAGGAATTCGATACATACGTGATCCCCAAGGAGATGACGTATCCGAAATAACGGCGCTCCGGCCGAGCCTCCGCGCCCCCCATCGAAGATGGGGCCCCCATTGGGTGAGTAGGCGGAAAAACAAATCGCTCCGTTACGACGGAGCGATTTGTTTATTGCAAAGGGGGCGCGGAGCCGCTAGTTTTCGCGGATTAGCACGCTGGTGTACGTCGGTTGTACGCCGCTCCAAATTTTTTCGTTCCAGCGATCGGAGGCGCATCGCTCGAGGCTATACAGGTCCACGAGCCAATCATCGAAAAACGAGTCGTCGGTGTCGAGGGCTACGAGCGTACGTTCGTTCATGTCGCGTCCTTCACTACTGTCTCTTCAACGTTTCATATCGTCAATCCGACTCGCGACTTGCGTCAACGTTAGGCTTTTCGCCCTAAGGGTAAACGCAAACGTTACATTTCTTTGGGCCCTACCGCCATGCGCCCGCCTGCAGATACATGATAGGCGTCACTTTTCCACAGTACGCGCTTGCCGAAGAAACTTGCGGTCCACACGGCAACACTGAAAAAGTCGCGCAGCGGAATGAACCACGGCGTTGCAGAGTTTTGCGGAGCGAACGTTGCACGCCCCTCCAAGTGCAGCCACACGCGAAGCGCGACCCCCACGCTCAGCGCGGCGTACGACAACGGCGAACGCGCAACTGCTGCGAAAGCAACGGCGAACGGCAAAACGTAGGTTACGATCGAACCGGCGTATCCCGCGGCGCGTTGCCCGAGCACCGCGCGCGCCCAACGCAGCTCGTGACGCCACAGCGCGGCAAGCGTTTCGTCAGCGACGGTCGTTTGAACCGCGCACGGCACGAGCGCGACGCGATATCCCGCAGCGCTCGCGAGCTTGCCCAGCAGGTAATCGTCCGCCAAACGATCGGCGACGGCGTGCAGTCCGCCGATGCGCGCGAGAACGTCTGCTCGAAGCGCGATGGTCGCGCCGAAACAGTACGTGAGCGGTTCGAGTGCACTCGCCACCATGACCGACGGCGTAAACTGATCGTTGACGTACATCGCCCCGAGACGCGACGCAAACGTACCGCCCGCGATGCCGCCGTACGCGCATGTCGCTGCGCCGGTGTGCGGGTCCGCAAAGCAGCCGGCGACGGCGCGCAGATAGTCCGGGCCCACGCGGATATCGCTGTCGGCGATGACGACGATCGGATGGCGCGCGCGGTCGATGAGCCCGAGCAGGTTGCCCACTTTTGGATTGGCTGCCGGCTTGCCGTTGCCCGCGACGACCTCGATATCGCAATGCGGGAAGCGGTCTTTCACGGCGCGCGCGACGCCGAGCGCGGGATCGCGGGGATCCACGGCGCCGAAAATCAGCTGGTACTGCGGATAGTCCTGGTCGCAGAAGGAACTGAGATTCTCGAACAAATGCGGCTCGTTGCCGTAAAGCGGTTTGAGCACGGTGATTGGCGGCATCGTTTGCGCGCGGCCGATCGTTCTGTTTTTGCGGAACGCGCGAACGCGTGCAATCGCAAACGCGGTGTAGGCGATTCCGGCGAGCGTGCCTGCACCCAGCGTCCAGGATGCGGCTTTGAGCAGGCTAGCCGGCATGCGCGGCGGCGAGCTCCGTAAACGTTACGCGGCGCACGCCGGAGGACTGCAGCTGCTCCAGTACGCGCGGATCGATGAGTGCGGCAAACTCCCCGGCGAAATCGTAATCGGGCGGAAACGCTTCCGGCCACGCGTGCGTCGCTGGATGAACGTATAATTCCGAAACGCCCGGGGGCAGGTGGCGAAGGTATTGCCGCACGCGATCCGGCGTCATGTGTCCCGTATCGATCATGCCGAAAACGTAATCGTTCGTCGCGATCCCGGCCGCGCGTAAACGCAGGCGCATCAGCGTGAGCCACGGCAAGAGCAGTGCGGCGTTCGCGAATCGCGCGGCGCGGTGCGTGCGCATCGCGCGCCAGGACGGCAAAAACGGCTCGCGCGGAATCCGCACGGCGCGCATGCCGTAGTCTCGGCCTACCTTGACTATGAGCGAAAGCACCGTCGGATGCACGTGCAAGTGATTCTGCGCATTGACGTGATCGAGCGGTAAGCCGCTCGCGGCGAACGCCTCGAACTGCGCCCGGATCTCCGCTTCGAGTTGCCGGCGAACGCCGGGCGTAAAAAAATAGCGCACGCCCGCGCGGAACAGATCGTCTGCGAACATGCCGCGCTCGTCTACGAGAAGCGGCACCTGCGCGGGCGGCAGAGCCGGACGCCCGTTGACGAGCACGACGTGCAAGCCTACGTGCAGCTGCGGCAGACGATGCGCGCGCTCCACCGCATCGGCGGTCGCGGGCGCCGCGACCATCAGGCTCGTCGTTGAGAGAATGCCCTCGCGGTGACCGCGCTCGATGGCTTCGTTGACGGGAACCGCCAGACCGAAATCGTCTGCCGTCACGATGAGTTGACGCATGCAGCGCTTTAATGCGGCGCGAGGACGGCGCTCGCCTCGGAGGCGTGGGAGGTCGTGTAGCAAAGCAACCGGGTGGGAAAGTGAAAATTACCCCGCCCGACGCCCATAGGAGCCTGTCATTCACTCGCATTCACCCCGCCGGGCACCTCGCGCACGAGTACGCCCGGGCAGCGCCGACGTCGAGCCGCTGCTGCTCAGCCGTCACCGCTGCCTGATTGCAGACTATATGCGGGAGCGCACACTTCCATTTTCATGGCTTTCCGGCAAGATGGTCGCCTATCACATGGGGTGGGTCGACGAAGCCGGCCGCGCGCACCACGTCAAGACCGGTAAACTCGTGCGCCCGAGCCTATGCCTGTGGGCCGCGGGAGCGCTTGGCGCGGATCCGGTCGTGGCACTTCCGGCCGCAGCCGCTATCGAGTGGTTTCACAATTTCACGCTCGTACACGACGATATCCAGGACGGCGATCGCAAACGCCACAGCCGCGAAACCGTCTGGTCGCTGTGGGGCATACCGCAAGCGATCAACGCGGGCGATGCAATGCAGGCGCTGGCGTTTCTCTCGGTCGCGCGTGCGGCCGAGCACCCCGAGCGGGCGGTTCGCGCCATCGCCGCGATCGCGTCCGCGGGATTGACGGTGATTGAAGGACAGTGCCTGGATCTCGAACTCGAAGGGCAAATCGATACGGCGCTGCGGGCCTATCTTCGCATGGTCGCGGCGAAAACCGGAGCGTTGCTCGGCGCGAGCGTGGAAGCGGGCGCGCTGCTTGCGGGTGCGGATGAAATCGCGGCCGCACAATTCCGGCGCGCGGGACGCCTGCTCGGAACCGCATTTCAAATCCGTGACGATTGGCTCGGAATGTTCGGGGATCCGTCGGTCACCGGCAAATCGAGCAGCGGCGATGCAAGCCGCTACAAGATGACGTTTCCGGTGGTCGCGGGATTGCGCGCGATGTCAACGCTGCAAAAACGGCGTCTTCGCGAGATCTTCCGCGCGCGGAACGAAGACCCCGGGCCGAAGTTGCACGCGCTGCTCGAGGAGGTCGGCTGCGGCGAATTGACGCGCGCAGCCGCCGAACGCTATGCGGAAAAAGCGGTCAGCGTGGTTGCTCGCAGCGGCATCGCGCCCGAACCGCTGGAAGCATTCGAAGAGGTGGCGTATTATGTCGCAACGCGCGCGAGATAACGCGGTCCTGGTTTGCGCGTGGGGCCGAAGGCCGGGGGCCCCGCGCGCTGCGCGTGCGGGGGGCGTGCAGCGCGCAGCGCGGATACGCCTGTTAGACGAAGAGGTGACGTATTACGTCGCAACACGCGCGAGATAACGCGGTCCTGGTTTGCGCGTGGGGCCGAAGGCCGGGGGCCCCGCGCGCTGCGCGTGCGGGGGGCGTGCAGCGCGCAGCGCGGATACGCCTGTTAGACGAAGAGGTGGCGTATTACGTCGCAACTCGATCCAGGTAAGACCGGTTCCCGTAAGGCGGATCACATCCGCATCAATCTCGAACGCGACGTCGGCGGAAAAGGCATAACGAGCGGTTTCGAAGCGTACCGTTTGATCAATTGCGCGCTGCCCGAGATGAACTTGCAGGATGTGGATACGTCCTGCGTCATTTTCGGGCACCGGTTGCGCGCGCCGTTGCTCATTTCGTGCATGACCGGAGGAACGCAAGAGGCGCACGCGATTAACACCGTGCTCGCGCGCGTCGCGCAGGAACATGGCGTTGCCATGGGGCTGGGCTCGGCCCGCGCGCTGCTCGAACATCCGGATCTGCTCGGCACGTTCGACGTGCGCGACGCCGCGCCGGACGTGCTGCTTTTCGCAAACCTCGGCGCGGTGCAGCTCAACAAAGGATACGGCATCGACGATTGCCGCCGTCTGCTCGAGTGCCTTCGCGCGGACGCCCTCGTGTTGCATCTCAACGCAGTGCAAGAGGCGGTGCAGCCGGAAGGCGATACGTGTTTTCGCGGGCTCATCGACAAGATTGCGCGGGTGTGCGCGAAGCTCGATGCACCGGTCGTCGTCAAAGAAGTCGGTTGGGGCATTGCGCCCGACGAAGTGAATGCGCTGTTCGAAGCGGGCGTGTCGGCAGTCGACCTCGCCGGTGCCGGCGGAACGTCATGGACCGAGGTCGAGCGGCATCGCATCGCCGAGCCGTGGCGCGCGAAAGTCGCAGCTGCCTTTGCGGGATGGGGCATCCCGACGGCGGAATGTTTGCGCCGTGCAGTGGAGATGGGACCGTCCGGATTACTCTTTGCCAGCGGCGGAATACGCAGCGGAATGGACGCGGTCAAGGCGCTCGCGCTCGGCGCGGATCTTGCCGGCATCGCGGGGCCGTTCTTGCAAGCTGCGGCGGCGGGATTCGATGCGGCATCCGATTTGGCTCGCGAATATATCGAAGTGCTCCGCATTGCGATGTTCGCACTTGGCGAGCCATCCATCGCGCGCTTGCGCTTTACGAAACGTATAATCCGTGAACGAGCTTGAGAGCGCCGACGCCTATTGCCGGCTGTTGGCAACCAGGCACTACGAAAATTTCGCCGTTGCATCGCGCATCGTGCCGGGGCGCATCCGGCGCGATCTCATGCGCTTTTACGGATTCTGCCGCACGACGGACGACTTGGGCGACGAGAGCGCCTCGCGAAACGAAGCGCTCGGGCGCTTGGCCCGTTGGCGCGATGAAACGCAGGCGTTCTTCGCGGGCGAGGCGCCCGTTCATCCGGTACTCATCGCATTGGGCGAAACCGTCCGTCACTACCGGCTGGACGAAAAGCCGTTTCTGGATTTGATCGCGGCGAACGAACAGGATCAGCGCGTTAGCACGTACGACACCTGGCCGCAGCTGGAAGCGTATTGCATGCTCTCGGCGGCGCCGGTCGGACGCGTCGTGCTGCGGTTTTTCGACATTGCGAATCCCGTGACGGAAAAACTCTCCGATGACGTATGCATCGGGCTGCAGCTCGCGAACCACGCGCAAGACGTGAGCCGCGATGCGAAGATCGGCCGCAGCTATCTTTTGCAAGAAGAGATTCGCGAGCGTGGGACGCGCGGCGCGGTGCGTGGCCTGGTATCGCGCGCCCGCACCTTGCTGGGATCGGGGAAGACGCTCGAGAGCATGGCGCCGGGACCGCTGCGCTTACAACTGGCACTGTACCGTCTCGGGGGGTTGGCCATTTGCGAGCAAATCGAACGTTTGGGCTATGCAACGGAAGTGACGCGTCCCTCGGTATCGAAACGGGCCAAGATGGGGATTCTCGTGCGGGCCGTTATGGAAGCGGCGCATCGCCATGCCGAGGTGCGAAATGCTGAAACCGCTTGAAGCGGTCCGCTACATGCGCCGTCCGCAAAGCGTCGAGCAGGAAGCAGAACGCTTTTGCCGCGAGATGGCCAAACGCGAAGCGAAGAATTTCTACTGGGGCTTTATCTCGCTGCCGCACGACCAACGCATGGCAATCTATGCGCTGTACGGATTTGCGCGTCAGGTCGACGACGAAGTCGACGGAGCGCCGCGGCCCGAGCTGATCCCGCAGCGGCTGGCTGCGCAGCGCGAACGCGTCCGGCGGTGTATGGCGGGCGAGGCGGACGATCCCGTTATGCAGGTGCTCGTCAAGGCCGTGCAGCGTTATGCGATTCCGGAGAGCGAACTGCAGGCGCTGATCGACGGCGTCGAACGCGATTGCACGCAGACACGCTACGCGACGTGGAACGATCTGCGCGAGTATTGCCGTCTCGTCGCATCGGTCGTCGGCCGCATGTGCGTTCGCATCTTCGGATTTACGGACGATGAGGCGCTTGCGCGCGCGGACGACCTCGGGCTCGCCCTGCAGCTCACGAACATTCTGCGCGACGTTCGCGAGGACGCCGAAATGGGCCGCATCTACCTGCCGCAAGAAGATTTGCAGCGCTTCGGCATCTGCGAGGATGATATGCTGCGCGTTGAGCCCGGCGCGGGCTGGAATGCGCTCATGGACTTCGAAGCGCAGCGCACGCGCGATCTTTTTGCAACCGGCTACGAGGTGCTGCGGTACATTCCGCGCCGTCCCGCGGCGTGCGTGCAGACGATGGCGGGCATCTACGAGCGGCTGCTCAAGAAAATCGAACGCGATCCGCAGCTTCCGTTGCGCGAACGCGCCGCGCTCTCCAAAGGGGAGAAGCTGCAAGTGGTATTGGAATCGTGGCTGCGCCCTGTGTAGCGGTCGTCGGCGGCGGCCTTGCGGGGCTTTCCGCAGCGCTCGAGCTCAACGATGCGGGCTGGCATGTCGAACTGTTCGAGCGAAGCCGCCTGCTCGGCGGACGCGCCACCTCATTTGAAGTCGACGGCCACGTCGTGGACAACGGACAGCACGTCTATTTGGCGTGTTGCACGGAGTTCGTGCGCTTCGTTCAGCGCGCGGGCATGGGTGATGCGCTGCATCTGCAAGACCGTTTCGACGTTCGAGTCTACGCGAAAGGCACACCGGGTCATCCCGAGCCAGTCGAAGGCAGGCTGCGTGCGGCCGACGTGCCCGCGCCGTTTCATCTGCTGGCCTCATTTGCAAATTACAAACATCTTCCGCTGCGCGGGAAATTTGAAATCGCCCGCGCGCTGTTTGCGTTGCGAACCAATCCGAAGAGCGCGCGTGAAGATTTGAGTTTTGCCCAGTGGCTGCGTCTTCAGGGACAAGGCGCAGAGACGATCCGCAGTTTCTGGGAGCCGTTCATGGTGCCGGCGCTGAATGCGCCGCTCGACCGCATGAACGCCGCCGAAGCGGCGTTCGTGATTTCCACGGCCTTCTTGCACGATCGCGGCGCGGCGCGTTTCGGGTACAGCACCGTGCCGCTCGCGCAAATTATGGAAAGCGCCGCATCGCGCTTGGATGCCGTGCATCGCCAAGCCGCCGTGCTGGTGATGGAGGCGGGTCCGGGCGCGATTGCGTTGCGGACGACGGACGACGAGTTGCGCTTCGATGCAGCGGTGCTCGCCGTGCCGCCGCGCTCGCTCGCAAAGCTGCTCGGCGAACCGCAGCGCTTCGGCGTGCCCGCGCTCGACGTCTACGAACCGTTCGCAATCATGGACGTGCATTTGTGGTACGAAGGTGCGCGAGGCGCCGACTGGGAGTTCGCGGCCATCCTGGACTCGCCCGTGCAGTGGGTATTCAAGAAGGGCGAAGGCTATCTGTGCTGCAGCATCAGCGCGGCGGACGAGCTGGTGAACCGGGCGACGACGGACATGGTGGCCGTGGCGTGGGCGTTCATCTCCGCTGCCGGCTCGT
>DAISWS010000006.1:0-44310 GCA_036826275.1 Vulcanimicrobiaceae bacterium
GGTGATTCGATGCCTTCGGCCGTCACCTGGAAGCCGATGTCGTGCGCTACGTTGACGATTGCGCGCACGATCGACGCATTGAACGGATTGTTCACGATGTCGTTGACGAACACGCGATCGACTTTCACCGTCGTGATTGGCAGGCGCTGCAGATACTCGAGCGATGAATATTTCACGCCGAAGTCGTCGAGCGCGAGGTGCAGTTTGAGTGCGCGTATTTGGTTCAGCGTCGCAAGCACGTCGCGTTCGTGATTGATAAACGAACTTTCCGTGAGCTCGAGGCCGATCAGCGATCCGTCTAAGTCGTGTTCGCGTAAGAGGTCAGCAATCGTTTGCGGGAGGGATGCGTCGTGCAATTGCGCCGCCGACACGTTCACCCACACGCGCATGGGCGTCTCGTTGTCCACCCAGCGGCGCGCCTGCGCGAAGGCTTGCTCGAATACCCACGCGCCGATGCGGCGGATGAACCCCGTTTCTTCTGCGAGCGGAATGAAGTGCGCAGGTGAAATCGGCCCGATATACGGATCGTTCCAGCGCAGTAGGGCTTCTGCCGCGATGATGCGTCCATTGCGCGTGCTCAAGACCGGTTGGTAATGCAGGGAAAACTCGCCTTGGTCCATAGCCCGGCGAAGCGCCGATTCCATGCGGAAACGTTCCTCGGCGGTTCGCTGGAGTTCGGCGGTGTAATAATGAAACGTGTTTCCGCCGCGTGCCTTTGCCGCGTACATGGCGACGTCCGCGTTGCGCAGCAGCGCATCGGCTTCTTGCGCGTCGAGCGGATAGACGCTGATACCGACGCTTGCCGAAACCGCGTGTTCCAAGCCGCCGATCGTGAACGGCGCGGAAAACGAATCGAGCAACTGCCGCGCGCGCAACGAAATGTTCGTGCGGTACGGCATCGGCGGCGAGAAAATGATGAACTCGTCGCCGCCCGTGCGCGCGAGCACTTCGTCCGTGCGCAGCTGGCGTGCGAGGCGCCGGCCGATTTCGGCCAAGAGCTGATCGCCCACCACGTGTCCTAGCGTATCGTTGATCGTTTTGAAACGATCGATGTCCAAAAAGAATACCGGCGTGAGGCCTGCCGCATGGCGCTCTTTGATCGTGAGCGCCAAATGGTCGCGCAGCCCCGCGCGATTGAGCAGGTTTGTGAGCGGATCGTGAAACGCCAAATGCGCGAGCGCGGCTTCGGACGCTTTACGCTCGCTGATGTCGAGGATGGTTCCGAACATGCGGACCGCCTCACCGGATTCATCGTACGTCCAATAGCCCCGTTCTTCCACGAAGCGCACGGAGCCGTCGCGCAGCACGATACGGTGATCGGTCTTGTACTCGCGGTGTTCGGTACGGGCAGTGTCGACTTCCGCTCGCACGCGCGCGGCATCCTCCGGATGATCGAACGCCCACAAGTCGACGTCTTCAACTTCGTTCGGCTGCACACCCAGCATGCGGCACAAATGCGCGGAACACGAGCCGTGCTTGGCGCGGTAGTCGTACGTGAAACTCCCGAGCTGCGCGACTTCCTGCGCAAGTTGAAGCGTCGCTTCGCTCTCCCGCAGTTTTTGCTCCGCCTCGTACCGCTGCGTTACGTCGGCCGCATGCACCAGACACGCCGGCCTGGCGTGAAAGTGGATGTCGTATTTATGGATCGCGGAGTAGAGTGTGCGCCGGTCTTTGGTGAGGTGGCGGAAGACGCCGAAGTCGGTGGTGTCGTTGCGTTCGAGCGCTTCGAACAACTGCGGCACGTCTTCGGCAGGCTTGAGATCCGACACACGCATGCCCAAAAATTCCTCGCGCGTATACCCGTAACGCTCGAGTGCGGCCGAATTGACGTCCAAAAACCGCAGCGTATGCCGATCGAAAATGTACATCGCCGTGGGGGACGCACGGAAGACCATATCGCGAAAACCGGTCCGGTTGCGGCCAATGCGCAAGGCAGCGGCCACAATCGCGGCACCGAAAAGCACCCCTCCGAGCATCTGGAGGATGCTCGCCTCGAACGCGGTCACTTACTTCATATCGGCAGTCAGGGCGCGAAGTGAACGGCCACCTCGCGTCCAAAAAGGCGGACGTGGAAGCGCTATTGGTCCTGAACGAGCGCTCGCGCCTGGGCCTACGGGACGGCGCTGCCGTATGCGACACGCTCGAACGAGCCGGTGTGGCATGTTCGCGCAATCCGAACGACCGCTACGATGTCGTAATCGCGGCGGGAGGCGACGGCACGGTGGTCGGCGCCATCGCGCCCGCCATTGCCCGGAACGTGCCGCTGGGAATCGTGCCGCTCGGCACGTTCAACGATCTGGCACGCACGCTCGGCATACCGCGCGAGATACCCCACGCATGCGCAACGATACTGGGCAATCGTATGCGGACGATAGACGTCGGACGCGTCAACGGCCGCTACTTCGTGAACGAGTCGAGCATCGGCGTCACCGCGCGCATCGCGCGCCGGCAAACGCCCGAGCTGAAGCAGCGGTTCGGCGCCTTCGCGGTGATCGCGACTTCGCTGGAAGCGATACCCCGGCTGCGGCCCTTTCCGGCTGACATCGAATTCGACGGCAAGACGGAGCATTGCCGCAGCGTGCAGATCACGGTCGCCAATAGCGCGCGTTTCGGGGGCATCATCGCTCGCGCGGATGCGGCGATCGACGACGGTTGGCTCGACCTGTACAGCGTCGAGCCGCGCAATTGGTTCGACGCGTTTGCGCTGGTGCGCAAGCTCATCACCGGCGATCCGTCCTCCGGTCAGGGTCTGCGCACCAGGCGTTCGACGCGCTTTGCGATCCGCACGCGGCATCCGCATCACGTCAGCGCGGACGGCGAACCCGCGGGCACGACGCCCGCGATCTTCGAAGTGCTTCCGAAGGCGCTGCGCGTTCTGGTGCCGTAGCGCAGATCATGCAGTATCGATCGCTCGGACATTCCGGATTACGACTCTCGGTCGTCGGCCTGGGCTCATGGCTTACGTACGGCGGCAACGTTGGCGCGGACGTCGCGCGCGCGTGCGTGCGCGACGCGTGGGATCGCGGCATCAATTTCATCGACACGGCAAACGTGTACGCACGCGGCGCCGCCGAAGAGGTCCTCGGACCGATTCTCAAAGAGCTGCCGCGCGATCAACTGGCGCTCGCGACGAAAGTGTACTTTCCGATGGGCGAAGGTCCCAACGAACGCGGGCTCTCACGCAAGCACATCCGCGATCAAGTTCATCATTCGCTGCGGCGTTTGCAAGTAGACTATATCGATCTCTACCAGTGCCACCGCTACGACGTTACGACGCCGCTCGAAGAAACGTGCGAGATGATGAACGATTTGGTGCGCACCGGGAAAATTTTATACTGGGGCGTTTCCGAATGGAACGCGGATCAAATCGCTGCCGCCGTCAATCTGTGCCGCGCGCGCGGTTGGGCGGTGCCCGTCAGCAATCAGCCGCAATATAGCGCGCTCTGGCGCCGCATCGAGGCACGGGTGCTTCCGGCATGCGAAGCATACGGTTTGGGCAACGTCGTGTGGTCGCCGCTGGCAATGGGCATCCTCACGGGCAAATATACGGACGCCGCGCATCCACCGGCCGGCACGCGTGCCGCCGGGCAAAACGCCGACATGATGGAAGAGTATTTCACGCAGCCCGTGCTCGATGCGGTGCAGCGTCTGAAGCCGCTCGCGCGAGAATCGAATTGCACGCCGGCGCAACTTGCGCTCGCATGGTGTTTGCGTAAACCGGCGGTGACGAGCGTTATCGTGGGCGCGACGAAAGCGGAACACGTCAAAGACAACGCGGCTGCAGGTGATCTCGAAATCGATCCGGCGGTTTTCACGGCGATGGATCGCATACTCGAACCGGTATCGCCGATGGAGCCCTACCTCGCGTAAACAGCGGTACAACGTTTGGGCCGGCGATGGTGGAGACATCGCCGGCCCGTCTTGCTGCACTCTACGAGGTTAAGGAGTCGAACGGACTTCGTTGGTGGAGGACAACTCCGCCCGCTTTCCATCCGTATCACAGAAGATACGAATGAAACTTTAAATTGCGATTAATTCCAATTTTTCAGAATGTTGCCGGCGGTCACTTTCGGACCCCACCCGCTGAATGCGGACGTATCGGGCCCGACGCTCACCACTCGCGTTAGCGAGATTGTGGGACGCGCCTGCGGCTTTTCTTGGAGTTGTGCTTGCTGTTTCGCAGCGGTTTTCACGATTATTCCTTTGTTGACGAGAACGCACACCCGCGTTCCATTCCGTACTGTACACCGCGTTTTACTGCGCACCTACAACTTTTGTTTCATGCGACTTTTTCACGACGATGAGCGCGATATAGTGTGACGGTTTCACGTGTTTTCGTGACAAAACGCGTCATACGAAACGCTGCATTGTTGCAATGTGTTGTGCGATCCGATTCGCCAACGATGTGGACGCATGTCACGATCCGCTCAGGTGGGACGTTTTGCCCAGCTCCGGGGCCGGGCGGCAAGGCCGCCCCGAGCGGACATGAGAATCCTCATCAGCGAGACGACGAGGAGGGGAGTGCTGATGACGCGGTACCGGTTCGGGCCGTTCCGGCTCGAGAAAGAGCAACTCATGCTTTCCTTGGGAGAGGCGCCGATCGCGCTCGGTCCCAAGGTCGTCGAGACGCTGCTCGCCCTGATCGAGCACCCCGGGCAGGTGCTTTCCAAGGCGGAACTCCTCGAACGCGTCTGGCCTGAGGGCTTCGTCGAGGAAGCCAACCTCGCGCAAAACATCTACGTCATCCGCAAGGCGCTGCGTCTCCACTGGGACGAGGACTCCATCGAAACGGTTCCGCGGCGCGGCTACCGCTTTACGGCGCCCGTCGCGCTCGAAACCGCCGAGGCGCCGGCGCCCGCACGTCTCATCCGCAGGCCTCGCCGCTTCTCGCCGGTTGCTGCTGCAGCGGCCGTCGTGCTGGCCGTTGGCCTGGGCACCCTCGGCGCCGTGGCGCATTCGCACCGGAGCCCCGATGCGGGCCTCTCGCCCGACGGCGCACGTTTGTACGCGATGGGACGGTTCTATTGGAATCAGCGCACCGCCGACAGCGTCGCAAAGAGCGTGCGCTACTTCAAACAGGTGACCGCGACCGATTCGCGCGATCCGCGTGGATACGCGGGCCTTGCGGTCGCGTACGCGATCGAAGGCGATTACGGCTTCGGCAAGCTGTCGAAAAGTGCCGCGTTCGGCCGTGCCAAGTCCTATGCGGACAGCGCGCTCGCACTGGATGCGGACTCCGCCGAAGCGCACGCTGCACTCGGCCTGGTCGAAATAAAGCAGCATCACGATACCGCGGGACAAATCGAATATCGCCGCGCCATTGCGCTCGATCCGTCGTATGCGCCGGCACATCAGTGGTACGGCATGGCGCTCTTGCACAAAGGGCGCGCGCAAGAAGCATTTGACGAGCTTCATCAAGCGGCCGTTCTCGATCCCGAATCCGTCGCCGCAACCGATTGGCTTTCCGAAGCAGCCTACATGTCGCGCCACTACATGCAAGCCGTGCGGTACGCGCAACAGGCGCTCGACCTATCGCCCTCACGCACGGACGCATATCAAGCGATGGGGCTTGCCTACGAAGCACTCGGTGATTATCGCGCTGCAATTAGCGCGTACCGGCGGTATGCAAGCAGTTGTACGACGTGCCGCCCCGAAGCGGCGGCGCTGCTGGCGCACGTCTATGCGGCATCGCACGATTATTCCGATGCCGCGGGCCAGCTGCGAATCGCGCAGGCCGGCATGGCGGACGACCGCGTCGATCCGGAAGACGTGATAACGGCGCTGGTTGCAATGGGCCGCCGCAATGAAGCGCTGCACATGCTGCAGCGCGCGCGTCATTGGCAGCTCGGCGGCATCCTTGCCATCGATCCGCGCATGGATCCCGTGCGTGGCGATTCGCGCTTCCGACCGTTCACGCAAGGCCCCGCGTAAGTGCCGCGCCTGCCGGCGCTCGATGCGCAGGCTGCACGCGGCGTTCCGGACGGCAATCTTTTTGCGACGATGGCGGCTTGTCCGGAGATCGCCGCGAGCACAGCCGAGCACGTGCGCGTCGTTTTGCATGCCGGTACCGTGCCGGCGGACACCAAGGCACTGTGCGCAGCGATGGTTTCGGCAATCAACTTTTGCGAGCCGGCGCTCGTTGCGTACCGCCGCGAAGCGCGCGAAGCGGGCACGAGCGCCGACGCACTGAACGCCTTATGGAATTTCGCGGCGAGCGATCTGTTCACGGACGCGCAAAAGGCGGCGCTGTCGGCGGCGGTCGCGCTCACGCGTGAGCCACGCGGTCTGCCCGATGCGGTGTGGAATCAGCTGCGCGCGGAATACGACGACGGACAGATTATCGAAGTGCTCTCGACCATTTCCGCGATCAATGCGCTGAACCGCATCAGTAACGCGCTGCGGACGGAGATTACGCGGTAGCTTCGCGCGCGAGCATTCGCTCGCTCTTGATGATGCGCGTGCCCGACCACTTGTCGTTGGCCCATACGCGCGAGCGCGGCCTCACCAGCATGGCGAGCGCGATGTACCACCAGACGAAAAACAGGATGACGTAGCGCCAGAGCGCCTGCGCGAATCCCGGGCGCCCGAAATCCGAGCGCACGACGCGCAAACCGGCGACGAGCATCCCCGGCGTTTGGCCGACGAGCGCAACGAGCAGCGCCGAATAAGCGAGGTACGCAACCAACCCGGATCCGCTAATATCACTCACGCTGATGTTGCCGATCACGAACACGTGCATCGTCCTGGCATGTTCGATGCGATCGGCGATGAGGTTGGTGATGCCCCAAATCACGAACGCGTCGAGCCCGAACGCCCAGAGACGCCGCCAGAGGTTCGCGCAATCCTTATGTTCGACGATCGATTCGCCGCGCACGAGCACGTGCACGGGCTCGGCAGCGCTTTCATGCACGAAATGCTCTTCGTGTATGCGGTAGAGGTTCGACTGCATGAACGCCGCCATCGCATCTACGCGCGTCGTCGCGTACGGAAGCGAGCCGAGCCATTCGCCGAAGCGGAAGATGGTGTCGGCAGCGAACTCGCGATGTTGACGGGCGAAGGCTTCGTGATCGATCTCGCGCGCGAAGTGGCTGAACGACGCGACCGCAATTGCGCGGATGGCCGCATCGAGCGAACCGCAGCAGAGCAAGCCGATTCGATCGCAGGTGAGTTCGGTCTTGCGCAGCCACGCGCCGAACACGAGAGAAACGATCGCATTTTCGTTGCCGTTGATGCTCAAGAGCGAGGTATAGCGCGTATGACCGGATGCGATGTGCCCCAGTTCCCGCCCGATCATGAACGTGAGCTCGTCTTCTTTGAAGTGGTCGATCCAGTTGCTAGAGATGACGAGCGAGTACGGCTCGCCCAAACCGGCGCCCAGAACCGGAACCTGATAATCTTCGCGGACGAAGACGAGCGGCATCGGTAATCCCAGCGCGGCGGCGCACCGTTTGACGACCGCAAACAGCTCGGGATGCTGTGCTTCATGAATGCGCACGCTCGTGCCGATCAGTCTGCCGCGGCCGAGCGTGACGTACACCATCGCGATGACCAAAAACAGTGCGACCTGCGAGATGCCGATCTCTTCGTGGATGAAAAATCCAATCGCCGCCGCCGCGGGCAACGCGAAGGTGAGCGTTAGGTAAAACGCTAGGCGTTCGCCACGGTACGTAAGTGCGAGCGGGCCTGAGAAGAGCTCGGGCATGCCACCTTTATACCACGGCCGCCATTGCGTTTGACAACATACATCTCGCGGTCGGCGATGTCGATCAACGCTGTTGCGGATGCATGGGTCTGCGGATAAACCGCAACGCCGATGCTTACGCCCACGCGACAGTCCGCGTTGCCGGCCATGTGGAACGGCACCTCGAAGCTGCGCAGAATCGTACGCGCCGCCGCCAGCGCCTCGTCCGCGCACGAGAGATCGTCCAGGACCACGACAAATTCGTCGCCGCTCATCCGTGCGACCGTATCTCCAGCGCGCACGTAATGGTTCAGCCGGGCGCCGATCAGCGCCAGCAGCTCGTCGCCGCTTGCGTGGCCGAAGGTGTCGTTCACCCGTTTGAAGTCATCGACGTCGATAAAAAGCACCGCACATATTTTTCCGCTGAGCTGCGCCGCTGAAAGCGCGGCGTGCAGCCGCTGCTCCAAAAGCCGGCGGTTCGGGAGTTTGCTGACCGGGTCGTAATGGGC
This sequence comes from Vulcanimicrobiaceae bacterium, assembly GCA_036826275.1. GTDB lineage: Bacteria > Vulcanimicrobiota > Vulcanimicrobiia > Vulcanimicrobiales > Vulcanimicrobiaceae > DATGJX01. The sequence continues at coordinate 8,191 of DAISWS010000006.1, forward strand.
CAGCTGCGCCAGGCGCGCTTCGGTCATCTTACGATCCGTGATGTCGAGCATGCTTCCGACGATCGCACGCGCGGTGCCGTGCTCGTCGTAGACTTTGTGCGCCTGCTCTTGGACGTGACGCACGGTGCCGTCGGAACGAACGACGCGGTGGTCGCAGCGGTATCCGCTGCCCGCGATCTCACCCTCGACGATCGCCGCGCCAATCGCTTCTACGTCTTGAGCATGGTCGTAATCGCGCAGATCGCCCGGCGCCGCATCCGCACGCAGACCGAGAATTTCGTACAGGCCCGCGGACCAGAGCGTGCGTCCGTTTTGAAGATCGACGCGCCACGTGCCGAATCCGCAGAGGCGCTCGACCTCCTCGAGCGCCTCTGCCTCCCACTGCGGTTGTCCGTCGCCCGCACCCGGCGTTGCGCGCCCACCCACCCCGGTGATCGCACCAGACAAATCGTAGAGCGGCTCGAGGGCGATGTGCAGGCGCTGACCGTTGCGCTCGGTTTCGAACGCCAGCCGTTCCCCGTCGAGCACCCAGCGGTGCGCGACCAGCATCATGCCGAACGGATCGTCCTCTTGCCAGAGCCCGCTTACATGGAGGCCGGCGGGCGCACCGTCCGGGAAGATCAGGTCGCGCAGCCGAGCCGATAGCGACGTCACCTGTAATTCGCGGTCGGTAACCCAGAGTAGGTCGGTGTCGTTCATGTCCGGTACCCCATGTAAGCCAAACTCTGGGAGAATCGTACCGTCCGCGCACCGCGGCTGACATCGTGGAAAACCCCTAATTTGCTGGGGGCGTCCCCTAGTGCGGTCGAAGAGTGCCGGGGATGAGTACCGTGACGGGTGCGGCGCTGGTCGGGCGCGCCGGCGAATTGCAGCGCGTGCGCGAATATTGCCGCGGGGTTTCCGAAGGCGCCGGGACGCTTGTGCTCGTCGATGGCGATGCGGGAGCCGGTAAGACCCGGCTGGTCGCCGAGATGATGAAGCACCCCTTTTTGCCGCGCGGATATGCAGCGGCCAGCGCGGGCGCGCTCGATTATGCGCGAGCGCCGTACGCGCCGATCCGCGATCTGCTGGTCAGCCTGGACAAGCGTTTTCCGAAAGTGCTTGCAAACGATGCCGCGCTGACCGCTGCGCTGCGTCCGGTGCTGCGGTTCGAGCCGCTCGACGCGGCGCCGGGTGAGGGCGGTCAGCGGCGCATTCTCGACGCGGTGGTGGCGGCGTTCGAGAAATATGCCGCCTCCGCGCCGATTCTGCTCGCCGTCGAAGACGTTCATTGGATCGATCGCGCCTCGGCCGACGTGCTGCTGCATCTCTCGCGCCGCGTCGGGCAGCTGCGCGCGCTGCTCGTGGTGAGCTTTCGTCCGGCGGAAGCGCAGGAAGATGAAGAGGTGCGCGTGTTCGTCGCACAGCTCGCGCGGAGTGCGGCGGTGTCGTTATCCCTCAAACCGCTGCCGCAAAGCGACGCCCTATTGCTCATCGACGACGTCGCGCGCGGCGAATTGCCCATAGACGTGCGCCGGCGGATCGTTCAGATGGCCGAGGGCAATCCGTTATTGCTCGTCGAGTACACCAAACTCGCCTGTCAGAGTCCCGACGCGCTGCATGGCGCGCTCCCGGTTACGCTCAAGGGTTTGGTTGCAGACCGGCTCGCGCACTTGGACGCGACCGACGTCGACGTGCTGCGCGTAGCGGCAGAGATGGGGCAGTTCGAATTGCCGCTGCTCGCCGGAATCAGCGGCGTGAGTTCCGGCCGCGTCCTGGAGACGCTGAAGAAAGCGCGCCGGGCGTGGATCGTCGACGAACGCGCGGATCGCGAGGGCTTCATGTTCCGCCACGCGTTGATCCGGCGCGCGATCGCGGACGATCTGCTTGCGATCGAACGCAAAGATCTCAACCGCCGCATCGCCGAAAAGTTGGAGCGCGAGGGCGGTGCGCGCTCGCTGCATTCGCGCTTGGCCCATCATTATTCCGCTGCGGGCGAACGCGAAAAGGCACGGCACTTCAGCGAACTTGCCGCGGATGAGGCGCTGGCAATTTTTGCGTTCGCCGATGCCGCGCAGCTTTTCGAGCGCGCGATCGACGGGCGGCCGCTCGACGCGCACACCGCCGATCTGTACACGCGCCTTGCGGACGCATACGCGCTGGCGCTGCGCGCCACCGACGCCGTGCGCGTAACGGAGCGGCTTTTCGAATACGCCACGGCACGCGACGATGCTGCGGCCATCGGACACTTCGGATTCGAGCTTTCGAGGCGGCGCTATCAGCTGCTGGACGACAACGCTGCCATCGAGGATATCACGCGGGCGCTGCAACGCTTCGATCACGATCGTCATCCGGGTGTCGCGTTCAATCTGCACGCCACGCGCTCGTGGTATCTGGGCAGCTTGCGCCGCGTCGGCGAAGCGGCGGAGGCGCTCGCGCCGGCAACGGCGCTGCTCGCTCATGGCGATAAGGAATCGCAGATCCGGTATTACGAGGCGCAGGCGTTCATTCACGTGCACGGCGGCGAAGTGCAAGGCTTTCGCGAGCACGCGGAGCGGGCGCTGCAAATTGCGCAAGAGATCGGCGGCGGACTCTATCTGAGGCGCATGGAGAACGCCGTCGCGCTCGCGCTCGCCTCGAACCTGGATGAGATGGAGTTCGCTCTCGAGGTGTGCGATCGTTTCGAAGAGACGGCGAGTACGATGAGCGCGAACATCGTGGCGCCGTATTGCGCGACGATGGCGTGGCCGCTCTACTTATCCGGTCAACTCGCTCGCAGCGCACGCGTGCTGGAAAATGCGTTCACCATCGCCGAGGACGCTCCGGTCATTGCGTTTCTGGTTGCGCGTACGGGCATTCCGCTTGCGCTACATTTGGAAGATCCGCTGCTGCTGCGCCGGTGCGCGCGCCCGCGCCTGCTCGAAGGCGCCTTCGCATCGAAGACGCCGAACGTATTCGGGCCGGTGGCAGCGGCCGTTGCGGCGCAGTTGCGTTCGGACCGGCGCGGCGATGAAGCAGCGGCGCTGCTCGAGCAGACGGTGAAGCGCCTCTCGAGCTGCGCAAACAATTTGCCGCTCATGATCGAGGTTGCGCGCGCAAATGCCGGCGCGGCAATGCCGCGCGCGCTCGAACTCGTGGATATGCTGCGCCCGCAGAGCCGCTCCGCGCAGGCCGCTTGGCATTTGTGCACCGCGTATGCCTCACGCGGACAAACGCGTGCGCAGAACGCGCTGGAGGCCGCGCGGATATTCGGACGCGTTGGGTGGATTGTGTACCAGGCGGAGGCGCTCGAACTGGCGGGAGAGCGCGCACGCGCGCTGGAGATCTATCGATCCTGCGGCTCGGCCGCAGGCGTACGGCGACTGGAGAGCCGCGAATCTGCGCAAAATGAGTCGGGTCTTTCCAAACGCGAATGGGAAGTGGCCGAGCTGGTTGCGGCCGGACGGTCGAACAAGGCCATCGCCGCAGAACTTGTGCTGAGCGAACGAACCGTCGAGAATCATATCGCGGCCATCTTCACAAAGCTAAACCTTCGTTCGCGTACGGAAGTCGCCACGTTTTTCACCAGGAGCAGAACCCAACAGGCGTAAATCTGCGCGCAAAGCCGGATCTTTTCTATAGGAGACTGCGATGTCGTTCGAGCATAGCGGGGGCCCCACGCCGCCCGATCAACCCGCCGGGGACGAAGCTGCGGAGGAGTAGACACGAAGAGTTTTGGGGGCTGCAGGCTCCCAAAACTTTTTTCTAGCGGGCCTTGACGAGGCGTCAGATTGTGCTATTATACTAACGTACTAGTACAACAGCAGATTGGTACTAGGCCAGACTTCAGGAGTACATCATGACGATCCGTCTCCACCGCCAAGTCCCCAGCGCGCAAAGCGAATCCCGCCGGCCGTCGTTCCCGATGGAGCAGCAATCCGGCAGCCTCTTCCTCGGCTGGGGCCCGAAGATCTAACAGACCGCATGCCAGCCGTACTCACGGTCGACCCGCGAAGCGGCGTTCCGATCTACCTGCAGATCGTCGAGCAAGTAAAGCGCTCCGTAGCGCTCGGCGTGCTCGCGCCGGGTGAGCAGCTTCCAACGGTCAAGCAGCTCGCCCTCGATCTCACGGTGAATCCGAACACGGTCGGGCGCGCCTACCGCGAGCTCGAACGCGACGAAGTGATCGAAACTGCACCCGGGCGCGGATCGTTCGTTCGCGCAAACGGTTCCGTCGAAACCTCGCGCGCAGCGGCGACCGACGTCGCCGCAGAATCTGTGCTGCACGCGGTGCGTGAAGCAAAATCGATCGGTTTGACCGCAACGCAAATACGTGCACTCTTCGAGTCCGCGCTCGCGCGGTGGTTTCCGGAGGAACAATGAGTATTTCCATCGAGCATTTGACCAAACGGTACGGACGTTTTACCGCGGTCGATGACATCAGCATCGAGATTCCAACCGGATCGGTGTTCGGTCTGCTCGGGCCCAACGGCGCCGGAAAAACGAGCACGTTCAAATGCATGCTTGGCCTTGCGGCCGCAACCGCCGGACAGGTGCGCTTTGACGGCAACCCGCTTACGCCCGAAACGTTCGAGCATCTGGCATACGTACCGGAACGCAGCGCGCTCTACGAGTGGCTGAGTGCGGGCGACCATCTCGAGATGCAGAAACGCGCATTCAAACGGTACAACGCCAAACGCGCCGGCGAACTGATGGAGCTCTTCGCGCTCGATCCGCGTAAACGTGTGCGGAACATGCCCAAAGGCATGCGCACCGCGCTTTCCGTCGTGCTGGCGTTCGCCCTGGAACCGGAGATTATGGTGCTCGACGAGCCGACCAGCGGTCTGGATCCCGTCAATCAGCGCTCCGTGCTCAAGCTCATCATCGACGCCTCCGCGCAGGGCTCGACGATCATTCTGTCCTCTCACCAGATCGGGCAGGTCGAGCGCGCGGCCGATCACATCGCCGTGCTCAAAGGCGCGCGCATCGCTCTATCGGGAGCCGTGGACGATTTAAAGGCGGGCTCCAAGATCATCGAAGCGATTTTCGAATCCGACAATGTGACGCTCAACGGTGTTGCCGGCGATGCGCGCGTGATGCGCTTTGAGCGTACCGGTCGTATTTACCGCGTGACGGTCAACGGCGGCAGTGACGATTTGGCCGCACAGCTGAGTTCGATGGGCGCGCAGAGCGTGCGCATCGTGGATCTCAATTTGGAAGACATTTTTCTCAATGCCGTCGACGGCGGACAAACGGCCGACGTTGTGGAGAGCATGTAATGCAGTATTATTTTGTGGAATATCAACGCGCCTTGCGCGCGATCCGCATCGCATTGATTCTTTTGGGTGTGTTTTTGGCATGCGTCATCATCCTTCGGATATCGGTGCACACGACGGATTGGACGAAGCCGATTGTCTATTCGCCAACCGCTCACGTTACCAGTACGCACCTTGCCGACGGGTCGACTCGCATCGTCTTTGTCGACCCGAAAAAACAGACGCACGGGGTTATCGTCAGACACCCCGACGGCACGCTGGATGCCGATATCTTCGAACCGCGATCGGCAGGGCGTCACAACGACAATTTCTCCATGGGCAGCATGAACATGAACAGCACGATCGAGGGTAACGCGCGTCATACGACCATGCGGTTTCATCCGGAGGCGCCGACGTACGAATTGAGCGGGCTGTTTTTGGCGACGTTGCCGATGGGCCTCATCGTTGCCTCGCTTCTGGGCGGGCTTTTGGCCAAAGAGAACGACGGGCACCTCGAACTCGCGTGGACCAAACCCGTATCGCGCGAACGCTACGCCACGGCCGGAATCGTCGTCGATGCCGTCGCGATCGTGGCCACGCAACTGCTCACTATTGCCGTGACGCTGGTCGCGACGCTGATGTTTTTCGTTCCCCGGTTTACCTGGCCGGGCGACGGCGCGTGGTACATCGCCTTTGCTGTCGCCGCTCCGATCGCGTGGTACGCGCTCATCACCGCGGCGAGCGCTTCGCTCAAACGCGGTCCGGGCGCGGTCGTCGGGCTCGGCTGGGTGGTGGCGCTACTTATTCCCGGCGTCGCGGTCCCGCTCAAGGCAGTCGCAAACGACAACTACATCGCGGCGTGGTTCTACGCGATTTTTCACGCACTTTCGTACATCGATCCCATAGCGTACCTTTCGTTCAGCGGTGCGTCGAAGTCGAGTTATCCGCTGCCGCTGGAGGCCAGCGTTGGTGCGATGTGCGCGCTGATTGGTATTTACTCGGTCTTGGCGATTGCGCAATGGCGCCGCGTGGAGGCATAACATGGAACTGTTTGGAGCCAAATTCTGCATCGCGCTCGGTGCGTGGAAACTGCGGTTCGTCCTCATGCTCGAGGACGAGGACGCGCCCGAAGCGGTACGCCCCGCCCAGCGCGTTCCGCATCACGTGCACGCGCACCCTCCCGGAGCGCACGTGCGCTAGAGGACGAAGCTCGTCGGGTGTGACGAGCCGGCATACTTGAACTTGCCGTCTTCGATCTTGTAGAAGTAGAGATTTGGATCGACCGGATCTCCGGTCGGAGCAAACTGAAACGATCCGACGATGGTGTCGTACGATGACGGCTGCTGGAGCGCCGTCATTGCGGCTAAGCGGTTTGTCGCACCGGTGCGCTTCGTCGCCGCGATGACGATCTGCGCGGCGGCGTAGGCAAACGCGGAAAGCGACGTAACCGCATAGCGCGCGCGGAAATCCGTGAACGCGTTGAGGATATCCGGCGCGCGTTCAAGCGGTGGAAACGACGTAGAGACGAATCCGCCGGCAAGGGCAGCGGCGTACTTCGCAAGTGTCATTTCGTTATAAAAGCCTTCCGTCGCGCCGAGTTTGCCCTTGTAGCCTGCGGTTTGCAGCGCCGGGATGAGCTCGCCCATGGCCTGCGTCGTTCCACACAGCAGGACGTACTCGGGATTTGTTGCGGCGATCCGCTTTGCGGCCGCTGCGTAATCGGGCTTGGAGATCGGGAATTGGAACCCGTCGGCGTCGATTCCCATGCTCTTCGCCTGGCTCGCAAACCCGCTTGCAGCGTTGTAGCCGTAATTGCCGTCCTGGGTGACCGCGAGCACGGATTTCGGCTTGATCGCTTTGGCGATATAGCGCGCGTGCAACTGTCCTTCGACGGAATCTTTCGTGGGAAGCCGCCAGACGATTCGGTAACCTTGCGACGTCACGCTATCCGCGGTAGAGCCGGGAACGAGCAGCGGCATTTGCTGATTTGCGTACGTCGGCAGCGCCGCGGTAATCACCGAGCCGTCAAAGCCGCCGATCGTTGCAACGACGGTCGGATCGGCCGCTGCAAATTGCACGTTCACGATCGATTGTGCGAGCGCGCCCATGTCGTCGAACGTGCGCATCGCATACGTGCTCGTATAGCTGTTGGTGAACCTGTTGACCTCGTCGACGGCAGCTTGCACGCCGTTGGCGATTTGCTGGCCGCCGGCTTGTCCGTCTCCAGTGAGCGGCACGTTGACGGCGATCGTAAACTGCTGCGCGTATGGCGAGCGGATCTGTGCGCGCGCCGCACCGGGCACAGCGGCGCCGGCAAGCGCCGCACCCGCAGAAAGTAGAAATTGCTTGCGCTGAATGTTCACATTCGTCCCAACGTGAAGCCGGCGAGAACCGTTATCAAAAAGACGACGGAAAACGCCATATTTGCGGTAAAGACGCGCTCGTTGAGCGCGAAGACGTTGTCCGCCGCGCGCAAGAGCCAATCCTCGTACCCGGCCAGCACCGCCGCGGCGGCGATCCCGATGGCGTACGGCCATGCCGCATGGGCCAGTATGCCTGCTCCGGCGAGCATGGCAATCATGAGCACGTGCAGCGCTATCGGCAGCACGTACGCGCTGCGCTCGCCGAATCGCGCCGGCAGCGATCGGATGCCCTGCTCGCGATCGATCGGCAGATCCATGAGCGCATAGATGATGTCGAATCCGGCGACCCACACCGTCACCGCGCCGAAGAGCAGCAGCGACGGCCAGCTGACGGTGCCGGCAACGCCGATGAACGCACCGAGCGGCGCGAGCGCGTCGACGGCGCCAAGTACGAAATGCGTGAGCCAGGTGAAACGCTTGCAGAGTGGATAGACGAACACGCCGATAGCCGCGACGGGCAGTAACTTCAGGCAGAGCGGATTCAGCTGCCATGCCGCGACCAGCAGAAGCGCGATGCCGACCGCGCACGCCCAAAGCATAATCGCGGCCGGCATGACGCCGCTTGCGAGGGCGCGCCGCGCGGTCCTCGGGTTGCGCGCATCGATGTCGCGGTCGAAGTAGCGGTTGGCCGCCATCGCCGCAGTGCGCGCGCCAAGGACGGCAAGCGTGATCCACACCAGCGCGTGCAGCGGCGGGACGCCGCGTGCGGCAAATATCGCGCCGACGTACGCAAACGGCAACGCGAACAGCGTGTGCTCGATGCGGATCTCTTTGAGGAAGAGCCGGGTACTCGCGACCACGCTCACGACAGTAAGCGTTTGAGGGCGGCGGCACCTTGCCCCGACCAGCGGTCGGGTTTGAGCGACGCGTCGAGCCGGTCGAGCCCATAGGCCGTCCAGCGTTCGCTCACGAGTTTGCGCGTGTGCTCGTCCATGATCATGTCCGGCGGCCACTCACGGTGGTAGCCTTCCGCCGCGTCTTTGCGCGTTGCATCGACGCCGATCTTCATGCCGAGCGCCGGCGTATACGATCCGTGGTCCAGGTCGTCCACCGGTCCCGGCATCATGACGACGTCGTGCTGCGCGTCCAAGTTGTTGAGCACGAACCATGCGACGCTGCGCGGATCTTGTACGTCGACGTCCGCATCGACGATCACGAGCAACCGCGTGAGCATCATCATATGTCCGAGGCCCCACAGCGCGTTCATGACCTTTTTGGCATGACCGGGATACGATTTCTTGATCGAGATGATCGCCAAGTTGTGAAAGCCGCCCTCGACCGGGAGATTCATGTCGACCACTTCGGGCAGCACCATTTGCAGCAGCGGCAGGAAGACGCGCTCCGTTGCTTTGCCGAGCCACGCGTCTTCCATCGGCGGTTTACCGACGACGGTTGCGGCATAGATGGGATCGCGGCGGTGCGAAATGCATTGCACGTGAAACGTCGGATAGGTGTCAGCCAAACTGTACACGCCGGTATGATCGCCGAACGGTCCCTCGGTGCGCAGGTCCGTATTATCGACGTAGCCCTCGAGCACGAACTCCGCATCCGCCGGAACTTTGAGATCGACGGTTTTGCACTGCACCAATTTAACAGGCTTGCCGCGCAGCAGACCGGCAAAGAGAAACTCGTCGATCACCGGCGGCAACGGTGCGGTTGCAGCATACGTAAGAACGGGATCGGCGCCGATCGCAACGGCCACCGGAATGCGATCGCCCCACGATTTTGCGTGCGCGCGTGCTTGTTTGTGGCGCTGCCAATGCATGCCGGTTTCGCGCGCGTTATACACTTGCATCCGGTACATGCCGACATTGGGGCGGCCGGATGCCGCGTCTTTGGTGATGACGAGCGGCAGCGTGATGAACGGGCCGGCGTCCAGCGGCCACGTCGTCAGGACCGGCAATTGCGTGAGATCCGGATCCGCAACCACCACATCTTGGCAACTGCCGCCGCTCACCGTTTTGGGAATCGCCGAGGCAAGCGGGGCGAGCGAAAGCAGTTTTCCGATGCGCTCCACCGTGCCGGCGGGAATCGAAAGATCGAGCAGTTTGCGGATCCGATCGCCCGCCTCGTCGAGGTCTTGCACGCCTAATGCCATCGACATGCGCTTGCGCGATCCGAATTGATTGGTAAGCACCGGAAAGCGCGATCCGCGCACGTTCGTGAACAGCAGCGCGGGACCACCGGCCTTGACCACGCGGTCGGTAATCTCGCTGATTTCCAGCCGCGGATCGACTTCGGCGTCGATGCGAAGCAACTCGCCGGAGCGTTCGAGCGCCTCCGCAAAGGCGCGCAGGGAATCATAGGCCATCGCCCAGGGCTTTAGACGGGACCCGGTATTGCCCTATCCGTGCTTCGAAGGCCATGTGCGCGGCGTCCGCGTAGACCGCGCACATGATAAAAATCGTATGCACGATCGTGCTGGCGCTCTCCACGGCGCTCGTCGCGAGCGCGGCGCCGGCCGAGATTCTCGCGCCGATCGACACCGCGGTGAACGCCATGTTCCAGGCGGCCGGCGCGCCGAATCGCGGTGCGACGCGCGTCGTACCGATCGTTAGCGAGGGAGGCGTGACCAGCGGTTACGCACAGGTGACCGGTACGCCGGCGCGTGTGAACGGGACGCGCGCGGTACTGAAGATTACCACGACGTCACCGAATGGCTGGACGATTGAGGCGCTCGTGCCGGTCATCTCCATTGGGCGTGCGGACGGAACGATCCATCGCGCCTACGGCGTGGCCGTCGATGCAATCGTGAACGGACGGTAGCAATGCAATTTTTGGTCCTTGTGCGCCGCCGCACCGAGCGCTTTTCCGACGAACAGTTCGCGCCGCTGCTGGAGCCCGAAGCGCAAGCCGTGCGCACGTTGTACGCGCAGGGCATCGTGCGCAATATCTGGAGCCGCGAAGATGCGCTCGGCGCCGTGCTGCTGCTCGAGGCGCAAACGCCGGAACACGCACACGAAGCGGTTGCAACGCTTCCGCTCGTCGGGAGCGATATGGCCGAAGTGGAGAAGATTATCCCGCTGAAAGGCTATCGAGGCTTCGGTCCAAGAAGCTGAGCAGCCGCGCTTTGATCGCCGGCCACTCTTCGTCTATTACGCTATAGAACGACACGTCGCGCACGCTTGCATCTCCCGGCCGGATGCGGTACTTGCGAAAGGTGCCTTCGTATCTCGCGCCCAGCCGCAGGATGGCGGCGCGCGAACGCGCGTTCACCGCTTCGGCTTTGAGCTGCACGCGCAGCGCGTGCCGCTGCTCGAAGGCATGACGAAGTAGCAAAAATTTCGACTCGGTGTTGACGTGCGTGCGCCAAAAGCGCTGCGCGAGGAACGTCCATCCGATTTCGAGGCGGCGATGCTCCGGCGAGATGTCGAGATAGCGGGTAGAACCCGCAACGGCGCCGCTGCGCCGATCGACGATCGCGAATGCCAGCACATCCGGCGCCGCCTGCGCGTCGCGGACCCAGCGGTTTGCCTCATCCACGCTCGTAAACGGATTGCTGCCGAACGTATGCTCCCAGAGCGCCGGATCGTTTGCACCGGCGATCAATCCCGGGACGTGGGCCGCAGCGAGCGGTTCCAAGCGGACGCGCGCTCCTTCGAGCACCAGATCGTTTTGCATGATGCTTCCCTCGTAGCATATGGGGTCAATAGGTATAAGCAAGCGCGAGCGCGCGTTTAACCGCGGCGCAGTGAGGCATATACGCGGCACACTCTCGGAGGTGGACACGCAATGCAAAAATTGGCTTCGGCGTTCTTGGCGCTCTTCGTACTGGGCAGCACCGCGTACGCCGCCGCACAAACCTCGCCTGCTACGGCGCCTTCGCCTGCGCCGAGCAACCCAATTACGTCAAATACCACCGCAACGGCCGGACAACCGAATTTCGGCGAGCTCATTTCCTCGCTCAACAACGCTCGCTCGGAAGTGGCGAAGGTTCAAGCCTTCAACGGATCGTCGGCCAACAACATCCGGCCGGTCAATGTCGCCCAGCTCAACGGCGATTCGGCGGCGCTTACGCAAGCGATGACGCGCAACCAAGCGCAACTGAACGCGCTGCGCGCTGCGCTGAACAGAGTTACCGTGACGACGATGACCAACGAGCACATCACCGTCGCTCAGTTCTTGTCGGACAACCGCATCGGTCTGAACCAAGTCGTGGGTGCCGACGTGAATAACGGCACGCTCGTCCTGTTCTTCCAGAAATAGTTAGCGCCGCGTAACGGTCCGCAGAATCATCCGGTCGCGGATGCGTTCCGGAAGAAGACAAGCAAAGCGGCGCTGCCACGCCGGCGGGTTGCCGACGGGGTAGCGCGCTTTCGGCTTGGCATCGGTCAGTGCGCGCAGCACCGCCGCCGCAACGATCTCCGGCTCGATTCCCGTTCGTTCTTCGTGCTCGGTTACGCGCACGAGCGCGTCCACCGCACCGCCGTACTGCTCGATCGCATGCTGCGGCATGCTTGCGAGGATATGCTCCTTTGCATCGCGGCCCTTTTGCCAGATCGGCGTGCGCACGTTGCCGGGTTGCACGATGCTCACGCGTATTCCGAACGCGGAAAGCTCCATGCGCAGCGCGTCAGCGAGCGCCTCGAGCGCAAACTTGGAGGAGGCGTACGGACCCACGAACGGCGGCGCTATTTGCCCGGAAACCGAGCTCATGAAAACGATGCGTGCTCCGGCCGTTTGGCGCAGCAGCGGTAACATCGCCTGCGTGACCGCGAGCGCGCCGAAAACGTTCACTTCGAATTGCCGGCGAAAATCCTCCAGTGGAATGTGTTCGAGCGGACCGGCCACGGCGATCCCGGCGTTGTTGACGACGCCTTTGAGTGCGGTTCCCGACGTGCGGATCGCCTCCGCCGCCGCGGCGATTTGCTCTCGAATGCTCACGTCGAGCAGCAGTGGACGCACGTGTGCGTGCAATGCTCGTACGCGCTGCGCATCCGCTGCGCTTCGCACGCCGGCAAATACGATGAAGCCGGCTCCTGAAAGCATCTGCGTGCACGCGTAACCGATGCCGGTCGATGCACCGGTTACCAGAACGGCGCCGCATGAGCGATTCTCCATGGCGGCACCAAACGTTAAGGCCCGCATTGCTGCGGGCCTCTTGACGTTACTCGGGACGGCGTCTGCGCGTTCGCGGACGGCGGCCTTCGCCGCCTCCGTGTCCGCCATGTCCGCCGCCGCTGTGCGCCGGCTCGTGGTGCTCGTGCGCACCATTGCCGGAGGGCGCGGCCGCGCCGGTTCCGGTGAGTACGGCTTTACGCGAGAGATTGATGCGGCCTTGGCCGTCGATTTCCATGACCTTGACCATCACTTCGTCGCCCACTTTGACGACGTCTTCGACCTTCTCGACGCGCGTTGGCGCGAGTTGGCTGATGTGCACGAGGCCTTCTTTACCGGGCAGAATCTTCACGAACGCACCGATGTTGATGATGCGCGTGACCTCGCCCATGTACGTCTCGCCGACGACGACGTCTTTGGTGATCGATTCGACGATGGCGCGCGCTTTGTCGGCGGATTCGCCGTCGAGCGCGGTGATGAACACCTTGCCGTCGTCCTCGATGTCGATCTTCTCGACGCCGGTCTCCTCGATGATCTTGTTGATGATCTTGCCGCCGGGGCCGATGACGTCTTTGATCTTGTCGGGGTTGATCTGGACGACGATCATGCGCGGTGCAAACTTGCTCAGTTCCTCACGCGGCTTCGCGATCGTTTCCGCGAGCTTGTCGATGATGAAGTAGCGCGATTTCTTCGCTTCGACCATCGCTTCTCGCATGATGTCGATCGTGATGCCTTGGACTTTGATGTCCATCTGAATCGCGGTGATGCCTTTTTTGGTTCCCGCAACTTTGAAGTCCATCTCGCCGAGCGCATCTTCCAGGCCTTGAATGTCCGTCAGAATCGCATAGTCTTTGCCTTTGAGGATGAGACCCATTGCGACGCCGGCGACGTGGTCTTTGATCGGTACGCCCGCGTCCATGAGCGCAAGCGTGCTGCCGCACACCGACGCCATCGACGACGAACCGTTCGATTCGAGCACTTCGCTGATGAGACGCAGCGTGTACGGGAACTCTTCCTTCGGCGGAAGCACCGGCAACAGCGCGCGCTCCGCAAGATGGCCGTGGCCGATCTCGCGGCGGCCGGGTCCGCGCATCGGGCGCGTCTCACCGACCGAGAACGGCGGAAAGTTGTAGAAGTGCATGTAGCGCTTATTTTCCAGCGCGACGATGCCGTCCAGGCGTTGCGCGTCGCTGATCGATCCCAGCGTCGCGGCGGTGAACACTTGCGTCTGTCCGCGAGTGAAAACGCCCGAACCGTGGACGCGCGGCACGTAATGCACTTTCGACCAGATAGAGCGGATTTCGTCGGGCTTGCGGCCGTCGGGACGGATCTTCTCGTCGACGACCATCACGCGCAGTTCGTCCTCCTCCATCGACTTGATGATCTTGCCGAAGTCTTTGGAAAGCGTCGGTTCTTCGAGCAGCGCCTTGATCTCCGTGTCGTTACCGGCGCGTACGATCGCTTCTTCGCGCGAGAGCAGCGCGAACGCCGCTTCGCGTTCTTGCTTCTCGACGATGCGCATCGCTTTGGCGACGTCCTTCTTGAACGTCTTGCGCACCCATTTCTCGAGGTCGGCGTTAACTTTTTGCACCGGATATTCGCGCTTGGCCTTGCCGGCTTTCTTGGCGAGCTCGTTGATCGACGCGACGATCTTCTTGATCTCGCCGTGAGCGAACTCGACGGCGCCGAGGAATTCTTCCTCGGAAACTTCATGCATGCCGCCTTCGACCATCATGACGGCGTCTTGCGTTCCGGCAATCACGATGTCCATGCCGCCGGTCTCGTATTGCGGCAGCGTCGGGTTGCAGATGTACTTGCCGGCCTCGTCGCGCCCGACGCGAACCGCCGCGACCGTTTTGTCGAACGGAATATCGGACACGGCAAGCGCGGCGCCCGCAGCGCACACGCCGAGCACGTCGGCATCCAGCTCCGGATCGATTGAAAACACCGTCGCAACGACTTGCACGTCGTTGCGGAAGCCGTCGGGGAAGAGCGGACGGATCGGCCGGTCGATTTGACGCGAGCTGAGCACGGCGTGCTCGGGCGGACGGCCTTCGCGTTTGATATAGCCGCCCGGGATCTTACCGGCGGCGTACATTTTCTCTTCGAAATCGCAGGTTAAGGGAAAGAAATCGATGCCTTCACGAGGTTTCTCGGAGGCGGTGACGGCGCAGAGCACGACATTTTGTTCACCATACCGAACCAGCGCGGACCCGTTCGCTTGCTTTGCGAGTTCGCCGGTTTCAATGGTCATCGTGCGCCCGCCGATCTCAAGTGAGACGGACTCTGGCACGGTTACTCCTAGTTTTTGCTTATTGCTCTTATATGAACCGTGCCGGGTTCGGGCAAATCACTGGGGGGACCTGTGCGGCGAGAGCGGACCTGCGACTTTGGTCGCTGCGCCGCAGGTTTGCGCGAGCGGCCGTATGAAAAGCCGACCATGCTTCTCCGATGTGCTGCACTGTTAGCGACCGTCGTTTTGCTTTCTGTAACGCCCGATCTGGGGGCTTGGCGCAGCGCCGGTCCGGCGAGCGCGCCGCACGCGATGATCGCCACGGAGCAGCACTACGCGACGCAGGCGGGCGTGAATATTTTACGCCGCGGCGGAAATGCAGTTGACGCCGCAATTGCGATCGCGTATGCGCTCGCGGTCGTCGATCCGTGCTGCGGCAACATCGGCGGCGGCGGGTTTATGCTCGTGCGCATGCACGACGGCCGCGAACGGTTCATCGACTTCCGCGAGAAAGCGCCGCTGCGCGCCAGCCCGCACATGTATCTCGATGCGCAAGGCAACGTGATTCCGCATGCGAGCACCAAGGGCTATCTTTCGGCCGGCGTTCCCGGAACCGTCATGGGCATGGAACGCGCGCGGCAAGAGTTTGCGACGCTGCCGCGCGGCGTGCTCATGGCGCCCGCGATTGCGCTCGCGCAAAATGGGTTTCGCGTAGAAGCGGGCGACGCGGATATATTCAAGAAAGCCGCATTTGCAAATCAACCGAACGTGCGCGAAATATTTATGAGCGGCGGCAGATTACCCCAGCCCGGCGACACGTTGCGCCAACCGCAGCTCGCCGCAACGCTGCGGCTCATTGCGAAGGATGGCGCGCACGCGTTTTACGATGGCCCGATCGCGCAAGCAATCGTCGACGCCAGTTACAAAGAGGGCGGAATGCTCTCGATGGATGATTTCAAGCAGTACACCGCCGACGAGCGCGCGCCAATTCATTGTACGTACCGCGGCTACACGATTATTTCGGCGCCGCCGCCGAGCTCCGGCGGCGTAACGCTCTGCGAGATGCTCGATGTCGTGTCTGCGTATCCGCTGCATCGCTGGGGCTGGCACACAACGCAGAGCGTGCATTACACGATTGAAGCGGAGCGGCGTGCCTATGCGGACCGCAATACGTATTTGGGCGATCCGGCGTTCGTGAAAAATCCGGTGGACGCGCTGCTTTCGCCGGCGTATGCAGCCAAGTTGCGATCGACGATTCAGCCCGCCGCGGCAACGCCGTCCGTCGACGTGAGGCCGGGCCTGGGACCCGTCGCGCACGAGAACGGCGACACGACGCACTTTTCGATCGTGGACAAGTGGGGCAACGCGGTTGCGGTAACGTACACGATTAACGATCTGTTTGGCGCGGGCGTCATCGCCGGCGACACGGGCTTCTTTTTGAACGACGAAATGGATGATTTCACCAGCAAGCCGGGCGTCCCGAACATGTTCGGGCTGGTGCAGGGAGAGCGCAACGACATTCAGCCCGGAAAGCGTCCGTTGTCCTCGATGACGCCGACGATTGTCACCAAAGACGGCAAACTGTTCATGGTCACGGGAAGTCCGGGCGGCTCGCGCATCATTACGATCGTCTTTTCGACGCTCGAAAACGTGCTCGATTTCGGCATGAACGTGCAGGAGGCGGTCGACGCGCCGCGTTTGCACATGCAATGGTTGCCCGACCGAATCGAAATGGAACCCGGTGCGCTAAGCGATTCCACGATGACGCAGCTACGCGCAATGGGTTATACGCTCAAGGAAATTCCGTCATGGGGTTCCGCGCAGGCCGTCGTGGTCGATCCGAAAACCGGCCGGCGCTATGGCGGGACCGATCGGCGTCATCCCGCGGGGTTGGCCGCAGGATATTAAGACAGCCGAGTCTAGTCCTTGTGCGCGGTGTCGTCGCCTTCCGCTGATTTAAAGCCGTTTTTGTGGCTCATGTCGCAGAACGGCTTATCTTTGGACATGCCGCACCGGCAAAGATAGACGACCGAACCGGTCTTGAGCACCTTGCCGCTCGGCCACGCGACTTCGAAGTCGTCGCCGCTGATCATATAGCTGCCGTCACGCGTCGGCACGATGCGAACTTTGCCCATGAGTACATCATCGGCGCATCGGGCGCATTCCTTACGGCGTTTGGAAACGCAAACCGGCGCTCGCGTAGCGCACTCCCGCCCGCCGTTCGCTGGCCGCAAAAATGCGCACCCCGCTTCGCAGCGGCAGGGAAAGCGAAGCATCGAAGTGCGGATCCGCGCCATAATCGAGCAGATCGCGCCGGTAAATCGCGTCGATTCGTACCCCTGCGGCCTCGTACGTCAGCCAGTACGAGCCGACGGTGGATGGGCGCGGGCGGGCGCCGAAACGGTACACCGCCTCGTACGGACGTGTGTCATCATTGTCGCGTAAAAGCCACGCGCGCAGCGCAAACGCCGGCGCGATTTGCCAGGCCGCTGAAACGCCGGCCGAATGCACCGTACCCGTATCCAATCCGCTCACGCGTTCCGCGCTTGCGGTAAGGGACGCGCGAAACCGCCGCAGATCGCCGTAGCTCAACGTTCCGGTCACCATCGCGTTGCGGTCCAAGGTTAGCGCCGGATCGTCCGGCGGATAGACGAACGCTTCCAGTACCGTCGGCAAATCGAACGATGTTCCGGCTTGCAATTCGAGCGTCCAATGCGGATCGAATGCGTACGATCCCAGAAAACTGGGTGTTACGATGCCACCGTCGAGAACGGCGCGCCGGCCGTCGCTACCCCCTTCGTAATGCAATGCATACGCACCGGCACCGGCGCGCAGCGCGTACCGTTCGCCGAATGTTTGCACGCCGGCATCGACGCGCGTTTGAGCGACGGTTCCGGCGGTAAGCGCAAGCGTTGCACTCGACGTCCGGTAACTTCCGCTCGACGTGCGCGCGGATACGTCGGCAAAAAATTGAATGCGCGATCCCGTCGTTACGCCGCCCTGCGCTTGCACGTCGCTCCACCGGGCCCAATAATCCACCATCGGCGTATCGCCGTCATAGCCCCCGGCGTTCGCCGTAAGCGATGCGTCGACGCGGTTTTCGCGCGTGCTGCTGAACGCAATGCGCATTCCGCCGAGCGAACTGTTCAAATATTGTGCGGAGGGTGCAAGCCGGTCGGCCGCCGCCAGAGCGCTGACCTCGAGCGCGTCGTCACCAGTTGGAATATGAAACGATGCATCGGCGCGTTCGCGCGTATCTTGGCCATCTGCGGACACGGCCGCCATCCAGGCGCGATCGCCCAGTGACTGAGCGGCGCCGAACGCGCGCTGGTTTCCGGCGGTCAGCACGCCGCTCCACGGCGAATCGCCGTGCGTGTCGGCGATCACCGTGCCGCCGCCTGCGAGATCGCCGTACGCGAATGCTTCGCTCGGCGGAAGAAACGACGCACCGCGCAACGCGTATGCGGGAAACGCGACGAACGGCGATTGATTCGTCGCGATATCGTAGATCGGAATGCCGTTATCGAGCAGCAGTGAACCGCGCGAGGCGAGACCACGATTGGAGAGCTGCGCGCCGGGAAGCGCATGCGAGCTGTTTTCCAGCAGCGTGAACGCCGCAAGCGATGCGTCGCTTTCCGCGCGAGCGTACGGCAGCGAGGCGATGTCACGCTGCGATGGATTTTGCTGCGCTATCGCGGTATAGCGATGGACGAGCGCCACAACGGGTTCGCCGGAGCTGACGGCGAGGGTCAGCGGCACGCAATACGCGCACCTGATGACGACGGAGCGAACGTTCGGTGCGGCGAGCGCAAAGGTCCCCTGGCTGTCGGTCTGCGTGGCCGCGGCCCCTGCGGTAACTTGCGCTCCGGCAATGGGGGCGCCGTACTGGTCGCGGACGCTCCCCACCACCAGCGGCGCAGGAGCGGCAGCCAACAGAGCAGGCAGGAGGAGTGCTAGCAGGCAGCGCTTCACGGATTCTTCAGAGATTCGGTTATACTAGAGGCAATGTCAAGGCTTTGGGTCCGCGTCGTACTCTGTAGCGTGCTTTTCACGGCCGTCGCCGGTGGCGCGGCTGCCGGCATAGCCGGGGCGGCATCCGTCGAGTCGCTGCTGTCCGGCACGCTCGCGCCGTCCGCAGCTCCGCCGCTGCTTGGACCCATCACGGAGGCCGGCCGCAAAGGATGGGCGTGTAAGCCGGAACAGGCCGCTTCGGCGCGCGGGTGGCGCGAAGCCGAACTTCCCGACGCAACGGCTCCGTAACGCATGTACGCGCGGTCACTCGCTGCGGCGCTCATCTTTTTTGCGGCGGCCGCGGCCATTGGATCGGCGCAGTCATACGGTACGCCGCCCCCTGCACAGCGGACGACCGACGTGCGCGCGCTGCGCGCTCTGGCGCAGGCACGCGAAGTGCACGAACGATTCATGCTTGGTTTGGATGCCGAGCGGCGCAGCCGCTGGGCCTCGGCTGCGGCCGAATTCGAACGGATCATCGCGCTGGCGCCTCCTGAGCCCCAATTTTCAACGGCGTACTACGATGCGGGGATTGCATACGCGCATCTGCAGCGGTTGGATGATGCGGCGCGCGCCTTCCGCGCCGCGATTGCCGGAGATCCCGAATTTCTCGCAGCCATGGCAAATTTGATTTCGATCGATCTGGCCCGCGGCGACGTGAACGAGGCGCGGGAGATCGCCAACCGTTTCGTATCGCTCGCGCCGGATTCCGCGCGTGCTCTTTATTCACGCGGTATCGTTGCCTTGCGCCAAGGCGATACCGCGACGGCGCGACGCGATTTTGGACAGCTGTTGCAAGCCGATCCGCAATACGCGCTCGCGCATTACAATTTAGCCGTGGCGCAGGCGCGCGACGGCGCATATAGCGCTGCGGAGCAGGAGCTGCGCATCGCGCTGGATTTGGCTCCCGCGTATGGCCGCGCACGCTTCGTGCTCGGAACGGTGTTGCTGCACGAGGGCAAGCGAACCGAGGCGCGGCAGGCGTTCGATGCGGTGGCGCGCGATGCCGAAGGCGACATCGCGCTGCGCAATCTCGCAGTTGCCATGCGCGATGCGATCGCGGCTCATTAACGATTCAAACTTTTTTCATTTCTTGACCGTACGCTCTTCCCAACACTTATCGGGAGGACGCTATGGCTCGACGCATCGACACGTTATTTCTTGCTTGCGCTCTGACTGCCGCGCTCGCCGCCTGCGGCGGCGGCGGTGGCGGCGGCACCACCGGCGTAACGCCGGTCAGCGGCCCGACGAATCCGCCGGCTCCAACCGGCGTCGGCGCAAATAGCATCGGCATCGCATTACCCGACGGTCCAATCGGCACCGTTTCGACGGCGCCGTACGGAACAGTCGGAGGATTCACACAATCCGTGTATTCACAAACGCTCGCGTTCGCGCCGGGCACGACTATCACGATCAAGAATCTGTCGGCGACGAACGCGCACACGCTGAACGTGCTGAGCACGAGCGCATTCCCCGCGAGTCCGGCGCTTTCGACCGCCTCATCGGGAACGACGTCGCTGGATGCAAACTACGCGAGCGGTTCGATAGCGCCCGGCGGCAGCGTTACCGTTACGCTTGCGAATGCGGGCACATACTACATCGGCTGCGCATACCACTACATGGATGCGGTCAGCATGCGCGACGTGCTGCTCGTCAGCGCGAGCGCAACGCCCGGACCGCAAGCAACGCCGGCGCCAAGCGCGACCAGCAATCCTGGTGGCGGCGGGTACGGCTACTAGTGCTCGGTCGCATCCGGGCGGGCGCGTTCGCCATCCTGGCAGCGTTCGCGCTCGCCCACCCCGCCCAAACGCAGGCGGCGCGCCTGCCGTCGCTCGTCGATCAAAACGGCCATGCGTTCACGTTTGCGGATTTGCGCGGAACGCCGTTGGTCGTCACGTTCGTCTCCGCGCATTGTACGGACGCATGCCCGCTCATCGACGGACAGTTCGCGCAAGCGGCGCAACAACTCAGAACGAAACACGTGCATGCACGGCTGCTGACGATCACGCTGGACCCGGAGCACGACAGCATACGCGATATGCGCGATCTGGCGCGGCGTTTCGGCGCGGATCCGAAGACGTGGATCGTCGCCGGCGGCAAGCGCAGCGACGTTCATGCCGTCATGTCCGCCTTCGGCGTGGTCGCGCAACGCGGGCGTAAAGGCTATGCGGAGATCCACACGACGTTCGTTTACCTGATAGATGCGCGCGGGCGCCTTCGGAAAACGATCTTGGCATCGACCGTATTGACGAGCCAAATCGTGGCGATGGTGCGATGAATTTTCACAGAGCGCTCGTTTGCGCGGCCGCCCTGCTCGCATCCGCGTGCACGCCGGGCGGCGTCACGGGATCGGGTTCTTCCAACACGCCAACGTCACCGCAGGTCACCAAAATCGACGTCAATCTCACCCTGAATCAGGGCGGCTATGCCCCGTCACCGGCGCGTGTTGCGGTCGGATCGTTCGTGCAGTTCGTAAACTCTGACGGATTCGCGCATACGGCAACGGGCATTCGCGGCGCAACCGGATTTCCGGCCAGCTCGCCGTTTAGCGTGAGCGCGCAGCAGCAATCAGGCAGCACGATTTCCGGATCGTGGAGCAGCGGAACGCTGCAAGCCTCCCAAAGTTCGCAACCCATCTCCGTCGACGCAGCCGGTACGTATTACTACGGCTGCTTTTTCCATTACGGCGCACCGATGCGAGGAACGATCGTTGCACAGTAAACATATCCGCGCCGCGCTCGGGACGCTTGCCGCAATCGTTGCGCTCCTTGCAGCCACGCCGCGCGCACAAGCCATTCCGCTTTTCGCGCAGCGCTACCGCTTGCAATGCGGCGCATGCCATAGCGTACTTCCCGAACTCAACGCATTCGGACTCTCGTTTCGGGCGCACGGCTATCAGCTCGCGGCGCCCAAACACGGAACGACCGGCATCGCGGTGCGCTATCAACTCGAGTGGGAAGAAGATCCCGCGCCGGGCAGCCGCCGCTTCACGCCCGGCGGCGTGCTGCTCTCGAACGCCGATATCGGCAAAATCAGCGCGTTCGTACATTACAATCTTGGCGCCGGCGGAGGTCCGGGCGCGCTTTTTTTGGGTTATCTCGCAACCTATAACGAGCACACCAAATCGTTGTACCGCGCCGGACTTTTCGAGCTTCCGCTCGCGCAATCACCGGGACAGCGTCTGGACGACCTGCAGCAGTACGGCTATTACGGGACGCATGCGGGACTAAACGATCTCGCGCTGTCGTCGCCTCGATGGGGCGTGCAAGCGGAGCGGACGATTGGATCCGCCGTCGGCGACGTCACGCTTTCGACCGGCGAATATACGGGATCGGCTTACGGCGGCAAGCCGCTCGCGACCGGTGAGACCACGTCGGCACGATCGCCGGAGATCGGCGCGTTCGTGCGCGGACCCATTGTCCCGGGCGTGACGATTGGCGGCGAGTGGATCTCGGGATCGCGGTGGATCGTGCGCACCGGCGCGCCTGGGTTCGCGGACGGTTATAGCCGCGAGGGCTTGTTGCTGCACGCGGTACGTGGCCGTTTCGACCTGCAAGGCGAGCAGTGGTGGGGCACCGATCAGAACGCCGACGGCTTCGGAACCGTCCTGGGCAGCAGCGGCGGCTATATGCGCCTGAAGTACTATCCGGTCCCGCATTTTTACGTCGGTATCCGCTACGATGCCGCGGCCGCTCCGGTTATCACGCGCGATATCGTCTACTATGCCGCTTTCCACGTAACGCCGCACGCGCGGCTGCTCTTTCAGCAGGTCCACACCATCGGAGGAACCAGTCATTTCGGCGCTGCGCTGACAGTAGGCGCGCCGTGGCCGCCGAATAGATGAGCATGCGCATTTTGGTGATCGAGGACAATACTTCGGTTGCCGACGCCGTGCAGTCGATGCTCGAGCGCCGTAAGTACGCCGTTGACCTGGCCTGCGACGGAGAGACCGGGCTGGAGTACCTGCTGCGTGCGACGTACGACGCGGCGATCGTGGACGTCGTGTTGCCTGGGCGCGACGGATTTTCGATTGCGGCGGCTGCGCGGGCGGAGGGCGTGCAAACGCCGGTGCTCATGCTGACGGCTCGCGACGCCGTCGAAGACCGCGTGCGCGGCCTCGACAGCGGCGCGGACGACTATCTGGTCAAACCCTTCGACGAAGACGAACTCGTGGCGCGCGTTCGCGCGCTGCTGCGCCGCGGCGACCGCCCGGTAAAGGAAGAGTTACGCGCCGGTCAACTCGCAATCGACATGGGCGCACGGCAAGCCGTGTACGGGGGAAAATCGCTCGCGCTCGGTTTGACGGAATTCCGCATGCTGGAGTTTTTCGCGCGCAACACCGGACTCGTCCTGAGCCGCGAGCACTTGCTCGAGCGGCTCTGGGAATACGATTTCGACGGCTCGAGCAACATCGTCGATGTGTACGTCAGTCAGCTGCGGCGCAAGCTCAAGCGCGCCGGCGCGGCCGACGTCATCCAAACCGTCTGGGGCGTGGGATACAAGTTCCAACCGTGATCGCGCGTCTTGCGCTGCGGTATCTCGTCGTGTTCGCCGTGGTGTTGGCTGCTTTGAGCGCCGGCGCCTATCTGTTTTTGGGGCGCGAGTACGCTTCGCTGCTGCAGCCCGCCCTCGGAACGCCCGAGGTCGCACGAGCGTATGCAACCGCCATGTGGCGCGTAATGCTCACGATTATCGCGTTCGACGTACCGCTGATCGTCGTCGTCGGCATTGCGGCGTGGCTGCTCGCGCGCGCATCGCTCGCACCGCTGCTCGCCGCGCAAGAACGCGAGCGTTCATTTGCCGCCGACGCGGCGCATGCGCTGCGTTCGCCGCTTGCGACGATTGCGAGCATTGCGCAGGCGCAGCGCGCGACGGCTCCGCCGGAGATCGCCGAGGCGCTGACGACGATTGCTCGCGCGGCGCTGGATGCTTCCGATACCGTCGGCGATCTGCTTACGCTTGCGCGTAGCGCGCAACCGCAAGCGCTGGCGAAGGAGCCCATCGACCTCGGCGCGGTCGTTAGCGACACCGCAAAGGAATTTCGCCAAATCGCCGGCGACCGCGGCTTGCGTTTTGACGTGGAACCTTCGAGCGTCATCATCGAAGCCGACGAGCGGCGCATACGCGAACTGACGCGCAACTTGCTCTCGAACGCGGTGCGGCATGCCGCCACTTCGGTGAAGGTGCGCATCGTAAACGGCACGGACGCGCAGCTCGTCGTCACCAACGACGGCAAACCGGTTCAGGAAGAAGCAAAGCAACGCATCTTCGACCGTTTTTTCCGCGCCGGCGGCTCTGCGGAAGGCAGTGGCTTGGGTTTGGCGATCGTGCACTGGATTGCATTGGCGCACGGAGGCACCGTTTTCGTCCGCGATTGTGCGTCGGGAAACGGTGCCGAATTCGTCGTGCGTCTACCGGCGCTGCCGCTCGACTAGTACGAGGCCGATCCGGTGTGAATGGTGCTAACGCCGATGCCGAAGATCACGGCGAGCGAGTGGTGCGTTTGCGGGGTGTGCGTGATGACGTCCTCGACCTGCAGTTTGAACGGACGGCCGATGAAGATACTGGTTCCGACGACGAACTGCCGCTGAAAGTTGCCGTCCGTGTCGTTGACCCCGTCCTCGCGCACGTACCCGAACACCGAACGGCCGAGCTGATACCAGCCCTCGAGAAAACCGCCGCTCGACATGATGGGAACGCCGCTGCCGTCGGCATTGGTATCGTTTCCGACCTGCAGCATGCTGTGCAGCGTGAAGCGGCCGATGTACGCGTTTGCACCGTAGCCTTGCCGCCAAAACGCGTCTTCGGCGCCGTCGAGCGCGCGGCGTCCGGTGTAGCGGTAGACTTCGAAGTCGGCGCGCTTGAACGTTTGCCGTCCGACGAACATCCAGTCGGTGCCGGTTTGCAGAACGGGCGATCCTTGATCGTGGTTGCTCAGAGCGAGCACGGAGCCGTTGAACCCGCTAACTTCCTTGCCGAGCGAGACGCGCAAGCCGTTCATCGGTTCGTAGAGATTGAATCCGTTGTCGCCGACCGTTTGCACGAACATCAGATAATCTTGCTGACTCAGTTTGAAGCGCTGCGGATCGGTCGAGAGCGGCAGCACTTGTTGTCCCGCGCGTAGTTCCACCGGGACGCGATTGGTCCACGACGAGACGTATTCGAGCCACGCTTCACGTAGATCGCCCGGCACGCCGCCGTCCATCACGTATTGTTGGCCGTCGTACGTCAAATGTTTGCTCAGGCGTCCGCCGGCGAGCAGAATCACTTTGTCGACGATGACTTTCGGCAAGCCGCCGGAGTCAGGATCGCCGGCATATTGGCCTTGAGCTTGCAACGTCACCGGAATATCGCCGCGCCCGACGAGCTGCGGCACGACGTATCCGGTCGCTTTGAACGCCTTGCCGAAATCGGTGAGTTTCGTGGGCGTCATATGACACGCTCCGCACGAAAGCAGCGTCCGGCGCGCGAAGTCGGTGGTTGCGTTCGCCGGACGCGGCACGGCAAAGAACAAAGCCAGCACGAACGCGGCCGCAATGCGAAGCACGTTTGAGCGCAGCTTGGCGAGGTCGGCGCTGTGGAAGATGCCGACCAGCTCGCGTAGGCGCTCGGATTGTTGCTGCGCACTCTGCGAGGAGCCGGTCATCTCTTGCAACTGCTGCGAGAGCACGCCGGTCGCGTCGGATACTTCGCGTGCCGTCTTGGCCTGCGCTTCGGCTGACGTTGCAACCGGGCGAATCGTCGTCGCGACCGCATCGCTGCATTCGTTGACGTTTTCTGCCGCCGCGCTGTTGCCCACGATGATCTCGGAAACGTCCGAGATGTTCGACATGAGCTGCGAGGAGGCGGCACGCATGTGCTCCGAGCGCGCAGCGACCTCGGCGGCGATGCGCCCGGTTTGATCGATCGAGGCACCGAGCGCCGCCAGCGCATCGGTTGCCTGCGCGGAGAGAGCGGTGCCGCGTTGGACCTGTTCGAATGCGGAGCCGATCGCTTGCGCCGCGCGCACGCTTTCATCGCGATTCTGCTCGAGGATACGGCTGATTTCACCGGTTGAGATACGCGATTTCTCTGCAAGTTTGCGCACCTCGTCGGCAACGACTGCGAAGCCGCGTCCATGTTCGCCGGCGCGTGCCGCCTCGATTGCGGCGTTGAGGGCCAGCAGGTTTGTTTGGTCGGCGATGTCCTGAATGACCACGACGATATCCGAAACGGCTCCGGCGCTCGTCTCCAAATTGCGCATTGCCATTTCCGCCGTCCGCGTAGCTTCGTCGATGCGGTTCATCGCCAGCGCGGTGGTGCTCACCGATTGCTCGCCGCTGCGCGCTTGGTTCAACGCGACCTCGGCGGCTTGCGCGAGTTGCGCGCCGAGCGAGCTGAAGGCCGTGATTTGCTCGTCTAAACTGCGCACCGCATTGACCGCTTGGGATGCCCCGCGTGCTTGCGCTTGC
Organism: Vulcanimicrobiaceae bacterium; assembly: GCA_036826275.1. Classification (GTDB taxonomy): domain Bacteria; phylum Vulcanimicrobiota; class Vulcanimicrobiia; order Vulcanimicrobiales; family Vulcanimicrobiaceae; genus DATGJX01. The sequence goes on from DAISWS010000006.1 coordinate 34,580, forward strand.
GATCCGGCGGCGATCGCGCCGGCGCTCTGCCCCAAGCTGTCGATCTCGGCGTGGGCTTGCGTCAGACGCTCGGCTTGACTGCGCGCGCCGTCGGCAACGCTTTGCATGGACGTAGCGATTTGATCCACGGCCGCGGAAGATTCGCCGGTAGCCGCAGAAATGCGCGAACTGATATGCGCGAGATCCTCGGTGGCGCCGACGATGCCGGCGATGACGTCCCGCAGCGTTTGCGTCATCTTCCCGAACTCGATCGAGATAAGGCCCAGACCGGCAACGACACCGTTGTAGCTTTGGGCGAGCTGCGCAATTTCATCCAGACCGCCGTCCACGATAAAACTGCGGTCGGATTGGAAGGTTGCGGAAAGGTCGCCTGCGCTCAATTTATCAAACGCCGACGTGAGCGCTGCGACATCCTGTTCGGTGAGATCGATGAGCGCTTGCGTAACCACTGACAGCCGCCGCGTGATGTTGCGGCCGATGAAGGCAGCCGTCAGCAGCAGCAAGATTACCGCCGCGAGCGTGCTTGCGATCAGCACGGTGATCAGTACGGCGACAGCGTCGTCGAATTCGCGTGAAGCAATTTTCGCCTGGGACGTCGTGTAGGTAAGCAGTGCGTCGTTGTCACGCCGGAGTTTCGCGAAGATCTGCTCGTTCTGACGCATGCGGGTCGCGGCGATGCTTCGCGGGATGCCGGGACGGATTTGCTGCGCGAATCCTTTTTTTACCGCATCGACGTCGGTTTCGATTTGTGCCGCTTCGATGTCGATCTGTTCGAGGCGGGACGAGTCTATCGCGGTCGTCTGATCGCTTTTGTCCAGGATCGCGAGATCGCTGGTAAGCGCATTTTGCGCGTGCTGCAGCGGAAGAAAATAGCGTCGATCGCCCGTTGCAACGTAGCCGCGTATGGCCGCCGCTTGATCGAGCATTTGCGCCATGACATCGCGCGTGAGCGTACTGATGCCGCCGAGCGCCGTTGCTTGCGCGGCGTGCGCGCGCATAACGGTCACGCGGTTGAAGGCAACGACGGCGACGACGGAGAGCAGGATGACGCCGACGAAAAAACCCGCCCCGATTTGGACGGCTACGCGAAAACGTGAGAGCATGGCGCTACGCCTTTGAAACGCCGCAGGCGGCCTGCGTGGCGATGTCCGCGTACGATTTGTGGACGTTGATGATCAGATCGCCGCCGGTGAGTTTGGCGATGGGAATCTGGAGCGTCGTCGTGGATTTTCCGTTCACCACGTCGTTGAGCGGGTAAAGCGGACGCGGCTGATAGCGATCGCAACTCCCTATGTGAAAGTGCGCGGGCTGTTCGATATCGGATCCGCCGCTTAGCTTGATCGTTACGATGGTTTTGCCGCCGTCGGCTCTCAATGTGGCGGCGCCGTTTTCACCGCTGCCGTTGAGTGCGCCCAGCGATACCGTGACCACGCGACCCGAATCGGCGCTCGCGGCTATGCACATCCCTGTATAAACGGCGATGAATGCAAGAAAGAAAGACGTTCTAAATCGGCGTATCATGCGGCCCTCCTGGCGGCTGGCGGATCCTCCGCTTTTTTTAAGTCTATGGAGTTGTGTGAATAAAGTCTGAAACGGGGGCTGGAAGGGCGTCCTGCGAGGGCCCCGGCCGTCGCGGCGGGTATGTACCGCCTGTTATGCAACCTCTCTCCGCTCAGCGCTTGACCGAGCTCAAGGAACAGGCGAATCTTTGCCGGCAAGGCATTATCCGTTCGCTGGCCGCCGCAGGCTCGGGGCATTCCGCCGGTTCGCTCGACATGGCGGACATTTTCACGGCACTTTATCAGCACGTGTTGCGTCACGATCCGAAACGGCCGGGATGGCCGCAACGCGACCGTCTACTGCTTTCGTGCGGCCACATCGCGCCCGTGCGCTACAGCGCAATGGCGTACGCCGGATATTTTCCGGTTGAAGAACTGCTCACGCTGCGCAAATTCGGAACGCGGCTGCAAGGGCATCCGGAACGCGTCCGCCTGCCGGCGCTCGAGACGACATCCGGTCCGCTCGGAGAGGGCCTGGCGCAAGGCACGGGCATGGCGCTCGGCGCGAAGATGAACGGGGAGGGCTGGCGCGTCTACGTCGTTACGTCAGACGCGGAACACCAATGCGGACTGCACTGGGAAGCGGTGCTGACGGCGGGCAAGTTCGAACTCAACAATCTCATCTGCATCATCGATCGCAATTTCATACAGATCGACGGCAGTACCGAAGACGTCATGCCGCTCGAACCGCTCGCGGATAAATACCGCGCGTTCAACTGGAACGTTCTCGAGTGCAACGGCAACGACATCGCGCAGTTCGTCGAAAGCGTGGAGAAAGCGCAGCAGTCCGGCGACCGGCCGACCGTCATCGTCGCGCACACGGTGCCCGGCATGGGCGTGAGTTACATGGAAGGCGATTACACGTGGCACGGCAAGCCGCCAAACAAAGAACAGGCCGACGAAGCGCTGCGCGAACTGCAAGCGGAGCGGGAGAGGATTCTCGCCCATGACTAACACGCACGTGATGGAGAGCGCAATGCACTTGGCCCCGCTGGACGATCCGAAGAGCATCAAGCAAGTTCCGACGCGCAACGGATTCGGCGAAGGTTTGCTCGAGGCGGCAAAGGCGAATAAAAACGTGATCGGCATCTGCGCCGACCTTTCGGAATCGACGCGCATGCTCGCGCTCAAGGACGCGCTCCCCGATCAATACATTGAGATAGGCGTTTCAGAACAGTTGCTGGTGGCGCTCGCGGGCGGCCTTTCCAGCACCGGCAAAATACCGTGGATCGCCAGCTACGCGATGTTCAATCCGGGGCGTTCGTGGGAGCAAGTTCGTACGGTCATGGCGCTCAACGAAACGAACGTGAAGATCGCGGGCGCGCATGCCGGCGTCTCGGTCGGGCCCGACGGCGCAACGCACCAAGCGATTGAAGACATCGCCATCATGCGCGTGCTCCCCCACATGACTGTGGTCGTGCCGTGCGACTCCGTGCAGACGAAAAAGGCCACGCTCGCGCTTACGGCGATGAACGGCCCGGTGTATCTACGGTTTGCGCGCGAAAAATCGCCGGTGATTACGACCGAGCAGACGCCATTCGAGATCGGAAAGGCGCAAGTATTGCGTGACGGCAAAGACGTTGCCATCGTGGCGTGCGGCATTCTCGTCTACAACGCGCTCATCGCCGCGTCCGAGCTCGCTGCCGAAGGCATCGACTGCATGGTCGTCAACAACCACACCGTCAAGCCGATGGATGAAGGCGCGATCGTCGAGGCGGCGCAGCGGTGCGGAGCGATCGTCACGGTCGAAGAGCACCAAGTCGCGGCCGGCATGGGATCGCGCGTCGCGGAGATTCTCGCGCAGCGCCATCCCGTGCCGATCGAATTCATCGGCGTGCACGACCAGTTCGGACAATCCGGCGATCCCGTCGAGTTGATCGAACACTATGGTATGGGCACGACTTCTATCAAAGAAGCCGCACGCCGTGCACGTAACCGGAAGACGAACTAGGTTTTGCTAGCGGCGCTCTCGACGAGTGCGAGATCCGCAAATGCGGCGACTAGGTGCGCGACTTCGCCCGCGACTTGCTCGTACGGCTCGTGGGTGTTGCTCGATACGGCGCGTGTGATGTCGTGGTAGGTATGCGCGCCATCGCATTGCTCCAGCACCGCGAGTGCGCGCTCGTCCATGATGTGGACGTAGTCGTGGGTTCGGTCGTGGACGATGACACGTGAATCCGTCCGGTCGATATCCAGATTCGGTTCACGGCGGGGCAGAGATAGCAGCATACGAGCCCTTCCTTCTCGGTAATGGGGGAAAGCGTCTTTCGGCTCTACTGCTAGGGTAGCGAGCAAGGCCTTCTCCCGGGTAGGGCTCCCCAAGTACTCATGCATTGGGCCGAGCGTCCTAATGTATGTAAAGAAAGAGACAAGCCGGACGGCTTGCCTCTGGTATAAGCAACCGGGCGCGGTTTAGCGGCGCAATCCGAGATCCGCAATCAGCTTGCGGTAGCGCTCGAGGTCCTTGTTCTGCAGATAGTTGAGCAGCCGGCGGCGCTGACCTACCTGAAGCAGTAGACCGCGGCGGCTATGGTGGTCCTTCTTGTGGACCTTCAGGTGCTCGGTGAGCTGATTGATGGAGGCGGTGAGAATGGCGATCTGCACGTCGGCCGATCCCGTATCGCCGGACGAACGGCCGTATTTCTCGGCGATCTCCGCCTTTTGTTCTTTGGTAAGGGGCACGAAACTCGACTCCTTGTTCAAGGATGGGCTCGCTTCGGATGCAGTCGGGACCGCTCCGGCGACCGGGGCATCATAGCAGAGGTGCCGTCTCGCGCGCAACATACTCTAGCCGGGATATGGACGCAGCCTTCAGAGTTGCCGCGTTGGTTACGAACATTCCGGGGCCGCTCGCTGCGGCGGCGCTGGCGCGCGACGGCGCAGCGGTCACGAAGGTCGAGCCGCCGGACGGCGATCCGCTGGAGGCCGCCGCACCGGCTTGGTACGCGGCGATCACCGCTCGCCTGGACGTCGTGCGCCTGGACCTCAAAAGCGCCGAAGGTCTCGCTGCGCTCGATGCGCTGCTCGGTGAAGCGGATCTGCTGCTGACCGCCATGCGTACCGGCGCGCTCGAACGTCTGGGCTTGAGCGGGAAGCCGCTTCGGGAACGCTACCCGCGCCTGTGCCACGTTGCGATCGTCGGTGAAGCCGCGCCCAACGGCAACCGCGCGGGGCACGACCTTACCTATCAAGCGCGGGCGGGACTACTCGATCCGCCGGCGATGCCGCGGAGCGTTTTCGCCGATCTGTTTGCGGCGGAGCGCGCCATGGCGGCGGCGTATCGCGCGCTCTTTGCGCGCGAGTACGCGGGCGCGGGATGGACGATCGAGATAGCGATCGCGGACGGTGCGGCGCAGCTGGCGGATCCCGTGCGATATGGCTTGACCAATGCGAACGGCCCGCTCGGTGGCGCTCTTGCGACGTATCGTCTCTACGAGGCGCGCGATGGATGGGTTGCGCTTGCCGCGCTCGAGCCGCATTTTCAAAGCCGGCTGAAAGAAGCGCTGCAACTGCTCGCGCTGGACGCGCAGGCACTCGGCGCCCGCTTTGCCGAACAGCCGTGCGCGTATTGGGAAGATCTGGCGCGGCGATGCGATTTGCCGCTGCGCGCCGTCGTGATGCCGTAAAATGAACGAAGCACTCATTCTTGATGCCGTGCGCACGCCCGTCGGCCGGCGCGGCGGCGCGCTCAAGGATCGTCACCCGGTGGGTCTGCTCGCGCAGACGCTGCGTGCGCTCGTAACGCGCTGCGCCATCGATCCCGCAACCATCGACGACGTCATCGCCGGCTGCGTCAGTCAGGTCGGCGAACAAGCATTGAACGTTGCGCGCTGCGCGTTGCTGGAAGCGGATTTCCCGCACCACGTTCCCGGCACCACGGTCGATCGTCAGTGCGGATCGAGCCAGCAAGCCATCGCGTTTGCGGCGCAGGGCATCGCGAGCGGCGCGTACGATGCGGCGATTGCGTGCGGTGTTGAATCGATGACGCGCGTCCCGCTCGGCGCATCGTTCGTGAACGGGCCCGGCGTACCGATGGATTGCATCTTCAATCAAGGCATCAGCGCCGAACTCATCGCGAAACGCTGGCACATGTCACGTGAGGAACTGGACGCGTACAGTTTGGAAAGTCACGAGCGTGCGGCGAACGCGACCGGGCGCGGCTATTTCTTCTCGCAGCTCGTTGCGCTTGCCGAACTCGACCGCGACGAAGGCATTCGCGCTGACACCTCGATTCAAAAGCTTGCGGCACTCAAGCCGGCCTTCAGCGATGACGGCGTCGTTACGGCCGGAAACTCCTCGCAGATCAGCGACGGCGCGGCGGCGGTGCTGCTCGTTTCGGACGGCTATGCGCGCGCGCATGGCTTACGCCCGCGCGCACGCGTTCTTGCCAATGCGGTCACCGGCGGCGATCCGGAACTCATGCTTACGGCGACGATTCCGGCAACGCGCAACGTGCTCGAACGCGCAGGTTTGCGCATGGACGATATCGATCTATTCGAAGTCAACGAAGCGTTCGCGAGCGCCGTGCTCGCGTGGATGCGCGACATGCGCGCGGACCACGCAAAGACCAACGTCAACGGCGGTGCGATTGCGATGGGGCATCCGCTCGGATCGAGCGGCGCGCGGCTGATGACGATCTTGCTCAACGAACTGGAACGCCGCGGCGGACGCTATGGTTTGCGTCATGTGCGAAGGCGGCGGAATGGCAAACGCAACGATTATAGAGAGGATATCCTGAACGTGAAACTGGCCGGTCAGACATTTTTGGTAACGGGCGGGTCTTCCGGGCTCGGTGCAGCAGTGGTACGCGAATTCGCCGGCGCGGGCGCGAACGTCGTCATCGCCGATGTGAACGAACCGCGCGAGGCGCCATCCGCCGCAATCGTTTCGCGCGTGCGTTTTCAAAAAACCGACGTTTCGAATGAAGCGCAGGTGCGAGCCGCCATCGATCTGGCGGTCACGGAGTTCGGCGCGCTCAATGGCGCGGTGAATTGCGCGGGCATTGCAACGGCGGAGCGCGCAGTCGGCCGCGAAGGTCCGCAGCCGCTCGATCATTTCGCGAAAGTCATAAGCGTAAATTTGATCGGCACGTTTAACGTCGTTCGATTGACAGCGGCGCAGATCATGAAACAACCTGCGCAGCCGGGAGAAGACCGCGGCGTCATCATTTGCACGGCCTCGGTCGCGGCGTTCGACGGCCAGATCGGCCAGGTCGCGTATTCCGCTTCCAAAGGTGGCGTCGTCGGTATGACGCTTCCGCTCGCGCGCGAGTTCGCGCAGCAGCAGATCCGCGTGATGAGTATTGCACCGGGCATCTTCGATACGCCGATGATGGCGGGATTACCCGAAGCCGCGCGCGATTCGCTCGGCAAACAGACGCCGTTCCCCGCGCGTTTAGGAAAGCCGGAAGAGTACGCGATGCTCGCCCGCCACATCGTCGAAAACCAAATGCTCAACGGCGAAGTAATCCGCCTAGACGGCGCAATCCGCTTGGCCCCGAAGTAACCGGCTAGGACGTAATCGGGGTTGGACGGCCGTCTCGATCGATGGCCACCAGCACGAACTTGCCAACCGTTGAGAGCTTGCGTTCGCCCGTTGCCGGAATCTCGCCCCACAGCTCGACTTCAACCGTTACGGACGTGCGCCCGATTGCGACGACGCGCGCGATCGTTTCGACGAAGTCGCCCTCGCGAATCGGCGCTTTGAAGTCGACGCGGTCGATAGACGCGGTGACAACCGGTTTTTTCGACGCGCGCATTGCCGCGATCGACGCGACGACGTCCATCATTGCGACGGCCTTGCCGCCGAAAAGCGTACCGTAGTGGTTGACGTCGGTCGGAAAGACGATCTCGGTGCGGCGTTCGACGATGGTTTGCGGCGTTTGCGACATGCGCTGTGCGTTCGAAAGGGGCGCTTTGCGTCCTCCGGAACTCTGCGCCATGGACCTGAAGATTCGCGGCAAAGTGGCGCTCGTGACCGGCGCCAGCTCCGGACTCGGCGAGGCGTGCGCATTGGAACTCGCGCGGGAAGGCGTTCGCCTAGCGCTGGCGGCGCGCCGAAAAGAAGAACTCGAACGCGTCGCGTCGCTGGCAACGAGCGCGGGTTCGCCGGATGCGCAGGCGTTCGTCGCGGATCTTTCCGATTCGTCGCGCATCGATCGCTTGCTGCATGGCGTGCAAGACGCATTCGGCGGCATCGACATCTTGATCGCGAACACCGGAGGACCCAAACCGGGAACACTCACGCAGCTATCGCCCGCCGACTGGGACGCCGCGTACCAATCGCTGTTGCGCAGCGTATTGCAACTCGTGGAAGGAGTCGTTCCGGGCATGCGCGAGCGCCGCTGGGGACGCATTCTCGCGCTTACGTCGACCTCGGTGAAGCAACCCATTGCGACACTCGCGCTCTCGAACATGTTTCGCACGGCGCTCGTTTCCGCACTAAAGACGCTTTCAGCGGAAATTGCCAAGGACGGCGTAACCGTCAACGCGATTGCGACGGGTCGGATCGAAACGGCGCGTCTGCGTTCGCTCTACGGCGGCGACGATGCCGCGCTTGCGCGCGCCGGCAGCGAAGTGCCCATCGGACGCATCGCGCAGCCGCAGGAGTTCGCGCCGCTTGCCGCATTTTTGTGCGGTCAGCCTGCCGCATACATCACCGGGCAGACTATTGCGGTGGACGGCGGGCTCGTTTCCGGGTTATTTGGTTAGCGTGAGCTTCGTTCGAATCGCAAGCGCCGGCGAAATTCCGCCGGGGCAGGGACGACCGTTCCGCGCCGGCCGTTACGACGTCGCCGTCTTCAACGTGGACGGCCGGTTTTTTGCGATCGAGAACAGCTGCCCGCATCAGGGTGGTCCGCTCGCGGACGGCTGGCTCGAGGGTCCACTCGTCACGTGCCCATGGCATGGCTGGTGCTTCGACGTGCGCAACGGGAAGATGACGCTGGGCGAGTTCGCGCGGGTTCCGCGCTTTGCGCTCGAACAGCGCGGTGACGACCTGTACGTCAGTATGGAGCCGATCGAATGAGCGAACGGACCGTTTCGTGGAACGGCACGGTTGGAACAGCGGGCGGGGGGGCCTTCGGCGGAAGCTTACGCGCCTATGCGGCCGAGCGCGGCGTCGAGGAATCCGCGCTGGCGGCCGCCTGCGGCTTGAGCGCGGCACAGCTCGAGGACGTCTTTGCGGGCAATGCGCGCGTCGGTGTCAGCTGCATGGCGCGCATGGTGCAAGCGCTGCGATCGCGTCCCATCGAGTTCATGCAGAAGAGCGGGCTGCTCTCGCTGGAGGCGTATGCGTCCGGCCTCGATCCGCTCTACTTTCTCCCCGAAGGTCAGACGCGTTACGACGCCCGCATCTACATGCGGGAGATCAATCCGCGCCATCCGGTTCCGGAGGGCGACATGACCAAGCGCAACGCGACGCTCAAGGCCGTCGGGGAGGACACCCTGCTCGACGCGCTGGGGAAAATCGAGATCGAACTTGCCTACTTGCTCCGCGTCGCCGTGCAGTTCACGGGAGGAGCCCTTTAAAAGTAGACGGGGAGCAAGAAGCCACACCAGAGAATCGGAGCCGGATGCAATCAGTCGAAGGAAAACGCATCGCCGCGCTGGTCGGCGACGGATACGAGGAAAATCACCTGTCGGAGCCCCGGCGCGCGCTGGAGGAGGCGGGGGCGATCGTTACGATCGTCGGTCTCGACGAGAAGTCGCGTCAAAAGATCCGCGGCAAGCGCGGATTGGATGACGGAAACCCCAGCAAAGCGGAGGAACTCGTAGCCGACTGCACGGCGGAAGATTTCGATGCGCTGCTCGTTCCCGGCGGCCTTTCGCCGGATCAGATCCGCGCCAGTAAAGAAGTGCAGCGTTTCGTACGCGAGTTCGACTCAGCGAAGAAACCGATGTTTTCGATCGGCCACGGCGCGCAGGTGCTCATCTCCGCGCAGATCGTGCGCGGGCGTCAGCTGACCGGCGCGCATCCGATCGCCGACGACATTCGCAACGCGGGCGGCTTGTACCGCGACCAACCGGTCGTGCAGGACAGCAACTGGGTGAGTTCGCGCAGCGCCGAGGATCTCGCGCAGTTCAGCCGCGCAATGCTCGAAAAACTTGCGTCCGCGCAATCCGCGGTCGTGTAGCGTTTCCGCTGCAATGCGAGAAGAGGCGCCGTAAACGG